>JBKPND010000082.1:0-14032 GCA_046732465.1 Actinomycetota bacterium
GGTACAGCGAGGGGTACTACGGCGCCTTCGTGCTCGATCCCGACGGCCACAACGTCGAGGCCGTCTTCCACGGCTAGCCCGCTGTGGGCTGGAGCTCTCGCAGCAGCTCGCGCGCGACCTCGCGGTCGTCGAAGGGCCCGCTGCCCCCGCGTGTGTCGTACGCCATGGTGGGCAGGCCGCCGCGACCGAGGATCGCCACCAGATCACCCGGTTTCGCGAGTTCCAGTCCCCGGGCGATCGCGGCGCGGCGATCGAGCGCGACCTCCAGCTCGCCGCCCTCGGCGTCGCGCGCGCCGATCAGAAGGCCCTCGAGGGCGACCAGCGGTGGCTCGCCCCGCATGCTCGAGCCGCAGAGGATCAGGTGATCCGCGGCCTCCCGAGCCGCCCGCCCGGTCTGCTCGCGGGTCGGTCGATGGCTCCGGCCGATCGCCCCCATCACCGCGATCACCCGCCCGCCCCGCGGCTCGGTGAGACCCCGCGCGGTCTCGAGCGCGCGGGTGACCGCATCGGACGAGAGTGCGAAGTCGACGACGACATCGAACGGCTGCCCCTCGTCGACGGGCTCGAAGCGCCCGGGCAGCGGGGTCATCTCAGCGATAGCGCCGAGGACTGGCTGCCGCGCCAGTCCCAGTCCGTCCGCAAGGGCGATCGCGGAGGCGACGTTCAAGGCGTTGTGCTCCCCCGGCAGCTGCGTCTCGATTGAGATGGTCCCGTCCGGGGTGGCGATCTGGAAGCTTCCGCCGCGAAGCGTGGAGCTGCAGCGCATGACCCGGTAGTCCGCCGCCTCCGACGAGCCGAAGGTGATGGCACGGCCGCCCCGGGCGGGCACCTCCTCCACCAGACGCCGCCCCAGCAGGTCGTCGGACTTGACCACCGCCAGCTCCACCGCCCGCTCGCCGCGCACGAACGCCCGCCGCTTGGCGCCCGCGTACTCGTCCATCGTCCGGTGTCTGTTGAGGTGGTCCGGGGTCAGGTTGGTGAGCACCGCGGCGTCCGGCAGGAACTCGGGACAGCCGACGAGCTGGTAGCTGGAGACCTCGGCCGCGACCCACCCGTCGTGGTCGGTCGGAACGGCCGAGACCGGGCCAAGCCCGCGGTAGGACTCGACGTTGCCGGCCAGGATCGGCCTCTCGCTCGCAGCCTCGAGCGCCGCGTGCACGAGGGTCGTCGTCGTCGACTTCCCGTTGGTCCCGGTGACGGCGACGATCGGCCACGAGCTCAGCCGCCAACCCAGCTCCAGCTCGTCGATCACCGGGGTCCCTCTCCGGGAGGCATCCTCGAGCAGCGGGTTCTCCATCGGGATCCCGGGGCTCTTCACGATGAAGCCGACCTCCTCGAGCGCGGCGGCAGGATCCTGCCATCTCAGGCCCTCCTCCTCCAGCGAACTCCGCCCCGCGAGGACCTCGGCGGTCCGGGCGTCGTCCCAGATCCGCACGTGCTCCGGGCCGCGCTTGTGGGCGAGCGCCCTGGCCGCTCCCTGCCCCGCCTCTCCGATCCCGATCACCAGGCATGGCCCCTTCGGCAATTCAGGGCGGGATCTCCTCTCCCGGTTCAACCCGTCGGCGAGCGTAGCTCGAACGCCTTCTGTGACACTGGCTCGCGAGCCATGGAGATCGTGCTGGGGACCTTGGAGTTCGGCGCCGTCGGCGGCGCCGCCACCTACCTGATGACGGTGGGCGGACAGCTGCAGATGCTCGGGCACGAGGTCACGATCTTCGCCGAGGATGCCGGCGAGCTGGCCGGCGAGGCGGAGGAGCGCGGGATCCGCGTCGCGGTCGGTGAGCGGGCGCTGCCAGACGAATGCGACGCTCTCTACGCCCAGGACGCCCCGAGCGCCTACCAGCTCGCCGAGCGCTATCCGGAGCGACCGCAGGCCTTCTGCATGCACGCGGGAGCCAGCGAGTTCACGCGCTGGCTGCCACCCCAGCTGCCCGGCGTCGTCGGCGCCGTGGTCGTGCTGCATAAGAGGATGGCTCAGCAGGCGGCCGCGCTTGCCCATCGCGAGGAGATCGTCAGGCTCACGCAGCCCGTCGACCTGACCCGCTTCGCCCCTCGCGCCGCGGTTGCGGAGTCCCCTCGCCGCGTGCTTCTGCTCGGCAACTACCTGACCGGCGAGCGGAGGACGGCCGTGCTCCGCGCCTGCGACGAAGCCGGGCTCGAGGTGAGCGACCTTGGTCGCTATGCGGACCGGACCTCGCTCACCCCGGAGCAGGAGATCAACCTGGTGGACATCGTGATCGGCGAGGGCCGGACCATCGTCGAGGCGATGGCCTGCGGCCGTGCGGCGTTCGTCTACGGCCAGATGGGCGGCGACGGATGGGTGACGCCCGAGACCTACCGGGGACTCGAGGCGATCAACTTCGCCGGGGCCACCGGGGACGACAACCTGGTCGCGCCGGAGGACCTGGCGCCGCGGCTCCGGGAGTACCGGGCCTCCATGGGGAGCGCCAACCGAGATCTGGCCCGGCTACACCACAGCGCCGCGCGGCACGCGGAGGAGCTGGTGGGGCTGTTCGAGCGGCTCAGGCCGGAACGCCGGACCTCCGACGCTCCGCTCCGCGAGCTCGCCCGTATGGCGCGGGCTCAGTGGCAGGCCGAGTCGCGCGCCCTGGGGGCGGCTCACGAGGCGCGGCTGCTCTCGGCACGTCTGCGCGAGGCCGAGGCGCGTGCGGCTGCCGCCGAGTCCCAGCTATCGAAGCCCTGGTACCGGCGCCTCCGGCGCACGCGGCGAGACTAGCTCCGCCAGCAGCTCGCCAGCGACCTCACGGTCGTCGAAGACCCCGGGCGGCCCCTTGGTGTCGTACATCATTCGCCGACGGCCGCCGCGGCCCAGGATCATCACCAGGTCGCCGGGTCGAGCCATCGAGAGCGCTCGGGAAATCGCCTTGCGCCGGTCGAGCACCACCTCGATCTCTCCGCCCTCGACCTGGCGCGCCCCGGCGAGCACGCCCGGCACCTCGATCAGCTGCGGCTCCCCGCGGAGGCTCGACCCGCAGATGATCAGGTGATCGGCGCCGGAGGCACAGGCTCGGCCGATCGCCTCCTGGTAGGGCCGGGTCCCGGGCCCGACCTTGCCCATGACGACGATCGCCCTTCCCCCGCGCCCCCCGGCCAGCTCGCGGGCCAGGGCGAGGGACTGGTCGACGGCTGCGGGCGTGTGCGCGAAGTCGACCACGACGTCGAACGGCTGCCCCTCGTCGACGGGCTCGAAGCGCCCGGGGACCCCGGGGGTGGCGGCCAGCGCCTCCAGCGTCGTCTCGCGCGGGAAACCGAGCCCGTCCGAGAGCGCCAGCGCGGCGGCGACGTTCGCGGCGTTGTAGGTACCCGGTAGCCGCGTTTCGATCTGGATCGATCCGTCCGGCGCCTCGATCTCGATCGAGCTGCCGTGGAGCGACGAGCTGCAGCTCAGGATCCGGTACAGGGCGTCCACTGAGAGGCCGAAGGTGAGCGCCCGGCCTCCTCTCTCTTCGATCTCACCCGCGAGTCCCCGTCCGAAGTCATTGTCGGCATTCACCACCCCGATGCCGACGGCGCCGTCCCCGCGCACGAACACGCTTCGCTTGGCGTCCGCGTACGCCTCCATCGAGCCGTGCCAGCCCAGGTGCGCGGAGGCGAGATTGGTGAGGATGGCGGCCGAGGGGAGGAACTCCGTGCAGCCCGCGGCCTGGTAGCTGGAGACCTCCGCGACCACCCAGCCGTCGTGCTCGGGCGGTATGGCCGACATCGCCGGGGCGTTTCGGAATCCCTCGACGTTGCCGGCGAGCAGCGGCTCTCCGCCTGCCGCTTCGAGCGCGGCGACGGCCAGCGCGCACGTCGTCGACTTCCCGTCCGTGCCGGTGATCGCGACGACCGGCCGCCGTGACAGGCGCCAGCCGAGCTCGAACTCGTCGAGGACCGGCAGCGCGCGCGCTCGCGCGGCGTCGATCACCTCATGGCTCAGCTTGATCCCGGGGCTCTTGATGACTGCTCGGACCCGGTCGAGCGCGCCGATCGAGTCATCCGTGAACTCGACCCCTCTCTCGGCGAGCTCGCGACCCGCCCGCCGGACCTCATCGCCGATCCTGTCGTCGCAGATCAGGACCGCCGGAGGGCGGCCACGGCCGGCGAGCGTCGCCGCCGCTGAGCGGCCGGCGTTGCCGGCGCCCATCACCAGGTAGGGGCCATCCGGGACGGCGGGCCGTCGCTGTTCTGTCACCCCATCCCTCCCGGGAAGGCCGCGGTCGACACGCGGCACGGACATGCTCTTATCGTGCCGGACCCATGCGAATCGTGCTCGGCACGCTCGAGTTCGGAGCGATCGGAGGGGCGGGGACGTACACGCTGACCGTGGCGACGGAGCTGCAGTCGCTCGGCCACGAGGTGACGATCTTCGCCGAGGAGACGGGCGAGCTCGCCCGGGTCACCGAGGAACGAGGCATCCGCGTGGCCGCCGGCGAGGGCGCCCTGCCGGACGACTGCGACGTGATCTACGCCCAGGACAGGGCAACGTCATATCTGCTCGCGGATCGCTTCCCGGGCATTCCGCAGGCGCTCTGCATGCACAGCGGCTCGAGCGTGCTCGACCGCTGGCAGCCTCCCCAGCTCCCGGGGATCGTGGGCGCCGTGGTCGTGCTACATGAGCGCCTTGCCAAGCGCGCCGCCGCCTTCGCCGAGCGCCCGGAGATCGTGCGACTGCGCCAGCCGGTCGACCTGGCGCGCTTCGCGCCGCGGGGGCCGATAGGCGAATCCCCGAGGCGCGTGCTGCTGCTCGGCAACAACCTGTCGGTCGACCGGCGAGAGGACGTCATCGCCGTCCTCGACCGGCTCGGCCTCGAATGCGTGGAGCTGGGGCGGTACGGCGCCCGGACCACCCCGACGCCGGAGCAGGAGATCAACCAGGTGGACATCGTGATCGGGAGCGGGAGGTCGATCGTCGAGGCGATGGCGTGCGCCCGGGCCGCCTTCGTCTACGACTACCTGGGCGGCGACGGCTGGGTGACCGGCGAGACCTACCAGGCGCTCGAGGGGATCAACTTCGCGCACGCCACCAGCGACGAGGCGATGGTCGCCCCCGGGGCGCTCGCCGACCGGCTGCGCGAATACCGGCAGTCGATGGGCAGCGTGAACCTCGACCTGGCGCGCCTGCACCACGCCGCCTCCCGGCACGCGGAGGAGCTGGTGGCGCTGTTCGAGCGGCTGGAGCCGGGCGACCCGCCGCCCAACACCCCGTTTCGGGAGTTCGCCCGAATGTCGCGGGTGCAGTGGGAGACCGAGTCCCGAGCTCTGGGCGCCAGCCACGAGGCTCGACTGCTCTCATCGCGGCTGGCGGAGGCGGAGGTCCGCGCCGAGGCCGCCGAGGCTCGGGCCGAGGTGGCCCACGCGTCTCTCGAGATCCTGCGCAGCGCCCCCTGGTACCGCTTCCTGAGCAGGGTGGCCCGACCCTTCCGGCGCCGCGACGAGTAGACGGATCTCAGCTGCGGTACGGCAAACCCGGGCCCGAGCGCTGCCACTCGACCTGCCCCCGGCCTTCGTCGGCCGAGCGCTCGACCACCCCGTCCCAGCGATGCAGCATCGCCTTGAGGCGGGCGACCGCCTCGGGTGGGTGGGCGGCTACCTCAGCAGCGAGGTCGAGCGCCGCGTCCTCAGTGGCCGCCGCCGGTGCCACCCGATGCACGAGGCCCATGCGCAGCGCCTCGTCCGCACTCACGTTGCGGGAGGTGAGCAGCAGGTACTTCGCCGTGGCCAGGCCGCAGAGGGTCACCAGGCGGGCGGGGCCGACCGGCACACCCAGCGCGGCGCCGGGGAATCGCATTCTCAGGTTCGAGCCGCCGACCCGCAGGTCGCAGGCCACCGCGATCTCCGCGCCTCCGCCCACCACCGAGCCGTGGCAGGCGGCCACCGTGGGCTTCGGGAACGCCGTCAGCTCATCGTAGAGTCGGGCGAAGAGCTCCATGCGGTGGACGCGGCCCTCCTCATCGAGCTCCTCCTTGACGTCGGCTCCAGCCGAGAGGCCGAGGTGGTCGTTGGAGGAGATCACCACCACGCGCGCCTCGCTGTCGCCCTTGGCCCGATCGAGGTGGGCGAGCAGCTCGTCGAGCATCTCGGTGTTGATCGCGTTGCGTGCTTCGGCTCGCTCGAGCCGGAGCAGCGCGATCTGCCTCTCGTCCACCGAGTAGCTGGTCAGCGGCATCAGTCCCGCTCCTCGGTCCCGTCGCCGGCGTCGGTGATCTCCTCGAGCAGCCGCTCCACCTCGTCGGCGGCGGACTGAATCAGCAGCCGGACCTCCTCCTCCGGCTCCCGGAATCTCGAGAGCACGTAGTTGGAGACGATCTCGGGATCGGTCGTGTCGGGGCGCCCCACCCCACCGCGAACTCGCCAGAAGTCCTTGCCCCCGAGCCCCTGGCTGAGGCTGCGCAGGCCGTTGTGTCCCGCGACCCCACCCCCGAGCTTGCTCCGCACCTCACCGAAGGGAAGGTCGATCTCGTCGTGCAGGGCGATGACGCGGTCGAGGGGCACTCCGATCTCACCCCGCGCCGGCCCGGCCGCGGAGCCGGACTCGTTCATGAAGGTCTGGGGCAGCAGGATGGCGACGCGGGGGCCGCCTGGTGCGGTGCGGCCCTCGGCGATCAGCCCGCCGTATCGCTTACGGGCCTTGGGGAGCTCCCAGCGGCGAGAGAGCTCGTCGACGACCTCGAAGCCGAGGTTGTGCCGGGTGCCGGCGTACTCGCGGCCGGGATTGCCGAGACCCACGATCAGGAAATCCGCGCGGCCGGACCCGCGGTTCTCTTCGTCGGCGCCGCGCCGCCTGCGGCGCAGCCCCCAGGGGCTAATCGCCCCCTCCGCCTCCGTTGCCTCCACCGCCTCCGTCCCCCCCACCGCTGTCGCCACCGCCGGCGTCGCCGGGTTGACCCGGGTCGTCGTACGCTGCCGGGTCGTCGTACTGGGCCGGATCCGCTCCCGGCTGTCCGCCGTGCTCGGGTTCGGGAGCCCTGTGCTCTCCTCCCGGGTCCGGGGGCGGAGCGGTGCTACCGGGATCGACGTAGGTCTGTGGAGGGATGTACTGCGACGGATCGCCGCGGCGGCTGCGCCGGAAGAGGCGATCCCAGAAGGTCACTACCCCTCGCCGCCGGATTCCTCGCCGCCGCCCTCGCCCTCGGGAGCGGCCTCGCCCTCCGCCTCGCCTTCGCCCTCGGGGGCCTCCTCGCCTTCGGGGACCTCCTCGCCCTCGCCGACGAGCTCGGCCTCCTCCTCGACCTCGGGCTCGGGCTCCTCCTCGATCCGCGGCGGGCTCAGGGTGGCGATGGTGATCTCCTCGGGCTCCTCCGCCATCAGCTTGACGCCGATGGGAATGGCGACCGAGGCGAGGTTGATCGTGTCGTTGATCTCCATCTCGGAGACGTCGACGGTGATCTGCTCCGGGATCTCGGTGGGCAGCGCCTCCACGGTGATCTCGCGGGTGACGTGCTCGAGCACGCCTCCCTCGCGCACGCCGGGGGCGTTGTCCGCGCCCTCGAGCTCGATCGCCACCTCGGCCTGGATCTCCTCGTCGAGGCGAACCTCATAGAAGTCGAGATGCAGCACGTCGCCGCGGACCGGGTGATGCTGCTCCTCCTTGATCACCACGGGGACCGCCTTGGATCCCTCGAGCTCCAGGTCGAGCAGCGTCTGCCCCCCGGCGAGCACTGTGCGGAGCTCGCGGGCCGGGACCTGGAACGGCCGCGCCTCGCCGCCCTGTCCGTAGACGATTCCCGGCACGAGGCCGTCGCGGCGCAGGCGCCGCGTCGCCCGCGACCCGAAGGTGTCGCGCTGGGAAACCTTGAGTGTGACTCTGTCCTGTGCCATCGCTGGGCTACGCTCGGGCGCCAGGATAGAAAATAGGTGAGGGCAATGGGCAGCGACGAAGAACGGGAGCAACGGGATGAGCAGGGCGTGGACGCCCTCCGGGTTGATCCCGAGGAACGCGCGCGCAGCTCCGACCCTCTCGAGCCGGAGGAGCAGCATGGCCGGATCCCGAAGTCACGGATAGGCCGCTCGGCGAAGCTCGGCACAGCGCTCGGCGGCCAGGCGACGCGCTATGCGGGGACCGCCGCGGCGAACGTCGTCCGCTCAGAGGAGAGTGCGCAAGAGCGCCTCGAGACCCGTCACCTGGAGACGGCGCTGAAGATGGCCTCCGTCCTGGGCGAGATGAAGGGGGCGGCGATGAAGATCGGCCAGATGGCCTCCTTCATCGATGCCGACTTTCTGCCGCCGGAGTACCGCGAGATCTACCAGGAGCAGCTCTCCAAGCTGCGCACTCACGCTCCCGCGATGCCGTGGGAGAAGGTGAGTGAGGTCCTCGAGGAGGAATACGACGAGCGCCCCGAGCGCGTCTTCGCCGAGATCGAGGAGGAGGCCTTCGCCGCCGCCTCGATCGGACAGGTTCACAGGGCCACGCTTCGCGACGGGACGAAGGTCGCCGTCAAGGTCCAGTACCCCGGGATCGCCGACGCCCTGGAATCCGACGTGGCCAATGCCGGCATCCTAGTGCGCCTCGCCAAGGTCCTCGCCCCCGGCCTCGACGCCAAGGCGGTGGCCTCCGAGCTCCGCGAGCGCGTCCTCGAGGAGCTCGACTACGAGTACGAGGCCCAGAATCAGCGCGCCTTCGCCCGCGCCTACGACGGGCACCCCTTCATCTTCGTACCGAGGGTTCACTCGCGCCACTCGCGGCGGCGGGTGCTGGTCTCGGATTACGTCGAGGGCCGCGGCTTCGACGAGGTCAAGGAGCTGGATCAGGACGAGCGCGACATCTTCGGCGAGATCGTCTTTCGCTTCTGCTTCGGATCGATCTACCACCTGCAGCACTTCAACGCCGACACCCATCCGGGCAACTACCTGCTCATGGACGACGGGCGGGTCGCCTTCCTGGACTTCGGGATGACCAAGCGCCTCACTCCGGAGCAGATCCAGCTCGAGCAGCGCGCCGTCGACGCCGCTGGCCGCGACGATCCAGAGGCCCTCCGCGCGGCGCTCCACGACCTGGGGTTCGTCAGCGACCCGAGCAAGGTGGACGCCGAGCGCCTGATGAAGCACGTGAAGATGGTCGGCGGCTGGTACCTCGAGGACGGCGAGGTCCGGATCTCGCCGAAGCGAGTCATGAAGATGATCGAGGTGACCTCTGACCCGCGCTCGGACTTCTATGACCTGGTGCGCAGGGAGAGCCTGCCTGCCGACGAGCTCATGGGTCGGCGGATGGAGACGGGCCTGCTCGCGGTGCTGGCGCAGCTCCGAGCGACCGCCAACTGGCACCGGATCATGCGCGAATGGGTGTACGCGGACCCGCCCTCGACCGTGCTCGGCGAGGTGGAGTGGCGCTTCTTCGAGGGCCGCGGCACCCGCCAGACGCCCGGTCTGGCGAGCCGCGTGTAGCTACCCCGCCTTGGCTGGCTGAATCTGTCGCTCCGCCGCGTCGAACAGGCGCGGATCGTTGGAGCAGATCCCATCGACGCCCATGTCCAGCAGCTCGTGGATCCGGTCGGCGTCGTCGACCGTCCAGGCGATCAGCTCCACGCCGACCTTGCGTGCGGACTCCACGAGTCGCGGCGTGATGACCTGGTGGTACACCCACACCGCGTTCACGCCCATGCGCGGGGCCTTCTTCTCGAGGATCCCGGGAAAGCGCCGGCGCATCGCGGAGAGGCCGGCGCGGAGGGCGGGCCCGGCCCAGCCGTACTGCGTCCAGTCCCGCCGCGTCTTCGGATAGGTCCAGCCGAGGCGGAGGTCGGGCTCCAGCGTGCGCAGCTTGATCAGGCTCTCGACCTCCATCGTCGAGACCATCGCCCGCTCCACCAGGCCGCGGCCCGAGAGGGCGCCCGCGAGCTCGGCCTCGCGCCCGGCGAGCTTCAGGTCGCAGTCGATCTCGACCTCGTCCAGGGGCGGCTCGAGAAAGAGGTCCAGGGCCTCGGTCAGGTCCATCGGCTTGCGCACGAGCGCGTCGTGGTGGTCGTGGGCGACGATCAGCTTGCCCTCCTTGGCGCGCAGCACGTCGAGCTCGATCATGTCGACGCCGTGGTCGACCGCGGCGTCGAAGCTCTCGGCGGTGTTGCCGGTAACGATCGCGTCGGCGCCCTTGTGGCCGACGCGCCGGTACTCGGGGACGCCGTCCCGCGCCTCCTGCTTGCCCTCTGCCGCCTCGGCCGACATTGGCGGACCACAGTAGTGAATTGGAGCGGACCGCCTCAGGTGATTCACTTGCGCCGATGAGGCGCACGGGAATCGGCCTGGGGGCGCTGGCGGCTATCCTCGCCGTGGCGATCGCTGGCTGCGGCGGGGACGACAGCGGCGATGGTCAGGCGCAGACCGCGCAGGGGACGGCCCAGGCCTACGTCGACGCGCAGAACGCGGGGGACTTCGCGCGAGTCTGCTCCCTGCTCGGCGACCCGCTCCGCCAGCAGCTCGGCGGGAACAACTGCGTCAACTTCCTGAAGGAACAGACCTCGGGAGCACCGCGCCACACCTACCGGCTGACGACGGTCGGAGCGGCGGGAGACAAGGGCACCGCCTACATCGTCACCCAGGGTGAGAACGGCAAGCCCGTGAAGCTGTCGCTGTTCCTGGAGCGCCGACACGGCGACTGGAAGATCGTCGGCAGCGGTCCCACGGCGCCCCGCGGCAAGCCCCACGAGGATTAGCCAGCTCCCTTCGGGGTATAGGACCGGCGCACGTGCCGCTGGGAAGCGAGCCAATCATCAGGGTCAGGTCAGGAAGACCTGCCGGACCGGGGCGTCTCTTCATTGCGCTCCTCTTGGGGATCGCGCTCCTCGCCTTCCCTGCCTCGGCGACGGCCGCGCCACAGGAGAAGAAGGGCAAGGCGGACATCTCCCGCTACATCCTGCCGCCCGGAAACTTCGGCGGCATCCCCTTTACGCAGAACTCGACTGATCAGCTTCCGCTCTACGCGGGACTGACGCCGCTTCGCGACAACGTGACCCAGGCGGACATCGACCGGTTTTTCCTTCCAGAGGACTTTCAGCCGATCGGGCAGACCCATGAGGAGGTGACGGGCCGTCCGGGGCTGCGCCTGATCTACGACTCGTTCGGCGTGCCGCACATCTACGGTCAGACTCGTGCCGATGTCGCGTTCGGGGCGGGTTGGGCGACCGCCCGCGACCGCATGCTCCTTCTCCAGCTCGGCCGGGAGCCGGCCCGCGTCGCCGTCGCCGACGTTCCGAACATCGACGCGTTCAGCCTGGTGACCAGCGGCCAGACCTTCGAGCCGAGCGCTCAGACGGAGGCGCTCGTCACCCAGCAGCGCCAGCTCCTGATCGACACTTACGGCAACAAGGGCCGGCAGATCATCGCCGACGCGCAGGCCTACGCCGATGGGATCAACGCCTACTTGAAGGCGACCAACAGCACTGAGCCGCCGGCCACGGTCAACGACGTGCTCGCGGTCACCGCCTTCATCGGCTCGATCTTCGGCGCTGGCGGCGGCGGCGAGGCCGCCAACGCGAGCCTGCTCGCACAGTTGCAGCAGGGGCTTGGCTCCACCAGAGGCCACGAGGCATGGGATGACGTCATGCTCGCCGACGACCCGGAGGCGCCGACGACGATCGACAAGCGATTCAACTATCCGCCGCTGACGGGCGGGCCGGTCAAGGGGTCGGTGATCGTCGATCCGGGCTCGATTCAGAGCATAAATCCGCGGGTGCCTGCGGCACAGGCGGCGGCCGCCCCAGCGCGAACGCGGGCCTCCAACTTCCAGGTCACCGCCCCGCAGCGCTCGGCTACCCACAACACGCTCGCCGTCATGGGGCCGCAGCTCGGCTACTACTACCCGGAGATCGTCGAGCAGATGGACCTGCACGGCCCCGGCTACCACGCGCAGGGCATCACGGTCCCGGGTCTCGCCATGTACGTCCTGATCGGGCGCACGCAGAACTACGCCTGGAGCCTGACCTCGTCCGGGGGCGACGTTCGCGACGTCTACGCGGAGAAGCTCTGCGAGCCGGACGGCTCCGCTCCCACGCGCTCGTCCACGCACTACGTCTACAACGGCGCCTGCCGAGCCTTCGAGAGCTTCAACGCCGGCACGCTGAACGGCACGCCCCTGATCTACAACGTCTCGGTGCACGGCCCCGTGTTCGCGACGGCGACGATTCAGGGCGTCCCGTACGCGCTCTCGCGCCGCCGGTCCACCTTCGGTCGCGACGCTCTCAACCTGGCGGCGCTCAAGGACATGACGGACGGCGTCGCCCGCTCGCCGCAGAGGTTCTGGAGGACGGCAAACGAGTTCGGCTTCACCTTCAACTGGGCCTATGCGTCGCGCAAGGCGACGGCCTACTTCTCGTCTGGCCTGCTTCCGCGCCGGCCGCGGGGGCTCGACCGGCGGCTCCCCACGCTAGGGAATGGCAACTATGAATGGACCGGCTTCCTGAGCCAGAACCAACACCCGCATCAGAAGAACGGTCCCGGCGGCCTGCTGCTCAACTGGAACAACCAATCGGCGCCTGGGTTCATGCACGGTGACGACGAGCCATACGGCTCCGTGCAACACGTCGAGCTGTTCGACCAATGGCCGAAGCGCGCTCGGATCACGGACAACGTCGGGATCATGAACCGCGCCGCAACCGAGGACGACCGCTCGCTCGTCTGGCCCGTCGTCAGGCAAGTGCTGCGGACGGGCCCCGCGCCGAACACCCGCGACCAGAAGGTCGTGGATCTCCTGGACGACTGGGTGCGCCGCGATGCTCCACGCCTGGATTCGAACGGCGACGGGTTCTACGACGACGCCGGTCCGGTGATCATGGACGCGGCCTGGCACCCGATCGCCGCCGCTGTCATGCAGCCGGTGTTCGGGCCGCTGCTCGGCGCCCTCGACTCGGTGCGCGGCCTCGGTGGTCAGTCGGGCGAGTCGTATGTGGACAAGGACCTGCGGACGCTCCTGGGCGATCCCGTGAAGGGCCGCTTCCACCTCTCGTACTGCGGCGGCGGCTCGCTGTCGGCGTGCCGGGCATCACTATGGGCAGTCATCGACCAGACCGCGAATCAACTGGCCGCGGCGCAGGGTCAACCCGATCCGGCGTTGTGGCGAGAGCCCGCATCCACGACCGGTTTCGTGCCGGGGCTCTTGCCGAACAGGTTCCCCAGCACGAATCGCCCGACCTTCCAGCAGGTTCTAGAGCTGCAGCGGAAGCCGTAGGTCGCGCCGGCTAGAAGAGCTGGTTCTCGCCAGCGAAGATCTCGGAGACCGAGTCGTCGGTGAAGATGCGGCGAATCGAGTCCGCGAGGGTCTGCGCCGCTGACAGCACGGTGATCTTCTCCGGCGGGCCGGGCCGCTGCGGGATGGTGTCGGTGACGGCGATGCGCTCGATCGGCGAGTCCGCCAGCCGCTCGTAGGCCGGGCCCGAGAAGACGCCGTGGGTGGCGACAGCGATTACCCGCGCCGCACCCTCATCCATGACCGCCCGCGCCGCCGCGGTCAGCGTGCCTGCCGTGTCGATCATGTCGTCGACCAGCACCGCCGTCTTGTTCTCGACGTCACCGACCACGTAACCGATCTCGGCCACCTGCTGGGCGGGACGCTCCTTCTCCATCACGGCCCAGGTCGAGCCGATCTTGCGGGCGAAATTCCGCGCCGTCTTCACGCGGCCGGCGTCCGGCGAGACGATCACCCGCTCCTCCTTGAAGGGCAGATCGTCGATCCACTGCGTGAGCATCGGCATCGCCGTCATGTGGTCCAGCGGGACGTTGAAGAACCCCTGCACCTGACCGGCGTGCAGGTCCATGCTGAGGACACGGTCGACGCCCACGGTCTCGAGGCACTTGGCGACGATGCGGGCGGAGATCGGCTCGCGCGGAGCGGACTTCTTGTCCTGGCGCGCGTAGCCGTACCAGGGCATGACGGCGATGATCCGGTGGGCGGAGGCGCCCTGGGCCGCATCGATCATGGCGAGCAGCTCCATGAGCGCGTCGTTGGGGGTCATGTTCTCGGTCTCGTTCGCGGCGGTGGACTGGACGATGAAGACGTCGGCGCCGCGGATGGACTCCTCGTAGCGGCAATAGACCTCGCCGTCGG
>JBKPND010000083.1:0-18411 GCA_046732465.1 Actinomycetota bacterium
GCCGCTGGCAGGGACAGTGGGAAAAGTCGAAGACGCGGGAGCTGCCGGCGGTGGACGCGGTCCATGAACGACTCTCGGCCCGGATCCCGGAGCAGGGTCCGGCGACCATCGTCCACGGCGACTACCGGCTCGACAACATGATTCTCTCGCCCTCCGGAGAGGTCGCCGCCGTGGTCGACTGGGAGCTCTGCACGCTCGGCGATCCGCTAGCCGACGTCGGGATGCTCCTGGTCTACTGGTCCGAGGCCAGCGACGACTTCATGCCGCTCTTCGCTCCGGCGACGATCGCGCCCGGCTTCCCGACGCGCGACGACGTGCGGGACCGCTATGCAGAGCGATCCGGACGCGACCTGAGCCAGATCGACTTCTTCGTCGCCCTGGGCTTCTGGAAGCTGGCGGTCATCCTCGAGGGGGTCTACGCCCGCTACGCCTCGGGCCAGTACGGCAGGACCGACGAGGGCTTCGAGGAGTTCGCCAAGGTGGTGGAGCGGCTCGCCGGCGCCGCCAAGGACGCGGCGGACCGCCTTCCGTAGCCGACGCGCTAAGCCGGAGCCTTCGCCGGTTCCTCGGCCTGGTCCTCAGCCTCGAGTCGCCTAGCCGCGCGGTTCAGCTCGCGGCGGGCGATCACCATCTTGTGGACCTCGTCGGGGCCGTCGGCGACGCGCAGCATGCGCGAGAAGCGCCACATCCCGGCGAGCGGCGTGTCGTCAGACATCCCGAGCGAGCCGTGGACCTGGATGGCGCGGTCGAGGACGTCCATGACGACGTTCGCGGCGACCACCTTGATCATTGAGATCGCCTGGCGGGCCCGGCGCTTGCCCTCGGTGTCCATCTGCCATGCGGCATAGAGGGTCAGAAGGCGGGCCTGGTCGACCTCCATCCGCGACTTGGCGATGAAGTCCTGGATGAACTGCTTGTCGGCCAGCGGGCCGCCGAAGGAGTCCCGGGAGTTGGCCCGGTCGCACATCATCTCGATGGCGCGCTCGGCGGTGCCGATCGCGCGCATGCAGTGATGGATGCGACCTGGGCCGAGGCGGTCCTGGGCGATCACGAAGCCCGCGCCGCGCTCGCCGAGCAGGTTCGACTCAGGCACGCGGCAGTCCGTGTACCGGACCTCGCAGTGGCCGGGACCCTCGTCGTGACCCATCACCGAGACGTTGCGGATGAGGTCGAAGCCCGGGTTGTCGATCGGGACGATGATCATGCTCGCCCGCGTGTAGGGAGCCGCGTCGGGATCGGTCACCACCATCGCGATCGCGAACTCGGCGCCATTGGCGCCCGAGGTGAACCACTTGTGCCCGTTGATCACCCACTCACCGTCGACTAGCTCGGCGCGGGTCTGGAGGGTGGTCGGGTCGGAGCCGGAGACCTCGGGCTCGGTCATCGAGAAGCAGCTGCGGATCTCACCGTCGAGCAGCGGCTGGAGGAACTGCTCCTTCTGCTCGGGCGTGCCGTGATCGACGAGGATCTCCATGTTCCCCGTGTCCGGCGCCGAGCAGTTGAAGGACATGGGGGCGACGATGGGGCTGCGGCCCATCTGCTCGCAGAGCATCCCGTACTCCCAGTTGCTGAGGCCGGCGCCGTATTCCGAGTCCGGCAGGAACAGGTTCCAGAGGCCCTGCTCCTTGGCGGTGGCTCGGAGCCCGACCAGGATCTCCGGGTAGGGCGTCCCCGGCTTGACTTCGTCGTCGATCGCCCTGATCGCCTCGGCCTCGACCGGGTAGACGTGCTCGTCCATGAACGCCTCGATGCGCTCAAGGAGGGACTCGACCTCGGGCGAGGGCTTGAAGTCCACGTGCTGAACGCTACCGGTCGGGCGCCGTCTCGGACATCCCGCGGTAGCGGGCGAAGAGCTCGCTCTCGGATTCGAGCAGCCAGGCGAGCTCGACCACGTCGACGTCGGGGAGCGCCCCCTCGAGCACCCGCGGGCCCTCGCCGCCGGCGATCTTGGGAGCGATCGTCAGGAAGAGCTCGTCGGCGAGGCCGCCCTCACGCAGGCGGCCGTGGAGCGTCGGCCCTCCTTCGCAGAGGACCGAGCGGATGCCGCGCTCCTTGCGCAGCCACTCCAGGGCACGGTCGAGATCGACCCCGTCCGGGTGGCGCTCGACGGTCACCGGCGTGGCCGTCTCCGGGGGCTCCTGATCGGAGGCCGTGAAGATGACGACGCGGCCGCCCCCGTCCGTGAACAGGCCGGCGTCCCAGGGCAGCTCGAGCCGGTTGGAGATGATCACGCTGAGAGGGTCGTGAGCGAGCCCGGTGCGCTCGCGGTACGCGCGGAGGTCCGGGTCTGAGACCACCCGGGCGTAGCGCTCGGCGCGCATCGTGCCGGCGCCGATCATCACGGCGTCGACCCGCGTGCGGAGCCGATGCAGCATCTCGGTGTCAGTGGCGCTGCCGATCGGCCCGGAGCGGCCGTTGATCGCCGCGCGGCCGTCCAGCGTGGTCGCGAAGTTGAGGATCAGGTAGGGGCGATCGTCGTGCGCGAGCGGCGCCAGGTCGAGTCCCGCGAGCTGCTCGGCGACCGTCGTGTCCGTCCCTTCGGGGAGCAGCCGCCTGACGGGGTGCGTCTCGCCGGGAATCCGGGACGTCATTCGGTTTCGATCTCGGCGATGTGCTCGACGTTGGCCGCGTCGTCGGCGTCCGCGCTCGGCTCGCCGCCGAACCAGGCGTCGAGGATCTCGGTGAGCTCGGCCTCCGAGGTTGCCCGCAGGCTGAGCGCCAGCGCGTTGGCGTCGTTCCACTTGCGCGCGCCGTCGGCGGTCTGCGCATCGAGACAGAGGGCGGCACGGACGCCGTCCACCTTGTTGGCAGCGATCGAAGCCCCAGTGCCCGTCCAGCAGCAGACGATCGCCTGCTCCGCGCGACCGTCCGCGACGTCTCGGGCCGCGGCCTCGCTGGCCCAGGCCCAGTCGTCGCGCTCGTCCTCGGCGAGGGCGCCGTGCGGGATCGGCTCGTGGCCGCGCCTGCGGAGCTCCTCCACGACCGCCTCGGCGACGCCCACGCGCTCGTCGGCGGCGACAGAAATTCTCACGCAGCCAGACTAATCACCCGGCATCCCCGGAAGCGAAGCTGAGGAGATGCCGGTTGATTCAGTACTGCTTCCAGCCGGAGAACGTTCGGCCGGCGAACTCCTGCAGCGCGGCGACGTCCTCGCTGAACTGCGAGATCAGCGAGTCACGGACGGCATCGGGCAACTCGGGCTTCGGCGCGGAGGGCGCCTCCGGGTCGTGAACGACCTTCTCGACCATCCAGCGAAGGCGCTCGGGGAAGCGATCGAAGTTGCGGTCGAACGAGCGGAAGCCCGGCAGCTTGATCAGCTTCTCCATGAACTGGTATCGGTCGGACTCCTTGGCGGTCGACTTCTCCCACTCGCGCGAGAACTGCTCGGAGTGGAAGCTTTCATCGACGCCGGCGAATCGGAACGCTCTGCGCATCGTCTCCTCGCGGTCCGTCTGGAGCTCCTCCTGGGTGATGACCTCGATCTGGGAGCGGTCGAAGCGCTCGAGGAAGGGCTGGAGCTGCATCCAGTAGCGGGACCGGGTGACGTAGCTCTGGTCTGGGCGGGCGAGCGCCTCGTCCATTGGCCGCGTCTCGTAGCCGGCGCCGGCCGCGTGCCGCCAGTGGGAGAGGATCCGCGAGATCGGGTCCCGGACCATGTAGATCAGCCGCGCCTCCGGGACGTGCTGGTGGATGCGATCGGGAACGCCCTGGAAGTAGGGGAGGTTCGTGTAGTGGGGGGAGGACTCGCCGCGGACCGGGAAGCGCTCGTCGAAGCGGCCGCGGTACCAGTCGAGGCCCAGGTCCCAGTTGAGCTCCTCGACAAAGAAGTTGAGCTCCTTGGGCTTCGACATGTTGACCTCGGGGTGGAGGCCGAGGTAGTGGTGGATGCTCGTCGTCCCGCACTTGAGCCCGCCGATGATGATCAGGTTCGGCAGCGCGGCGTGGCGGCGCCGGCGCCTGGGCACGCGACCGCCCCGCTTGCGGTCGGCGGCGAAGCGCTCTCGCGCCCGGTGGCACATCGCCTCGTCGGACGGATCGTGCGTGGCCGGAGGCATGGCTGGAGATTCGACGGCAGCCACGAGGGCGGGCATGTTAGCGGCGGCCAAGCCGCATATGCTCGCCCTGCAATGGACGTGTTCCGCACCCCCGACGAGCGCTTCGAAGGCCTCCCCGGCTACGACTGCGAGCCGCACTACGCCGAGGTCGACGGGCTGCGGCTGCACTACGTCGACGAGTCGAATGACGGCGGCCGTCCGATCGTCTGCTTCCACGGCGAGCCGACCTGGGCCTTCCTCTACCGGAAGATGCTGGGGCCCCTGGTTGAGGGCGGGCACCGGGTGATCTGTCCCGACTACGCCGGCTTCGGCCGCTCCGACAAGCCGACCGATCGCGGCTGGTACACCTACGACCGCCATCTCGAGCTCGTGGGCGTCGTTCTCGAGGGCCTCGATCTGAGGGATGCCGTGGTCGTGGTTCAGGACTGGGGTGGCCCGATCGGCCTGCGCTGGGCAGTCGAGAACGCGGACCGCGTCGGCGCGCTGGTGATCCTCAACACCGGCATCTTCACCGGCCGGGTCTCGAAGGGCTTCATGGCCTGGCGCGAGTTCGCCGAGAAGAACCCCGATCTGCCGGTCGGCTTCGTGATCCAGGGAGCGACGACCACCGAGCTGCCCGAGGACGTCGTCGCCGCGTACGAGGCGCCCTTCCCGACACCCGAGTCGAAGGCCGGCGCCGCGCAGTTCCCCCTGCTCGTCCCCACCGAGGAGGATGCGCCGGGGGCCCCCGAGATGCGCGAGGTCGCCGATGCGCTCGAGCGCTGGGAGAAGCCGGCGCTGGTCGCCTTCTCCGACAGCGATCCGGTCTTCCCCTACCCGCGAGCCGGCGAGCGCTTCATCGAGTGGATCCCCACGGTCACGGACCAGGTGAAGATCGAGGGGGCGGCGCACTTCCTGCAGGAGGACCGCGGAGAGCAGATCGCGGGCGAGATCCTCCGCTTCCTGGGTTGAAGCCTGGCCAGATCTCCGAGCAGGTCGACCAGCTGCCTTGGCGTGGTGCGGCGGAGGAGCGGCCATCGCTTCCCGTCCCGCCGGATCCGATGCCTCTTCTGCTCGGCCGCCGGCTTCGCAAGCGCTGGCGCTGGGTGGGCGCCTTCGCCGACAACCTGATCGTCTTCGCCGCGATCGTCCAGGTCGGACCGGCCACGATGACCTTCTGGGGGATCTGGGACCGCGAGCGGCGCCGACTCTGGGAGCGGACCCGCCGCGACCTCCCTGGGCGACGGCGTGATGTGGGCATGCGCGGGCGTTCGGTTCGCGTTCGTGCGGGAAGCATCGAGTTCGAGTTGGAGTTCGAAGAGGCCTATCCGATCGAGTGCATGTGCCCCAACGGCGAGGGCGGTTACTCCTGGACGCGCAAGGCGGCCGGGATGCCGGTGCGCGGCGAGGTCCGGATCGGCCGCCGCACCAACCCGATCGACGGGCTCGGCGTGATCGACGACTCGGCCGGCTACCACCAGCGCTACACGTCCTGGAAATGGTCGGCCGGGGTGGGGACCGCTCGCGACGGTCGCAAGATCGCCTGGAACCTGGTGACGGGGACCAACGACCCGCCGGTCTCGAGCGAGCGCGCGATCTGGGTGGCGGGCCAGCCCACCGAGCCCGGTCCGGTCCAGTTCCAGGGGCTCGGGTCGATCCACTTCGAGGACGAGTCTCGGCTCAACTTCTCCGCCGAGACCCAGCGCACCCATCACGAGGGCATCCCCCTGCTGGCGCGGTCCGATTACGAGGCCCCCTTAGGCACCTTCACGGGATCGCTGAACGGGCTCCCCGTCGAGTCGGCGCTGGGGGTGATGGAGGCCCACGATGCCATCTGGTAGGGAGCAGTGGATCGCCGTCGCCAAGGCGATCTACAGCCGCTTCGGGGACGTGCAGGTCACTGATCGGGCCGCGGCGATGACCTACTACTCGATCCTCTCGCTGTTCCCGGCGCTGCTGGTGGTCGTCTCGCTTCTCGCGCTCCTCGGGGCGTACCCGGACACCTACCAGAGCATCTCGAGCACCCTCCGCGACGCGGCGCCGGGCACCGCCGTCGACGCCATCGACAGCGCGCTTCGGGATTCGCTCCGCAGCCGCTCGAACGCCGGCGTCCTGCTGGTGGTTGGCCTCGCGCTCGCTCTCTACTCCGCGTCCGGGGCGGTGGGGGCTGCGGTGCGCGCGCTCGAGTCGATCAACCGGGCGAAGCGCGGGCGGAGCTTCCTGCCCAATCTGGGCGTCCGGCTGGGGCTGACCGTGCTCCTCGCGATTCTCATCCTGATCGCGTTCATGGCCGTAGTGGTCGCCGGGCCCCTCTTCGGCAGCATCGCGGAGGCCGCCGGCTTCTCGGACACCGTCGCGGGGTTGGTGGGCTACCTCCGCTGGCCGATCGGGGCGACGGCGCTGCTGACGGCCTTCGCTGTCGTCTACGCGCTCGCACCGCGGCGCACGCCGCGCCCAGGCGACCGCTCGCTGAAATCGGTCCTTCCCGGAGCGCTGGTGGGCACCGCCCTCTGGTTCGCGGTTTCACTTCTTTTCACCGCCTACGTCTCTCATTACGGCTCTTATGACAAGACGTACGGCACCCTCGGCGCCTTGATCTCCCTGCTGATCTGGCTCTGGCTCGGCAATCTCGCGTTCCTCCTGGGCGCGCTGTTCAACGCCGAGACCAAGCAGGTCCGGGGCGAGGCTGAATGACCCAGCTGCTCGCGGTAGATCTCGGCAACAGCTTCGAGAGCTTCCGGCACGGCGCCGAGGAGTTCTTCCACCGGCTTTCCGAGATCGCCTGGCCCTCGATGGTGATCGCACTGGCCTTCTACCTCGCCCACCTCCTGGCGCGGAGCCGCGCCTGGCAGAACACGCTGCGGGCCGCCTATCCGGAGCGGCAGGTGCCGTACGCGCAGATCACCGCCGCCTATCTGGTCGGCGCGGGGATGAACAGCATCGTCCCGGCCCGGGTCGGCGACGCTGTGAAGATCTTCCTCGCCAAGCGCTCGATCCGGCGCTCGACCTACACCACGGTCGTCTCCTCCTTCTTCGTCGGCTCGGTCTTCGACACGACGGCAGGGATCCTGGTCTTCGTCTACGCGCTCACCCAGGGGTTGCTGCCGAAGCCCCCGGAGCTGCCCGACCTGCCCGCCTTCGACATCGCCTTCTGGGCCCAGCATCCGGGCCTGCTCCTTTTCACGATCACCGCGCTTGGGATCCTGGTCGTCATCCTCTTCGCGGTCCTCGCCCGGCGCGTCGAGGAATTCTGGGACCACATCAAGCAGGGCGCGATCGTGCTCGCCACCCCGAGCCTCTACCTGCGCACGGTGGCCTCCTGGCAGGGCGTCGGCTGGGTGATGCGCTTCTTCTCCTACTGGTTCTTTCTCGAGGCCTTCAACGTCGGCGGCTCGTTCCAGAACGTCCTCCTGGTGATGAGCGTGCAGACCGTTTCGAACCTGCTGCCCCTCACTCCGGGCGGCGCCGGCGCGCAGCAGGCTCTCCTCGTCGCCACCCTGGTCGGACCCGGTCCGATCGCGGTGCTCACCTACTCGGTGGGCCAGCAGATCGCGATCGCGGCCTGGACGGTCGTGCTCGCCGCCCTCGCCCTGGTCTTCGTCTTCCGCACCACCGACTGGCGCCGCCTGATCCGCAGCGCGAGCCGCGAGGCGGAGCAGCACGCGTAGCGGCGACTCAGGCCGCGCGGCGGCTCGGGGTGGGCCTTCGCTTGGGAAGCGAGATGAGCGAACCCGACCGGTCGGCGTCGTTGAGCCCCGAGACGGCCACGACGACGAACCCGTAGCCGCAGTCGCAGACCGTGGCGTCGACCACGTCGAGATCCTGGACGGCGATCTCCCGCTCCTCGGCGCACTCCGCATCCGAGCAGACGACGGTGACCAGCAGCATGCCCCGATCGTTGCGCTGAGCCCGGATGGACTAGCCCAGCACCCAGAATTCCCTGAACGGCTTGGTCAGGTGCCAGGTCGTGCTGGCGCCCTTCGGAATCGAGAAGAGGTCGCCCTCCTTGACCTCGATCGTCGGGCCACCTTCGATCTCGATCGTCGCTGCGCCCTCGAGAACGAGCGCGGTCTCACGCTGTTCGAGAGTCCATCTCACGACGTCGTCGTCGGTGTCCGCGAATCGCGAAAGTCCCGCCCAGACCCCCTCGTGGTGCAGTTCGTGCATCTCGCCGCCTACGTCGGGATCGGGCTCCCAACCATCGGGCGGGTTGACACTGGAAACGAAAAAGCCGGGCGCGATCTCCACCGGGTCGACCCTAGCCGACGGTCATGTGCCAAGCAACCACTGCCATGGCGGCTGCTCGATGGACGGGAAGCGATAGTGGTCTCGGCCCGGCAGGGTCTCGAGCGGGACCAGCGGGGGGTCGTCCTCGAGGTTGAGTCGGATGCCGGGGGCGGCGGCGATCTCGGCCGCTCCGGCCTCCCGCACGATCCGCTCCCAGCGCTGCCCGGGTCGGTAGAGCCAGTAGGTGATCCGGACCAGGCCACCGACTGAACGCCGGTCCTCGACTGAGGTGAACTCGGTGACCCTGCGGTTCGATGCGGTGAGCCCTGCCCCTTCGCCGGGCGTCGCGCAGCTCGTCTGGCGGCAGTAGCGGAAGTCGACCGGCAGCTCGCCACCGACCGCCGAGGGCGCCGGGGCCAGGTAGCGGACCAGCTTGCCGAGCGGGAAGCCGTAGGCCAGCGCCAACGGGTTGCGGCCGCAGGGCACCGGGTAGCGGGGCGCGCAGGCGATTCGCCTGGCGAGCATCTCGCCGAGCTCGCGATCGCCCCGGCGCGCCGGCGAGACGACGAGCGCCGCGATCGCGATCACGATCGACAGGCCGATCATCCCGGCCAGCGCCAGGTACTCGACCGAGGCGGCGCCTCGCCGCGCTGCTGTCGTCCCATCCGGCACCGGCGCAGGCTCTCCCCCGAGGTGTGTCGGCGGGCGCGCAGCCGTCGCAAATGCCCGGCCAAGGAGTAGCGCGGTCTATGATCGACGCATGGAAGGTTTTGGCGGATTGTTCGGCGATCCGGAGGAGATGCGGCGCCGGATGGAGGAGCTACAGGAGCAGATGGCCGGGGCCCAGAAGGTGGCCTGGGCCGACAACGCGATCAAGCTTGCGGTCGAGATGACGGTCGCCGCGATCAGCTCGCTCGAGCTGACCGGCTCGAGCGACGAGCAGGCGGTTCAGGTGCGAGATGCGATCCGGATCGTCTTCCCCGAGGCAGTGACCCTGGTCAGGGAGGCCCGGGAGGGCCTTCAGGACTAACCGGCCCGGTTCCGTGGGCCTGCCGCAAGTCTCGGTCAGCAGCACTGCGCTGGTCACCGGTGCGTCCTCCGGGATCGGGGCCGCGGTTGCGACCGAGCTCGCCTCGCGCGGCTACCCCCTCATCCTGGTGGCGCGTCGCGAGGAGCGCCTGCACACCCTGGCGACGGAGCTGTCCTCGGAGCACGGCACGGATGCGGAGGTCATCACCGCCGACCTCGGCGACGAAGGCGAGCGCGCTCGCCTGGAGGAGGAGGTGCGGTCTCGCGGCCGCACGGTCGAGGTGCTGGTAAACAACGCCGGCTTCGGGCATCAGGCCGACTTCGCCAGAAGCCCCCGGGAGCGCATGGTCGAGATGGTCCGGGTCAACGTCGAGACGGTGGTCGACCTGACCGGCCGCTTCCTCACACCGATGGTGGAGCGAGGCCGGGGGAGCGTCATCAACATCGCGTCGTCGGCCGCCTTTCAGCCGATGCCCGGCTCGGCCGTCTACGGGGCGAGCAAGTCCTTCGTCCTCTCCTTCAGCGAGGCGATCCGGACCGAGCTGCGCGGAACCGGCGTGACCGTGACCGCCGTCTGCCCGGGACCCGTCCGGACCGAATTCATGGCGACCGCCGAGGTTCCCGGAGTCGAGGACCGCACTCCCGGGATCGTCTGGATGTCGGCGGAGGACATCGCGCGCCATGCAGTCGACGGCGCAGCGCACGACAAGCGCGTCGTCGTCCCGGGCGTGCTGAACCGGGCGGGCGCACTCGCCGGCCAGCACAGCCCGAGGGCGCTCGCGCTGCCGCTGATCGGCCGGATCTGGCGCAACCTCTAGATCCGCCGTGCCGACCCTCGAGGCCCGCGGCATCGAGATCGCGTGGAGCGGACGAGGTGAGGGCCAGCCGTTCCTGCTGATCCACGAGACCGCCGCCAACGCGTCCGTCTGGGACGCCGTGGTCGAGACGCTCGCCGCGGAAGCCCGCGCGCTCAGCTACGACCGTCGCGGTTGGGGGGAGTCGACGGCTCCGGAGGAGTACCGCCGTACGACGGTCGAGGAGCAGAGCGAGGACGCCGTCTCGGTGCTCGAGTCCGTCGAAGCCGCCCCGGCGGTGATCGTCGGCGCCGGCGTCGGGGCGATCCTCGCGCTCGATCTCCTGCTCCGCCGCCCCGACCTGGTCGTCGCCACCCTGCTGGTCGAGCCGCCCATGCTGCAGCTCCTGCCGATGGCGACCGAGGCGCTCTCCGACGATCGGCGCCGGCTGGAGGCGGCGGCCACCTCGGGCGAGAATGCCATCGAGCTCTACCTCTCGGGTGGACTGTCCACGCTCGGAGCCGAAGTGAGCCGGCTGCCGGAGGAGCTCGTGGCCGCGGCTCGGGAACGCCCCGCGAGCGTGATCGCCGAGATGGGCATCGCCACGGCGTGGCCGACGCCGCTGCCGCGGCTCGCCGCCGCCGAGCGCCCATCCACGATCGTCACGGCTCCGTCAACCCCGCCGCTGGTGCGGGAAGCGGCCGCAGCGCTCGCGGGTCGGCTGGCACGGGCCACCGCCCGTGAGGTCGACTCCGGTTCGACCCCGCCACATGTCGGCGCGGCGGATGTCGTCGCCGCCTTGGCGCTCGAGCTCAGTCCGTAGCGGGCAGCTGCTCGGCCTCGACCTCGATCACGCCGCCGCGGCGGGCCACCACGGCGCCCCCCTCGAGCAGGACGGCGATGAACGCGGTGGGAATCGCTGCCAGCAGGGTCACCACGACGTCGGTCCAGAACGCCGCCTGCCCGCGCCCGGTGCCCGGACGAAGCCGGCCGGACGCCGCCTCGGAGGCGAAGTCGCGGTGGAAGGTGAGCAGGTTGAGCAGCGTCTGCCACATCGCGGCCATCCCGGGCCGCGCCAGATGACGGATCCGCTGGGCCTCCAGGCCCTGGCGCGCCAGCAGCAGTCGGGCGGCCCGGGGTGTCGGCTCGAGACCGTGACCGCCCGGGCGTAGCGCGGCCCAGTTCTCCGCCCCGAGCCAGGCCTGCAGGCTCGCCGCGTTCGCGGCCCGGAAGGAGACGCGACCGTCCCGTGGCTCCGCGCCTGAGACCAGCCTCTCCGCGGCCTCCTCTGGAGTCGGGACCTGACCGCGGACGACGACAAGGCCGCAGTTCTCGCAGCGGTCGATCACCTGGTCCTCGCGCTGCCCGTACCCGTAGGTCTCCACCCAGACGAAGAGCGGCTCCCCATCAGCGGGGCAGCGTGGCGACTCCGGTCCCGCCGCCTGCTCGAGGCTGACGGCTCGTCCCCGCCGGGTGCCCAGTCCGATCGGCATCGGGCTCAGGCCTCGACGGGGAGCGGCAGCTCGACCCCTTCGACGTTCCAGTGCACGTCGAAGGGATCGAGGCCGGTGAGGAAGTCCTTCGGATCGAACGCCTGGGCCGGAGCGAGGGCCCCGCGTCCGTTGAAGCCTCGCCCGGCGGCGATCAGCGCCCCCTGGCGGAGGGCCGCTGCGGTGAGCCCGTAGACGTCCTTGCCGCTGATCACGCCCCGGCGCTCGACCTCACCGCGCCTGGCCTCGCAGACGATCGTCCAGCGCACTTGCTCGCGCTGCTGCGGACTGGGTCCCTCGGGGAGGCGGGAGATCAGCGCGTCGGCGAGGCGCTTCAGCGGAGTCCTCATCGCCAGCCCCGCCGGCCGCACCATCGCCGCGAAGATCGGCGCGATGCGCTCGTTCGAGAAGCCCCCGGCATTGATGGTGGTTCGTACGTTCCGGGTCCGGATATGCCGTGGCACGGTGATCTGCTCACCCGCCGGGTACCAGATCATGTGCTTCCTGCCCGCCGGGGCCGGAAACTCATAGGTCCCCCGCCCAGCGCCCCCCCCGACGTCGACCAAAGCCCCCTCGCGCCACTCGACGCCCGTGCCTCGCATGATCTCGAGCGTCGTCCGCGCGGTTCCGCGGCTCGGCGTGAAGCCCTGCCAGAGATAGCTCAGGGAGACCTCGTCCAGCTCGTCCATGCCGCTGGCCGTGAGCGACGCGATCATGTCGCCGGGCGCGTAGTCGAACCCCATCGCGGGGATCACGGCGACCCCGGCCTCCGAGGCTCCCGGCCCGTAGCGCTCGAAGGCCATCCTGATGTAGGGCTGCTCGCCGGTCGAGTCGAGGTAGTGGGTGCCCGTCTCGACGGCCGCCGCCAGGACCGGCTCGCCGAAGCGGACGAAGGGCCCGGCGCAGTCGACGACCACCGAGCATTCGGCGAGCAGGGCGCGGAGCGAGGCTGGATCGTCGAGCGACGCGGTCTTCACGACGACCTCGCCATCGACCTCCGAGGCGAGTGCGTCGAGCTTGCCGCGGTTGCGCCCGGAGAGCACGAGGTCTGCCCCGGCGCGGGCGAGCTCGCCGCTCACCAGCCGCCCGGTGTATCCGGTGGCTCCGTAGACCGCGATCGGCCCCTGTTGCCGGGAGGTGGGCGGCATCGCGGCCAAGATACAGTCCCCCACTTGGAAGCGGCCAGCCCCGGGACAAGCCTCCCGAGCAAGCAGGAGCTGCTCGACTTCCAGGCTCGCTGGATGCGGCCGGCCGGCATCTCCGCGATCGTCGGCGCGCTGATCTTCGCGGCCTCGTTGCCCATCCAGCCTTCCGGCGGGGGAGACAACGACGCCGAGCGGCTCACCAACTTCAGCGACAAATCGACCGAGCTGATCGTCGGTCAGGGGATCCTGATCGGGCTCGCCGTACTGCTCTTCATCCCGCTGCTCTGGGTCCTGTTCCGCTCGGCACGGGGTCGGAGCGAGCGCGTTCGGAGCTGGGCCGTTGCCCTGGCGTTCGTCGGCCCGGTCCTCTTCTCGATCTCCGGAGTGATCGTGGCCATCGCGCTGAGCGACGTCGCCGACAAGTTCGTCGATCAGGCCCCGGCGAAGGAACGGCAGGCACGGGAGCAGGCGGAAGCCGCTCAGTCGGCGGCCACGAAGGGCGGATCCGACAAATCGGCCGCGACGACGACTGAATCCACCACCACGACGCCGTCGACGACGGGCACTCAGTCGACGACCACCGCCCAGTCGACGACAACGACCCCGAGGACGCCGGACCAGGCGGCGAGCAAGGCGCGCGATGACCTCGCGAGCGATCTGATCGACGACTCCGGCTCGCTCCAGGCCGGATCGCTGGTGCGCTTCATCGGCCTGATCACGCTCGTCTTCGCGATGATCTACATCCCGCTCTGGTGCATGCGCACCGGCCTGCTGACGCGATTCTGGGGGATGCTGGGCATCGCTCTCGGCGTGGCGCTGCTGCTGATCCCGGTCGGGATCTTCGGCCTGGTGCTCTGGTTCGCGATCATCGGCCTGATGCTCGCCGGCGTGTGGGCCAGGCCCCTGCCTCCGGCCTGGGCGGCCGGAGAGGCGATCCCCTGGCAGAGTCCCGGCGAGGGGGGACCTCCGCCCCAGGGTGGCGGTCCGGGCACCATCGAGGGCAGCGGCCGCGAGGTCTCCGAGGAGCCGCTCCCAGAGGACGGCGGTGGCGAGGAGACACCGCCCACCGAGACGCAGGGTCAGCGTAGGAAGAAGCGCAAGCGGCGCAAGTAGTCAGCGCGCGGGCGGCGGGGGGGCCTGCATCAGCTCCACCCGATGACCGCCCGGGGCGATGGCGAAGGCGCGATCCGCGCCCCAGAGCTGTCGCGTGTCCTGAACCTCGAAGCCCGCGTCCCGGAGGCGCTGTTTCGCCTCGGCGTGGTCGGGAGCGACCACCGCCGCGTGTCCGAGAACGGGTGCGGTGTGGCCCTCGGTGAGGATCAGGTGGATCTGGGTGCCGTCGCGCTCCACCCAGCGGATCGCGTCGCCGAGGACCTCGGGCGCGTCGACCTCCTCGAAGCCCAGCAGCCGCCAGAACTCGATCATCCGGTCGGCCTCGTCGGGCGGCACCTCGATGGAGACGTGCTGCAGCACGCCGCCAGCATGTCAGACGGCCGCGGGGTCTAGAAGATCGAGAACCAGCGCAGGCGGGAGCGCTCCCGGTCCGCCTGCCGGGCGATCAGGCCCAGGCCCAGCAGCGCGAAGCCGACCAGCGCGAGGCCCCCGACGGCCATGCCGGTCATCGGCAGCGTGTTGGCGTCGCCCGCGGCACCTGGCGAGGCGACCGCGGCCGACTCCGAGCTCGAGGAACCGCTCGAATCCGAGGATGACGCGCCGCCGCCACCCCCGCCACCCCCGCCACCGGAGCTGATCACCCGGATCGTGCCCTTCATGTTCGGGTGGATCGTGCAGATGTAGCTGAAGGTGCCGGCCTGAGTGAAGGTGTGGGAGGCGCTCTCGCCGTTCTCTATGGTCGGGGTCTTGAAGCTGCCGTCATCGGCGGTGGCGTTGTGCGGCGCCTGGCCCGTGTTGTTCCAGGTGACGGTGTCGCCGACGGCGATGCTCACTGAGGTCGGCGAAAAGAACAGGTCGCCCATAGTCACGCTGGCGGAGGCGGCTTTCCGGGCGCCGCCGCCGGAGCCGTTCGCGGGCGCGCTGTCGCCGGCGAGAGAGGAATCAGCTGTCCCCGGGTCGACCGGCGCCGGCTCACGCGGAGTTCCCGCGCCCGGCTCCGTCGGCGGCGCCTGCGGAGGCTTCGGCTTCGACTGATTGCCGGAACCCGTCGACGGGTCGGCTGGCGGGGTGCCAGGGTCCGCCGGCAAGGTCGGCGTAGTGGTCGTTGTCGTCGTGGCGTCGGTGGTGGTGCCCGCGTCCTGGGCGGCCGAGATCGCCGGGATGGCGCAGCTCAGGGCCAGGACGAGCATCCCGCTCGCCAGGGCTCTCGCTCCCTTCATCCACCGCATCCTACGGTTCATTGACTCCAAGTCAACTACGGAATATCGGGGCTCTTGGATTTAGTGCCCCGTCGCGCGGGCTCTAGCCGAGGGCGCTGACGCCCGGCGGGGCGTCTGAGGGCTCGGGCTCGCGCTCGGCGGCGACCCGCTTCCGGTGGGTCCGGATCTCGCTCATGATCCGCTCGAGCCGCGGCTCGGTCGAGGCGTCGACGTGGGTCATCGCCGCCGCGATCGCCGGGTGAACCGAGGCGATCCGCTCGTGCATCGCCTGGGCCACCGCGCGATAGGTGGGATGGCCCTCGCGGCCGGAGCGCAGCTCGATCAGGTGCATCGCCTCGCGTGCGTTCAGGTCGAGCAGGTAGCGAATCCGGTAGCCGAGGCAAAGCGCGTACGGGGCGGCCTCGACCAACCCCGCGTCCGCCAGCCGCTCATGCTCAGCCCGGGAGATCTCCAGAGCGTGCTCGTACTCCGCTCCGGCCCCGGCCTCGCGGACCTCGTCGGGGATGCCGGCGCCCAGGTCGGGGCTGAGGCGCTGCCACTGGCAGGTCAGCATCCGATGACGCTGCAGGTCGCGGAAGCCGCCGTAGTCGGAGACGATCTCGAAGCGGTAGCGGACGGCCTCCCAGCCGCGCCCCGGGCGGTGGCGGCGGTTGGGCCGCTCGCCGGCCAGGTCGGCGATGATCTCCGCCTGCTCGTCCGGAGGCAGGGCCCGCACGCGATCGAGGATCCCCCGTTCGGAGCTGCCGGACGACTCGAACAGCGAAGCGGCGATCAGCTCGTCCTCGGAGCCGTCGACGTCGATCAACTCGACGGACGGCGCCTGCTCGTCGCCCTCGGATCGGTCGAGGCCCATGCGAGCCACCCAGCGCTCCGCCGCCTCCCGGCGCCGCTCCAGGTAGGTGATCCACTCGCCGCCGCGATCCGGCCGCTCGACCCGGGCGACGAAGCTCGGCATCACCTTCTTGAGCTCCTCGAGGATCATCGTGGCGAACTGGCGAGCCTCCGGCAGGGGCGAGGCCAGCATCCGCAGCAGGAGCTGCTCGTAGGCCTGGCCGGAGGCGAAGATGCCGACGTGGCTCAGGGTCGAGGCGGGGAGCAGCCCGCGCAGCAGGTCGAGCGCCTTGGCCTTGATCGAGCGCTGCCATGCCGCCTCGGGCTCGTCCCCGCGCGGCCAGCGCTCGGCGGCCCATTCGCGGACCTGAGCCAGTGAGCGCGAGTAGATCGCGAACAGCTCCTCCATCGACCGCTCGTACTCGGGGCCGAGCACGTCGTCCCGATAGAAGCGGTGGCCGCCCCCGGCCGCGGCGGGCAGCGGCTGGTCGTAGGGGATGTAGCGGGTCGACTGCTCGAGGTAGGCAGCCAGGCGGCCGCGCTGCAGCACCTTGGTGAGGATGTTCGACACCCACTCGCAGGCGACGTGCGCGCCGCCGACCTGCGCGATCGAGTCGTCGCCGTAGCCCATGAAGACGCGCTCGTAGAGGCCGGCCGCGCGCTCGCCCTCCTCGCCCTCGAACGGCCGTCCGCCCTCCGGTACGTCGGCGGCGAACTCGTCGAGGTAGAGGCGGCGAAGCGTTCCCGGGTAGCGGGAGTAGCGGGCGAAGAGCGCTCCCTTGATCGTCTCCGGGAGGTTGACCAGTGCGAAGACGGGGCGGTCGAGGTTGGTGAAGTGCGGGGAGAGGAGCTTGCGTTCCTCGTCAGTGAATTGCTCGACCGGGTAGCGCACGGGCGAGCCATCGTAAAGCCAGAGTGGGACGGGTCGAGGACCTCAACCGCGGTCGAGACCGAGCTCGAGGACGCGCTCCGCGATCAGACGCGGACGCTCCCTGCCGGCGTCCGACGCGACGCCCAGCTTGCGCGCCAGGGCGTCGAGCCGACGCTGCGCGGTTCGTTCGCTCACGTGCAGGGCCTCCGCCAGCTCGGCGCGCGTGGCCGGCCTGCCGGCCCGCACCTCGGGGGCCCGGTAGGGGCGAACGAGCACGGTCGCCGTCTCCCGCTCTTCGGCCGTGAGCTCGATACTCGAGCGCGGCGCCGCGACCGTGCTGTCGCGGCGAAGCTGCGGTGGCACCGCGACCTCCAGGCGCACGCCCCCAGCCACCAGCACGTCGCCGTTGCGCAGGCGGCGGGTTCCCTCGAGCGGGGCGCCGTTCAGCAGCGTCCCGTTTCGCGAGTCGAGATCCGTGGCGAGCAGCGTGGACCCGTGGCGGGAGATCTCCAGATGATCGGTGGAGACCGCCTCATCCTCGATTCGCACCTCGCAGTGCTCTCCGCGCCCCACCAGCGTCCTGCCCTCCTCGAGAGCCGCGGAACGTGGAGCGCCGCCGGGCTCGTTCACCCAGAGGCGCGGCGAATTTCCTTGCTCGGTCATCCCGCGGAGAATCTATCCCCGCCCTAGGGCTCGATTCGACTGACGGTGTCGTCGCCTTCGTTGGCGACCCAGACCGAGCCATCGCCGACCGCGACGCCGCGTGGTGCATCGCCCACCTGGACCGTGGCGGTCACCGCTCCCGAGTCCGGGTCGATTCGCGAGACGGTGTCGTCCCCTTCGTTGGCGACCCAGACGCCTCCCTCCCCCACGGCGACCTGGGCCGGCATCGTGCCGACGCGGATCGGATCGCCCGTGGTCGCGCCGAGGAACGGCTCGATCCGGGAGACGGAGCCGTCGAGCTCGTTGGCGACCCAGACATAGTCGGAACCGGCGCCGGCGCCGCGCGGCCGGTTGCCCACGCGGATCGCCCGCTCGAGCACGTCCCCGCTCACTGCGATCCGGGAGACCGTGCCGTCGGCCGAGTTCGCAACCCAGACGGAGTGGGCGCTGACGGTGATCCCGGCGGGGCGGGACCCCACAGCGATCGGCTCCAGGTCGATCGCCCCCGTGGCGGCGTTGATCCGGGAGACCGTGCCGTCGTTCACGTTGGCGACCCAGACGTGGTGGAAGCCGAACCTGATCGCCGAGGGCCGCTCGCCGACCCGGATCTCACCTCGCGAGGAGCCGTTCTCGGGATCGAGCCGTGAGACCGTCCCGGAGCCTGAGTCCGCGACCCAGACGGAGCCGCCGCCAAGTGCGACGCCGGCCGGCCGCTCCCCGACCCGGATCGGCCGCCCCACATCCCCCGTCGCGGCATCGATCCGCGTCACCGTCCCGTCGCCCGAGTTCGTCACCCAGATACCTCCCCGGCCAACTGCGAGCGCGAGGGGCTCTGAGCCGACCGGGATCGTGTCTGCGACGGCGGGGGCGGGCGTACCGGAGTCGCCTCCCAGAAGCTCGATGGCGCCCCAGGTCAGCGCGGCCGCCACAAGTATCCCCGCGGCCACCGCCAGCAGCGCGCGCCTGCCGGGGCTGCGGGCGCCGAGCCTTCGCG
>JBKPND010000084.1:0-13525 GCA_046732465.1 Actinomycetota bacterium
GCCCCGCTCTCCGCGCGCAGGGAGACGTCGAAGTCGAACTGCGGGAATTGATCCGGAGCCTGGCTCTGGAACTGGCCTCCGAGCTTCACCTCGAGGGTCCCGGGGCTCTCGCCGCCGTTGGCCTCGATCTTCAGGTCGAGGTCGAAATTCCCGCTCTTGATCGGAGTCGGGTTGCTGAAGGTCTCGGTCAGGACCTGCTGCGGATCCTCGTTCTCCTCACCGCCGCCGCCGCAGGCCGCGAGCAGGAGCGCCGAGACCAGGGCGAGCGTGAGCGCGGCTGAGAGGCGAATCCGGATCAAAGGGCGCCGCAGGGTAGCGCAAGCGCTTTAACCGACCGCCCGGTTCCAGCGTCCTATCCTCAGACCCGATGGAGGGGAGAAGGTGTCCCAACTGTTCCGCTGAGAATCCCGACCGTGCCCGCTTCTGTATGTCCTGCGGCACCGAGCTCGCTCCGCTGTGTCCGAGCTGTGGGGCTGAAAATCCCGCGGGCGCGAAGTTCTGCATGGAGTGCGGGACGGCACTCGGCGACGCTGCACCGGCACAGCCGGTAGCCGCGCCTCCGGCCGAGGCACCGCCCGAGGAGCGCCGCCAGGCGACCGTGCTGTTCGCGGATCTCTCCGGCTATACGGCGGCCGCGGAGCGCATGGACCCCGAGGCGGTGAAGGCGCTCGTGGACCGGACCCTGAGGCGCCTGGGCGAGGAGATCGAGCGCTTCGGCGGCTCGATCGACAAGTTCATCGGCGACAACGTCATGGGGGTGTTCGGGGCACCGACCGCACACGAGGACGACCCCGAGCGCGCCGTGCGGGCCGGCCTCGCGATGCAGGGGGCGATGGAGGGCGCAAACCGCGACAGTGAGCAGAAGTACGGGGTCGAGTTCTCCCTCCGGGTCGGGATCAACTCCGGCGAGGTGATGGCGGGTGCTGTGGGCGACCGCTACACCGTGATGGGGGACCCGGTGAACGTCGCAGCGCGGCTGCAGGCGGCGGGACGGCCGGACACCGTCACCGTCGGCGAGTCCACCTACCTGGCCAGCGGGAACGCGATCGCCTACGAGCGACTCGAGCCGCTGAGCCTGAAGGGCAAGGAGGAGCCGGTCCCCGCGTGGGAGGCGACCGGCGTCCTCTCGGAGCCGCGGCGTGGGACCGGCCGCGTCCAGACGCCGCTGATCGGACGTAAGGAGGAGGCGGGGCTGCTGTCTTCGCTGGTCGAGCGCGTCGACCGGGAGGGGCGGCCGCACCTGGTCACCGTGATCGGTCAGGCCGGCGTGGGCAAGTCCAGGCTGCTCCGGGAGCTGATGTCCGACCTGGGCTCGTCGGATGACCCCCCGACCATCCGGCGCGGTCAGTGCCCGCCCTACGGAGCGGGAATCGCGTACTGGGCGCTGGCCGAGGTGCTCGAGGAGGAGTTTGAGATCCGCGAGGACGACGCTCCCGAGGCAGCCTGGGAGAAGCTGCGCTCCGGGGTCACCCACCTGATGAGCGAGCTCGGTGACGAGTCGGCGGGCGAGCGCAACGCTGCCCTGCTCGCGATCCCGCTCGGCCTCGAGCCTCCGAGCGAGTTGCGGCCCTCAGAGGAGGATCCGCAGCGGATGCGGGAGGCCCTCTTCTCCGCCGCCCGGGCCGTGGTCGAGGGGATCGCCCGGCGCAAGCCGATGGTCCTCGCGATCGACGACATCCACTGGGCCGACGAGGGAATGCTCGACCTGATCGATCACCTCACGCGCTGGGTTCGCGCGCCGCTCCTGCTCATCTGCCTGAGCCGTGACGAGCTGCTCGAGCGCCGGCCCGACTGGGGCGGCGGCCGCCGAAACGCGACGACGATCTCACTCGAGCCGCTGACGGACGACGAGACTCGGGAGCTGGTCGAAGCGCTGATGCCGGAGAGCGGCAACGGCGTGACAAAGGTCGTCCCGCAGGTGGCGGAGCGCTCGGGCGGCAACCCGCTGTTCGCGGAGGAGATGGTCAACCGCCTGCTCGAGGACGAGACCGCGGAGGCCGATGCGCTGCCGAGAACCGTCCAGTCGCTGCTCGCCGCCCGGCTCGACTCCCTCGATCGCCTGGAGCGCAGGCTGCTTCAGTCCGCTTCGGTGATCGGGCAGACCTTCTGGGAGGGGGCCCTCGCCCCCACCGCCGCCGAGGAGGGTCTCGACCTCCACACCACCCTCGCGGACCTCGAGGAGAAGGACCTGCTCGTTCCGAGCGCCGGGAGCCGCCTCGCGGGCGAGCGCGAGTACGCCTTCAAGCATGTGCTGATCCGGGACGTCGCCTATTCGATGCTGCCCAAGTCGGTCCGGTGCCGCAAGCACGTCCAGGTGGCGGAGTACCTCCGCTCGGGCGAGCGCAGCGAGGGCGTCATCGGGCTGATCGCCGAGCACTTCGCCAGGGCGTCGGCCCTCGGGTCCGAGGCCGGACTCGAACCCGGCGAGCTCGCGGAGCTCCAGGGGCAGGCCCTCGACGCTCTCGAGGCGGCCGGCGACGCCGCCGCGGCCCTCTACTCCAACGCCGAGGCGTTCGATCGCTACACGGCCGCGCTGGAGATCTCCGAGTCGCTCGACCCCGCCGTCGTCGCCCGGATCGGCGAGAAGCAGGGGGACGTCGCCCTGCGCATGGGGCGCGTCGATCCCGCCGTCGACGTCTGGGAGCGGTGCCTCTCCTATCACCGCGCCCAGGAGGACCTGGCCCGCGTCGCGGACCTGCACCGGAAGATCGGGGCGGCGCTCTGGCACAAGGGCGAGCGTCGGGCCTCGATCGACAACTACCAGCGCGGCATCGACCTGCTCAAGGACGGCCCGCCCTGCATCGAGCTGGTGCGCCTCTACGAGGAGGCCGCCTCCCTCTACATGCACACGGGGGACAACATGCTCGCGATCTACGCCTCCGAGAAGGCTCTCCGCCTGGCGGAACGGCTCGACGAGGCCCGGGCGGCCAGCCGCGCGCACGGCATCTTCGGCCGCGTCTTCGGGAGGATCGGGGACTCCGAGAAGGCGCGGGAGAACCTGGAGCGCTCGGTCGCGCTCGCCAGGGAATCGGACCGTGCCGAGGCCGTTCGGGCCCTGCTCACCCTCGGCTATCACCTGGAGGTCTCGGAGGCCGACTACGCGGGCGCCGCGACGGCGTATCGCGAGGCGCTCGAGATCGCCCAGGAGGTCGGCGACCTCCCGTCCCAGGTCGAGCTCCACGCCTCGCTCGCGCAGCTCGCCGTCCATGGAGCCGACTGGGACGAGGTCGAGCGGGCGACCGAGGCGAGCGCCAAGCTGGCCGAGCGCGAGGGACTGCACGGCAAGCTCTGCTTCCCCGATCTGATGCGGGGGATCCTGAGCTGGCGGGCCGCTCGCTGGGACGACGCAATCCGCTACTACACGCGAGCCCACGAGCAGGGCGAGCAGGTGGGGCGCTCCGAGGTCGCCTTCTCGGCCCTCTTCTGGCTCGCCGCCGCCCTGCGGGACAGCGGCAATCTGGGAGGCGCAGAGACCGAGCTCGCCAAGGCGCTCGACATCTGCGAGCGAGCCGGGCTCATCGCGCAGTCGGTCGAGGCGATCTCCGCCCGCGCTGTCGCGCTCGCGCTGGCCGGCCGCGACGAGCAGGCGCGCGCCGCGGCCGAGGAGGCCGAGCGGCTGGCCGGACGGCTGCACTACCCGGTCGGCCAGGCCGCCAAGGCCGAGGCCGCGGGCGCGACCTCCCTGGAGCCGGCTTCGGCTCAGGACGCCTTCGAGGAGGCGCGCCGGCGCTGGATCGAGCTGGGGCGGCCGCTCGATGCGGCGCGCTGCTCGATGCTGCGCGGCAGGTTGCTCGCTGAGTCGGATCCCGGCGCCGCGGGTGAGCTCCTCGACGCGGCCGCCTCGGAGTACGAGGAGCTCGGGGCCCCCGCCCTCGCGGCCCGCGCACGGGAAGCGGTCCCCACCTGATGGCCTCCTGGAAGCAACAGGCCCTGATCGAGGCCCCGGTCGCCGAGGTCTGGGACATCCTCAGCGACCCGGCGCGCGGTCCTGAGTGGAGTGAGGGCCTGACCGCAGTCACCGGCGCTCCGACGAAGATCGAAACGGGCTCGACGTTCGAGGTCACCAGTCGCGGGCCGCTGCGCGTGCAGACGACGACCACCTTCCGGGTCGAGCAACTCGAGGACATGCACGAGCTCAAGCTGAAGTGCCAGTTGAGCGGCTTCTACTCGCACTGGCTGCTCACCCCGGCGCAGAACGGGACGTTCACGGAGGTCGAGCTCGGGATCGAGCCAATCGACGAGCCAGTCTTGCGAGCTCGGATCGCGTCCGTCCTCCATACCAAGAGCTATCTGAGGCGGGAGGTTGAGAAGCTGCTCGACGCGCTGCGGCGTGCGGTCTCGCGCGAGCGTACGGGCGCTTCATAGAATCGAGCCGTGACCGAGGAGCGCGCCACCAACTGGATCCTCACCGGGTCGCTCGAGAACTTCCGGATCAACGTCGAGCGGGGGTTCGACGTGATCGGCTTCAAGGAGCGGCGTCGCCGCCAGGCCGAGGAGTTCGAGCCGGGCGACGAGATCTTCTTCTACGTCACCGGCGTGCAGGCCTTCGGCGGGATCGCCCGGGTGAAGTCGGAGATGTTCGAGGACCGCACGCCCATCTGGCCCCAGGGAAAGAAGAAGAAGCCCGAGCCGTACCCCTGGCGGGTCGAGGCGGAGCCCGTCCTGATCCTGCCGGAGGACGCGTTCGTCCCCGCCGAGGAGCTGGTCACCGAGCTCGAGCACGTGAGCAAGTGGCCGCCCGATCACTGGCATCTCGCCTTCCAGGGTCAGCTGCGAACCATCGGCGAGGCGGATGCCGAGCTGCTCCGGGATCGCCTTGCCACCTCAACGGCGGCCGCCGCGAATACCGCGGCCGGGGCGTGACCGACGAAGGCATCGAACTAGTCCACGAGCGCCACTTCACCCTGGAGGAGGCGAACGAGCTGCTGCCGCAGCTGACCACTCTGCTCACCCGCCTTCGCGAGGCCAAGGACGACCTCACCGACACGGAGGCACATGAGGCGCTCTCCGAGGCAGCGCCGACGAACGGCGGCGGAGAGCAGGGGCGCCAGGTCGGGGTTGCCTTTCTCGAGGTGAGGCAGCTGCTCGAGACCGTCGAGCGGGCGGGAATCGTCCTGCGCGACATCGAACGGGGACTGGTCGACTTCCCCGCGCTCATGGACGACCGGGAGATCTACCTGTGCTGGGAGCTCGGCGAGGACGAGGTCGCCTACTGGCACGAGCTCGAGGGCGGTTACGGTGGCCGCGAGCCGCTCGAGTAGCGGGAGGTCATTCTCCCGAAAGCTGCTCGGCGATCTCCGTGGCCTGGGAGGAAACGAGAGGATCGCCGTGATCGGCGCCGCGGTGATGGTCGGCAGCCTCATCTTGCCCTGGTACCAGTCGCCGATCTCGAACGACCTCGTCTCGACCGGCATCAGCGCCTTCGGCTGGGCCGAGGCGGCGCTGGTGCTGATCGCGGTGGCGACCGTCTTCCTCGCGCTTCAGGGCGGGGGCGGATATGTGCCTCCGCGGCCGCTGCGCGAGTGGGGCCTGTTCGTGGCGGCCGGCTCCTGGGCCACGCTGATCGTGCTCTACCGGATCGCCGACCGGCCCCGCTTCACGCTCGCCGGCCACGACGAGCCCTACGACCTGCACTACGCGATCTTCGTCGCCCTGGCCGGCGCCGTGATGATCGTCGTGGCCGGCCTGAGAATGCGACCGCGCGAGCGCGCGAAGCGGCCGCAGGCCCCGGACTAGAGGGGACCCGACTCGGCCAGCGGGGGGCCCACGACCTCCATGCCGTGCTCTGCGGCAGCAGCGCGGAAAGCCCCGAGATCGAATTCGGTGAGTGAGGAGAGCTTGTCGAAGAAGCCCTCCATCCCGGCCGGGAAGAAAGTGACCAGCATCCTCCCGTGCTCGCCGAGGACCTGCCAGGTGTGCGGCACCCCACGCGGAATGAACACGAACGAGCCGGGGCCCGTGCTGCTGATCAGCTGGTCGCCCAGCTTCCAGCGGAACTCACCTTCGAGGACGTAGACGGTCTCGTCCTCTCGGGTGTGGCGGTGGAGCGGAGGTCCCTCGCCGGGTGCATTGGTCGCCTCCATTGCCGCCAGTGCCCCGTTCGAGTGCTCGCCTCGGACGATGTGGGTGATGTCGCCCCCCAGCGGGCTGCGGATGCGCTCCCCATCTCCGGCGCCGAGGGCCACTCCCGCTGCTCTCTCATCGGGCATTTCGGCTCCTCCCGTTCACTTGTCGGTCTTGATCGGTTTCGGCGGCTCGATATCGTGCCGGCGCATTCCGGCCTCGATCTCCGCGATCACGGTCTCGATCACCGCGACCCGGGCGTAGTGCTTGGAATCCGCCGGGATCAGGTGCCAGACGGCGTGCGGCTCGACGCTCGTCCGGGCGACCATCTCCTCCACCGCCGCGTCATAGGCATCCCGCTTGTCGCGATTGCGCCAGTCCTCGTCGGTGAGCTTCCATGTCTTCAGCGGGTCCTTCTCGCGCGCCTTGAAGCGCTTGAGCTGCTCCTTCGGCGAGACCTCCAGCCAGAACTTGATCAGGATGGTCCCCTCCTCGGCGAGGCCGCGCTCGAAGTCGTTGATCTCGTCGTACGCGCGCCGCCATTCCTCCTTCGTCGCGAAGCCCTCGACCCGCTCGACCAGTACGCGCCCGTACCAGGAGCGGTCGAAGACGGCCATTCCGCCCCAGCCCGGCAGCGAGGGCCAGAAGCGCCACAGGAAGTGGTGTCGCTTCTCGTCGTAGGTGGGCGCGGCGAACTGCACCACTCGCACGTGGCGCGGGTCGAGCTGGGCGACCAGCCGCTTGATCGCGCCGCCCTTGCCCGAGGCGTCGCCGCCCTCGAAGACCACACAGACCGGCGGGCCGAGCTCCCCGCGGCCGATCAGCCCGCCGAGGGTGAGCCGCAGCTGGCTGAGCCGGATCCAGGCGGCGTCAAGCCGCTCGGATTCTTCCTCCTTGGAGAGCTTCAGCGAGAGGTCGAGGTCATCGAGGGCGCCCACGGTCAGAACCCCGTCGGGGCCCTCCCGTTGTGCGTCGCGATCGCCAGCTGGAGGAGCCCGATCGCGGCCAAGATCACCACGATCCCGAACGCCACGATCCAGTTGTTCCTTGCACCGTGCCCGTACCAGCCAACGACGAATCCGATCGCGAGCAGCACTGCGTAGGGGCCGAGCGAGTCGGGCAGGGCGAGGGCGAGCATGAGGCGGTATCTATCATCCCCCAGATGCCGGAGCCGGAGCCGCAGTCAGTCGCCCAGGTTCGCGAGGGCCTCGGCCAGGTCGGTTATCTGGCCGACGAGGCCGCAGCGCTCGTCTCGTTCCTCGCCCAGCGCCTCGGCAAGCCCGTGCTCGTCGAGGGGCCGGCGGGGGTCGGCAAGACCGAGCTCGCCAAGGCGCTGTCCCGCGCCACCGGGCGGCGGCTGGTGCGACTGCAGTGCTACGAGGGACTCGACGAGGCCAAGGCGCTGTACGAGTGGAACTACCGCAAGCAGCTGCTTCGCATCCAGGCTGAATCCACCGGCGGCGGCGACGGCGAGGGCTCCTGGGAGGCCACCCGCGGTGACATCTTCGGCGAGGAGTTCCTACTGACGCGGCCGCTGCTCGAGGCGATCAGCGCCGAGGACGCGGTCGTCCTGCTGATCGACGAGATCGACAAGACCGACCAGGAGTTCGAGGCGATGCTGCTCGAGGTCCTCTCCGACTTCCAGATCTCGATCCCCGAGCTGGGCGTGATCGAGGCCCGCACCCGGCCGATCGTCGTGCTGACCTCGAACAACTCCCGCGAGCTGACCGAGGCACTGAAGCGGCGCTGCCTCTACCTCTGGCTCGACTACCCCTCGGTCGACCGCGAGCTCGAGATCGTCCGGCTGCACGCGCCCGAGCTCGACGAGGGCCTCGCGCGGCGCCTCGTCGAGATCGTCCACATGGTCCGCCAGCTCGACCTGAAGAAGCCGCCCTCGATCGCGGAGTCGATCGACTGGGCGCGAACGCTGCTCCTGATCGGCGCCGACGACATCGACCGCGAGACCTTCCAGCAGTCGATGAGCATCCTGGTGAAGCACCGCTCCGACATCGACCTGGTCGCCGAGCGCGTGGCGGTCAAGCTCGAGGGCGATGGCGTGACCGGCGGTCTCACCCCGCCGCCCTCCTCCGGGAGCTGAGCAATGAGCACCACCGCGAGCAGCCTGCTCGCCTTCTTCGAGGATCTTCGCTCGGAGGGCGTCGCCGTCGGCACCTCCGAGATCCTCGACGCATTCGCCGCGCTCGACGAGGTGAGCTGGACCGACCAGCGCGACTTCCGCGAGTCGCTCGCCGCGACCATCGCCAAGTCCCAGGAGGACCGCCGGATCTTCGAGCTGCTGTTCGACCGCCACTTCTTCCGGGCGGCCGAAGCGGAGGCGCTCGAGCAGGGGATCGAAAGCGAGCGCTTCGAGGGAGCCGGCGACCGGATCGATCTCGATGAGCTGCGGGAGGCGATCAGGCGCGCGATCACCGAGGGGAACGACGGCGAGATGCGCGACCTCGCCCGCCTCGCGATGACCGCCTTCGGCCGCCGCGGCGAGCGCTCCGGGGTGATCGGCGTGGACGTCCAGCGAATCCGCCGCGCGCTTGAGCTGCAGGCGAGCGGGCGACGGGACGACGGTTCCGGTCAGGCCCTCGATCCCGAGAACGTCAAGCAGTTCGAGCGCTACCTGCGCCGTGAGCTCGAGCGCGCGACGATCGAGCGCACCGGCAAGCTGCCGCCCTCAAGGCCGCTCGCCGAGCTCGACCGCACCCTGCCCACCAGCCCGGCTCAGGACCTCGCATCCGTTCATCGCGCGGTCGCCCAGCTGAAGCGGCGGATCGCAACGCTCGGCCACGAAACTCGCGGCCGCGCTCGGAGCCAGACCGTCGATGTCCGCCGCACCATGCGGGCCTCGCTGGAGACCGGCGGGGTCCCGCTTCGCCTGCGCTACCGGCCGAAGCGCCCGAGGCGGCCCGAGATCTACGTCCTGTGCGACGTCTCCACCAGCGTGAGCAGCGCCAGCGTGTTCTTCCTGTCGGTCCTGCACGCCCTGCACGACTCGTTCCGCAAGCTGCGCAGCTTCGTCTTCATCGAGCGGATCAGCGAGGTGACTGACATCTTCGAGCACGAACGCGACTTCCGGAAGATCTCGGAGCGGGTCTCATCGGAGGGCGGCGTCGCCGACGTTTCCGGCTACACCGACTACGGGCGGGTCTGGCTCGAGTTCGGCGAGGAGATCGCGGAAGACCTCGGGCCCCGCTCGACCGTGATCGTCCTGGGCGACGCGCGCACCAACGGCCGCGAGCCACACGCCGCGACGTTCGGCGCGATCGCCGAGCACGCCGGCCGTACCTTCTGGCTCAACCCGGAGCCCAAGCTCTACTGGAACTACGGCGACTCGGTGATGGCCGCCTACGAGCCCTACTGCGACGGCGCCTTCGAGTGCTGGACGACGAAGCACCTCGAGAACTTCGTCAACGTGATCGCCGGCGCGCCTCGGGTCGCCGACTGACGCGGACGGATATTCGGGAGCCCCGAAACGGTTCTAAGGACCCGATTCGTTCGGGCCGATCACAAGGTGATGGATCGCTGCTCGCAGTGCCTCATACCGCTGGGCGATGGGCGCGGATACCGGCACGGCAGCCACGAGCTGCTCTGCATCGTCTGCTACCTGGATCTGTGGCGGGGCGCGCCCGTGGGAGACCAAAGCGTCGAGCCTCGTCGGCGAAAGAGGTCGTGGAAGCCACTCTGGAACCGGCGGCTGGGCTGATCCGCCTGATCCGGTTGGCTGCCCCTATTCGCGCTATGCGGAAGCTGGAATCTGAGCGCTGTGCTCGGGGAGCTGATTCACGAACGGGACCGTGTGATCAGTGGGTGGGTCTCGTCGCTCAGGGTGTGTCTCGTCACTCAGCCAGCTCCCGTAGCCGTACCGTCTCCGCTTGGAGTTCTTGCTCGGCCCTCCGGAGGCGCACTTCAGACGAGACGCAATCCCGCTCCAACTCCTTCAGCTGGACAAGACTCGCGGGCCGCGGACCGTACATCTCGGCCCGGTAGAGGTCACGGCAATCGCGGTGGTAGCGGGCATCAACTCTCAGTTCGTCCAGGCGACGCAGAGACGTCATCGCCCTGACTCCTCCTCGACCTCGGCTTCCTTCGCGTCGGTAACCGCCCATCCCACGCGCTCGATCAGTTGGGCCGCGTGGTGCTTGCTGGCCAAGTGCTCCGGTTGAATGTTTTCCGAGAGCACCACGGCGGAGGCTTGGTCGGCGCTCTCATTGCTCTTGACGATGATCGTGGGCATAAGCTTGTTCCTTCCTTAGCGCTTCGCGTCGCGAGAGACGAGCGGGGCCCGGCGCTCCCGATGGAGGCGGTCCACTTCGTCGAGGACCTCGCGACGGGCGCGGAACTTGCGCTCGTATCCGCGCACCCGCTTGATCGCCGCGACATCGGCCTTGTCGAGCGCGGCCAAGACCTCGTCGCTGCTGAGCGCGTCGTAGCCGGGGAGCGGCTCATCCTGGCGCAGCCAGCGAAGCTTGTCGAACACGCTCACGCGATCCTGGTGGGTGTGCTCATAGCTCTCGATCTCCGCGAGCTCGACCTGGGAACGGCCGGAGAGCGACGCGATCACTTCCTTGGTCCTGAGGCTGTCGTAGCCGGAGACCGGCTCGTTGACTGTGTCGGTGGTCATTTCCTTGCCTCCAGTCGTGGGGACCCCGCCGGCACGGTGGACGGAGGCGGGATTGGCGAAGCCGACGGAATCGGTGATGCGGCTGGCATCGGCGACGCTGGAGGAATCGGGGTGATTTCCGTGGCCATACGAACACAGTACCACGAATTCATGAAATACTCTTCCAGTATTATGGCAGACAAGAGCTCGCAAGAGACCCCTCCCCGCTGGGACTTCCTGACGAACCACGCGCACGTCCTGGTCTGCGTGGCTCGTGACCCCGGTATCCGGCTCCGCGACATCGCCGCCGACGTCGGGATAACCGAGCGCGCCGCCCACCGGATCCTCTCCGAGCTGGTTGACGAGGGCTACGTGGTGCGCGAGCGGCAGGGCCGAAGGAACCGCTACCAGGTCAAGACCAAGCTGCCGCTGCGCCACCCCCTGGCCGAGCAGCATGAGGTGGGCGATTTGCTCGAGGTGTTGGTCGGCTAGCAAGAAGACGGTCCAGCGGGCATTACGACCGCTGGAGAGAGAAGATGCCCAGGGCTGTGATCCTCGGACTCGCGCTCGCTATAGCGTGCGCGCTCGCGACGAGCCTCTCCTTCCTGCTCAAGCAGCGCGGCGCGGTCTCGGCACCGCCAGTGCGCGGTCGCCATCCACTGCGCAGCGCCGCCGAGCTCTTTCGCTCCAGGTGGTTCGCGGTGGGCTGGCTGGTGGCGGTCGGAGCCTGGGGGCTTCACGTCGGCGCCCTTGCACTCGCACCGTTGTCGGTCGTACAGGCCGTCCTCTCGGCGGGGCTGGTCTTCCTCGCCGTTCTCGCCGAGCGGTTCTTCGGCTTCCGCCTTGGTCAGCGGCAGTGGACCGGCTTGGTCGTCACGGCGGTGGGGCTTGCGGTCATAGGGATTACCCAAGGGGCCCAGCCCAGCGAGCCCCCGGGCTACGCACTGGCCGCTCTGATCACCATCGAGGGCAGCGTCCTTCTACTCGCCACGGGAGTTGCCGCGATGGCCGGCCGCCTCCGCGTCCTGCAGGCAAGGGAGGGCCTGCTCCTGGGCGCAGCCGCCGGCGCGCTGTTCGGCATTTCCGACATCGCGCTCAAGTTCCTCACCCACGCTGTTGGAGGCGGGGTGCTCGAGCTGATCAGCCCCTGGGCTGTGGCGGCGCTGGCCGCCTCGGTGATCGCCTTCTATGCCTCGGCACGGGGCCTGCAGATCGGCCCGGGCGTCGAAGTCATCGCCCTCACCTCGGTAGCAGCCAACCTCGTCGCGATCGTCGGCGGCGTCCTGGTCTTCCGTGACTCGATCGGCACCGGGGCGGTGGCGATCGCCGGACGGATGATCGCGTTCGGACTCGTCATCGTAGGCGCGGGCCTGATCCCCGCGCCGCTCCGCGCTGCCGATCGGCACGGCAAGCCCGCACCGGCAGCTGCGACCACGATCGGCTCAAACAGATGACGCCGGGGCCAGGCCAACGAGCCAAGGCGCCCGAGCGCCGCGATCGGGTGGCCTCGCGTGTGAGCTGCGCTGCCCCTTGCGCGAAACGCACCAGTCAGCGAAGCGCCGCTCTGCATGGAAAGCCGCGCTTCCGAGCGGGCTCTCGCTTTCGGGCAAAGCGGTAGCGGCGCCACGGGTGCGCAACGGACGTCGAGGTTGGCAGGCGACCGGGTGGCTAGGCGTGAGCCGTCTCGAGCACCTCGGACACGGCGCGGTTCACGCTGACTACTCCGGTGGCCGCTTCGAGACGCTCGACCTCGGACAAGCCGGGCCTAGAATCGCCCGCGTGCCCGAGGACAAGCCACCAGTCACCTGCCTCTACTGCGGGAAGACGATCGGGCCAAGCGAATCGGCGGTGATCGTCACCAAGACCTCGCTCGATGAGAGCGGGGAGCCCGACTTCACAAGCCATAGCGTTGAGGGCATCGCGCATCCCGGGTGTTGGGAGCGCGAGCGACCTGAGGGACGGGAGGCTTAGTAGTGCTGCGCGATACTCGTTTCAGGCACTCAGAAGCATCGGCGGTCTAGACTGCCTACCGATGCCGTGGTTCGAGGTGCCAATCGAGGGAGAGGGGCTCGTGCAGGCAGAGCAGGCTCTGAACCGAGTCCAGATCCCAACACTCGGTCCTGGCTACACCACGCGCGGCGACCGCAAGAGTCCAGAAGGGGCACGTGTACCGCGTCACATGCTGGCCGTGCTAGAGGCAGAGAGTGCCGAGGATGCAGAGGCTCACGTGGAGGAGAACCTGCCGGACGGCGTGTACGACATCGGGCCAGCAGAGCCCCGGCAGAGCGGCTCGGCCTAGTTCAGCTTCGCCTGCTCGGCCAACTCAGAACTTTCACGCCTGGGGTGAAGGGGGTTCGATCTTCAGCCTGTGATCAGGCGAAGGCGACCAGTGGTCGGCCTGACACGTACTCGTGGAACACGGCGATGTGGTTGGCGTTGACCCAGATCTCTCGTCCACTTTCATCGACGACCTTGATCGTGGGAAGAGATGCGCCCTTCTCCTTCTCAGCCGTGATCTGGCTTTCGATCTCCGCGACGGTGCTCTGCACGTTGAAGTGCTTGCCGCTGTCGAGGATGATCACTGCGTTCTTTTCGTTGTCGGCCATGGCGTTGCCGTTATGCCTGCCGGCTGGTCTTTGCCCCGCGAAGCTCGAGTAACTATCGGGAACCGGGGGCCCGTACGGTCTCCGTTTCGTGTTCTTGCTCTGCCCTCCGGAGGCGCGATTCGGACAAGGCGCAGACCCGCTCGAGCTCCTTCAGGTGGACGAGACTCGCCGGCCGCGGACCGTGCATCTTGGCCCGGTAGAGATCCCGGCGTTCGCGGTGGTAGCGGGCATCGACCCTCAGCTCGTC
>JBKPND010000085.1:0-20682 GCA_046732465.1 Actinomycetota bacterium
CCGCGCGGATCGCCGCGCTCCGCCGCTCATCCCCGGACGTCAGTCCGCAGGTGCCGACGCTGATCGCCGCCGAGTTTCCGATCCTCGCCGTCGAGGCGATGCTGGCCGCGCTGGCGTCGTTCACCCTCGTCGAGCCGCTTGGCCTTCCGTGGTGGTTGCCGCTCATCGCCCTTGCGGTGATCGCGACGGCCAGCGCCGGCCTGCGGCAGCTCGCCCTCCGGAAGGGCCGCGAGCTGTGGAGGGGGCTCGCCGTCCTCCGCAGTCTGAACGGCGGAAGCCGCGTAATCGGCTTCGTGCTGGTGGCCGTCTTCGCGCAGATCTTCCGCAATTGGCTTCTGCTGCATGCGGTCGGCGTCGATGCCTCCCTCTTCGACGCGACTGCGGTGCTGATCGCGGTGGTAGCGCTCGCTCAACTTCCGGTCGGTCCAGGCGTCGGCGCCGCGGCCGCGGTGCTCATCCTTGGCAGCGACGGGGTGGCGGCGGCGGCGGCCGCCGGGGTGCTGATGACCGTGACCGGGACGGTCGGTGGCCTGCTCTTCGCGGGGTGGGCCGGAGCCGACCGCCTCTGGTCCGTCAGTCGTCGGGCCGCCATGCGGCGTGCCCGTGCCAAAGCCGAGCAGTCGCGCTGAGCGCACGCCCTCTCCGATCGCATCTCAGTCGTGGAGCGACGGCGCGTACGAAACGCCCACGATCAGTCCCCCGCTCGACAGCAGCCGAACCACGGTCTGGCCCCAGGGTTCCTGGCGCGCAGGGTGCAGGAGCTCGAAGCCCGCGCGTTTGAGCTCCCCGCCCGCCGCTGCCACCGCGTCGGCGTCCTCAACCTCGAACTCGACGCTCGCCTGCCGAACGGCCAGCTCCTCCGGCCAGGATGGTGTGCCGAAGCACGCCTCCGCGGCCTGGGATAGCGGCCAGACACCGAAGTGCTTGCTGCCAGCGATCTCCTCGCTGTGCCAGTACTCCCCCGTCCCCACCCGCCGCGAGCGGGAGGCCGAGGGCCTCGACGTAGAGCTCGCGGCTTTTCGGCGGGTCGGGGGCGATCACGGCGAAGCTTGAGATGAAGAGGATGTGCATCGCCGTCCACCGTATGTGACAGCGGCACAGGCGGCTTGAAGATTTCGGACACGTAAGCTCTCGGCCTCTGGAGCAGAAAGAGATGTCGATCATCATCGTCGGAGCGGGGCCCAACCTCGGCGCGGCCGTCGCCAGGCGTTTCGGGCGCGAGGGGATGAGCGTCGGGCTGGTTGCCCGGGACGAGGCAAAGCTGGAGAAGCTCGCCGAGGAACTTTCTTCAGCGGGGATCACGGCTGACTTCGCATCCGCCGACATCCGCGACGCGTCCGCTCTCTCGTCGGCCATCGGCTCCCTGACCGATCGCCTTGGTTCGGCGGAAGTGCTCGAGTACTCCCCCCTCCCTGCCGCCGAATTCATGAAGCCGATCCTCGAAACCAGCGTCGACGATGTCCGCGGGCCGCTCGAGTTCAGTGTTCTCGGCGCCGTCGCCGCGGCCACGAGCGTGCTCGGGCCGATGGTCGAGCGGGGCTCCGGGACGATCCTGTTCACCACCGGTGGAGCGGCGATCCAGCCGTACCCGGCGCGGGCCGGTGTCGGCATCTCGTTCGCCGGCGAGGTCGCCTACGCCCGTATGCTTCACGACGAGCTGGCGGATCGGGGCGTGCACGTCGGGCACACGGCGATCGCCGGTCGCATCGCGCCCGGCGGCGACCACGAGCCCGATGAGGTCGCGGAGGCTCTGTGGCGCCACCACACCGAGCGCGGCGACTTCCAGATCAGGCTCGGCTTCCACTGAGCCCCCAAGTCCGATCTCACGTTTCGGCGCCCTCGGCCGCTCTATGTGCGACGCCACGCGAATGAGAGAGGACGACGACATGGCCCACGCGCAGGCAACCCAATGGACGATTTACGAGAGCCCGATCGGGCCCCTGACTGTCGTCGCGGGGCCGAGCGGAATCACCAACCTGAGCTTCCCGGGCCGGCTGCGCCCGCCCGCGGAGGCCGCGAAGCGGCCGATGCCGGAGACCATCGACCAGCTCGAGGCGTATTTCGCCGGCGAGCTCCGGACCTTTGATCTGACGCTCGATCTGCACGGCACTCCTCTCCAAAGGGCCGTTTGGGATGAGCTCCTCGAGCTGCCCTAGGGAACGACCACGAGCTACGGCGAGCTCGCTGCGAGGATCGATCAGTCCCTCTATCGCTCGGACGTCGAGCCCTACCGCGCGCCCGGGCCGTCGGCGCCGCCAACGGTCGCAATCCGGTTCCGATCATCGTCCCCTGCCACCGCGTGATCGGCGCGGACGGCACACTCACCGGCTATGGCGGCGGCCTGCAGCGAAAGCAGGCACTGCTCGACCTGGAGCGCAGGACCCTCGCCGGCGAGCCGCTCGATCCGAGCTGGTCCAACCGCCAGCTCGTGATGCTCTGACTACGGCTGAGCTGAGAGCTGCTCGCCCTTCGCCATGTCGATCTCCCAGGCCGCGCTGATCAGGCCGATGTGGCTGAACGCCTGGGGGAAGTTCCCCAGCAGCTCGGAGCTTCGCGGATCGACCTCCTCCGCCAGGAGGCCGAGGTCGTTGGCGTAGCCGGTGAGCCGGTCGAAGAGCTCCTCGGCGCGATCGAGCTCGCCGGCCTTGGCGAGGCATGACACGAGCCAGAACGTGCAGATCACGAAGGTGCCCTCCTCGCCGCTGAGGCCGTCCTCGTTCAGCCCCTCGCTGGTGCGGTAGCGCAGCACCAGCCCGTCCTCGGTCAGCTCACGCGCGACCGCCTCGATGGTCGAGCGCATGCGCTCGTCCGTGGCGGGGAGGAATCCGAGGATCGGCATCAGGAGCACGGCGGCGTCGAGCTCGTCCGAGTCGAAGGCCTGGCAGAAGGCCTGGCTCTGCTCGCTCCAGCCGCGTTCGAGGATGGCGGCCCTGATCTCGTCCCGCTCGGCCTCCCACTCGGGCACCTTCGCGTAGTCGCCCAGCTGCGGGGCGAGCTTGACGGCGCGGTCGAGCGCCGTCCAGCACAGGACCTTGGATGAGAGGTGGTGGCGGAGCTCTCCGCGCATCTCCCAGATCCCCGAATCGGCCTCCCGCCAGCGGCGGGAGGCGGTGTCGGCGAGATCGGCCGCGAACGCCTGGATCTCCGGATGGAGGTCGCCGAGCTTCTCCCTGTAGAGGTGGAGCGAGTTCAGGAGCTCGCCGTAGACGTCGAGCTGCACCTGGTCCCAGGCGCCGTTGCCCACGCGCACCGGGCGCGAGTCTCGCCAGCCGCGCAGGTGCCCGAGCTCGCGCTCGGAGAGGTCGTGCTCGCCGCCAATGCCGTACATGATCTGCAGCGACCCCTCCTCCGCGCGCCCGCCGGCCGAGCTCGTCATGAACGAGATGAACTCCTCGACCTCGTTGGGACAGGCCCCGACGTAGAGCGCCTCGATGGTCATGCTCGAGTCGCGGATCCAGCAGAAGCGGTAGTCCCAGTTGCGCGCGCCGCCCACCGCCTCGGGCAGTGAGGTCGTCGGCGCGGCCACGATCGCGCCCGTCGGCCGGTAGGTGAGGCCCTTCAGCACCCGCGAGCTCATCCGCACCAGCTCCCTGTGAGGGCCGTCGTAGATGTCGTGGTCGCCCTCCCAGGAGCGCCACCCCTCGGCGGTCTCGTCTATCCGCTCGGCGACCCGGTCCGGAGACGCCGGCGCCGGAGCGGGACTCAACTCGGGCGGCGCCCAGCGCAGCGCAAAGCCGGCGGTCTCGCCGGCACCCACCCTGAAGGTGGCCTCGACCGTCGAATCCGCGACGGTCAGAGGAGCTGAGCTGCGGACGGCGACCCTTCCGCTGCCCCCGAAGGTGCGTGCGCCATCGGCCTCGAGCCGCATGAGGGGGATGACGAGTCCGTACTCGGGGCGCGGCGCGAATTCCATCCGGAGCTCGACCTCCCCGGAGACACCCCTGACGCTGCGAAGCACCTCATGCGGGGCGTCGAGGCCGAGGTCGTGGCCGCGCTGGCCATCGGTGAACGCCATCGCGTCCGTGAGCGTGACCTCGCCCGTCTCGGTGGTGAAAGTGGTCTCGAGCACCAGCGTCCCCGGGAGGTAGCGCCGCGTCGAGGAGAAGGAGCCCGTTGGCCTGATCGACCAGTGCCCGGCATCGGGGTCGAGCAGGGCGGCGAAGACGGCGTCGCTGTCGTAGCGCGGGAGGCAGAGCCAGTCGATAGAGCCGCCGCGGTCCACAAGCGCTGCCGAGTTGCAGTCCGCGAGCAGCGCGTAGTCGGCCACCGGTTGCGACACGTGGGCGGGCAGCCTAGGACCGTCAGCTCGACATCGGCGGTCCCGCGCCGACCGGCTTGGACGCGGAGGCGATCTCGCCCCGCAGCTCCTTGAGCGCCTCGACGTAGATCTCCGAGAACGTCGGGAACGGCTGGATCGTGTCGCTCAGGACGTCGAGTGGGACGTGGCCCCTGATGGCGAGCGTGGCCTGCTGCAGCCACTCGCCCGCCTCCGGCCCGAGCGCGTAGGCGCCGGTGAGCCGCTCGCCGTCGCTGAGGAGCGTCAGGAAGCCGTTGCTGTCGGCGTACGCGCGTGTGTAAGTGGCGGTCTTCGACAGGCTCGACACCGGGACCGTCGCGCTGAAGCGGCTGGCATCGGACCCGACGGCCGCGGCTTGCGGGTCCGTGTAGGTCACGCGGGGAACGGCCTCGTAGTTGGCCCTCCGCGGCTTCCCGAGGATGTTCGCGGCCACCACGTCGCCCTGGTACTTGCCGACATGGGTCAGGGGCCAGATGCCGGTGACATCGCCGATCGCCCACAGCTTCTCGGCCGCGCGCATGTGCATGTCCACCGGCACGCCCTTGGCGTCGGGCTCGATGCCCACGCTTTCGAGGCCGACGTCACGGACGCGCGGGCGCCGGCCCGTGGCGACGAGCAACCGGTCACCCTTCAGCTCGCGGCCGTCGTCGAGCTCGAGGACGTAATCGTCCCCCTCACGTCGCGCGGCGTTCACCTCCGCGGACAGATAAAGCTCGATGCGCTCGCGTCGCAGAGCCTCGCCCAGCGCCTCGCCCAGCGGCGCGGGCTCGCGGCCGAGCAGGTGATCGGCCATGTCGACGATCACCGCCTCGCCGCCGAGCCGGGAGACGGCCTGCGCCAGCTCGGCGCCGACCGGCCCGCCGCCCAGGATGATGAGATGGCGCGGAATCGACTTCATGGAGGTCGCCTCGCGGCTGGTCCAGACGCCCTCGAGCTCCCGCAGGCCCTGGATGGGCGGCACGACCGGATCCGCGCCGTTCGCGAGGACGATGTGATCAGCGGTGTGGCGGTTGCCGTCGACCTCGACCACCCCGGGGCCGGCCAGCCGGCCGCTGCCACGGATGAGGTCGATGCCGTTCTCCGCCAACCACTTCTCCTGACCGGAATCCGAGTAGTCCGAGACCATGAAGTCCCGCCAAGCAAGGGCGGCCTCCACGTCGACCTCGGCGCTGGCCGTCGCATCGCGTGCACCCTGCACCGCCTCTCCCGGCCGGAGCAGGGTCTTCGACGGGATGCATGCCCAGTACGAGCACTCCCCTCCGACGAGCTCGCGCTCCACGACGGCCACCTTCAGGCCGCCCTCGGCCAAGGCGCCCGCGCAGTGCTCGCCCGGCGCGCCGCCGCCGAGGACGATGACGTCGTAGTCCGCGCTCAACCGTCCGCGCCCTGCTTCGCAATCACACCGTCCGTGTAGGTGCGGGCGTCCTGGTCCGCCTCCTCCGGAGATTTTCCATCCTCGCGGGCCACGATGTAGGCCGCGTAGAAGCCCGACCAGTGGTGCTTGGGCGCGCTCGCCTCGTAGGGGCCGTGGTGCTCCTCCGCTTCCTGCAACAGCCCGGCCAGGGTCTCAACGTCCATGTTCATTCCTTTCGGTCGCTAGAGCTGATCACCGTCCCGGCAGGCGCTCGGTGATCTCCTGGAGCTGCCAGGTGTTGCCGTCTGGGTCGCTGAAGGCGGCGAAGGTCATGTATGAGCGGCCCTCCGGGTCCGGACCCGGGACCTGGCCCCCATCGAGGTGATAGAGCTCGCTGACCTCGATACCGCGGGCGATCAGGTCCTCGCGCGCCGCGTTGATGTCGAGAACGGCCAGCTCCGACCCCTGAGAGGAGCCGGGCTCGGCCGTCGTCAGACCTTTCTCGATCGAGACCGAGCAGCCGGAGCCCGGAGGCGTGAACTGAACGATTCGCACGCCCGGGCCGGGCTCTATGTCGATGTCGAGGCGCCAACCGAGCTTCTCGTAGAACGCCTTCGCCCTGTCAACGTCGGAAACGGGCACGACGACCACCTCGAGCCTCACCTCGCCGGGCTTCGGCAGCGAGCTTGTGGTCGCGCCTTCAGTGCTTGTGTCGGTGCTGCTCATCTCGACCTCCTCGGGTCCGTGACCCCCTATCTCTCCCCAACGACGCTCCGAGCCCACCCTACTCCTCATCCGGGCTAGGCTGGCTTCGTGCCGACCACGCAGAGACCGATCGAGCTGATTCAGGGGCGCAGCTTGATCGCGTCGTTGTCGACGGCCGCGTTCCTGGTCGACGAGGCCGGCACCCTGCTCTTCTACAACGAAGCGGCCGGGGAGCTTCTGGGGATGCCGTTCGAGGAGGCGGGCGAGATGCCGCCCGAGGATTGGGGCAGCCGCTTTCGGCCCCGAGAGCCCGGCGGGCGCGAGCTCGAGGTCGAGGAGCTGCCGCTGACCATCGCCCTCCGCGAGGGGGAGCCCGGACACGCCCGCATGGAGATCACGGGCGCCGACGGCCGGGATCACCAGATCGCGGTCAGCGCGATCCCGATTCGCGGCCGCGGCGGCCAGCACGGCGCCTTCGCGATCTTCTGGCCCGCCTGAGCGTCAGCGGCGGCCGTTCTTCGGCTGCCAGAACGCGACCTCTCCACCATCCGGGGCGGCGATGACGCTGCGCCAGCCCTCCGGCCCCTCGCGCGGGCCGAGCAGGACCTCGCCGCCCAGGCCCTGGGCCCGATCGGTGCTGGCGCCGACGTCGGGGACCTGGACGTAGGGCAGCCAGAGAGGCTGATCGGCGGCGCATTCGACCACCCCACCCCCCACGCGGTCGCCCATCGCCAGGGCGAGATATGACCCCTCCCCGGCGTGAATGCGCTCCGACCGCCAGCCGAAGAGCCTCGCGTAGAAGTCCACCGCGCCCGCCAGATCGCCGGTGTGCAGCTCGAGATGGACCACGGAATTGGAGTTGGGCTGGCTCATCGCCTGCCACTAAGACCGGCGGCCCCGCACAAATTCATCGCTCCGATGAATTCCACAGGCACGGGCCGTCTAGTCTGCAGAGACCGATGACCGCGGGCCCCACAGAGGCGACAGTGCAGCAGCGGGAGCTCCTCGAGTCGGCCAAGGAGGGCAGCGAGGACGCCTACCGCCGGCTGGTGGAGCCGCACCGCGCCGAGCTCCATGCCCACTGCTACCGGATGCTGGGCTCGGTGCAGGATGCCGAGGACGCGCTGCAGGAGGCGCTCGTCCGCGCCTGGCGCGGCCTGCCGAAGTTCGAGGGGCGGAGCTCGCTGCGCTCCTGGCTCTACCGCATCGCCACCAACACCTCCCTGGACGCCATCGAGCGGCGGCCCAAGCGCGTTTTGCCGATCGACTACGGCCCGCCCGCCGATCCCCACGGGGGTGTGGGCGAGCCAGTGGTGGAGTCGGTCTGGATCGAGCCCTATCCGGATGAGACGCTGGGCGTCGAGGACGGCTACGCCTCGCCCGACGCCCGTTACGAGCAGCGTGAGTCGGTCGAGCTGGCGTTCATCGCGGCGCTCCAGCTGCTGCCCGCCAACCAGCGGGCCGTTCTGATCCTCCGCGAGGTCCTCGGCTTCTCCGCCGCCGAGACAGCCGACACCCTCGACACCAGCGTCGCCTCCGTGAACAGCGCCCTGCAGCGGGCCCGCGCGACGGTCGAGAAGAAGCTTCCGGAGCAGAGCCAGCAGGAGACGCTTGCCTCGGTCGGCGACGAGCGGTTGCGGGAGATCGTCGAGCAGTACGCCGACGCCTGGGAGCGGAACGACGTCGACACGGTCGTCTCGATGCTGGCCGAGGACGCCGCGTTCACGATGCCTCCGATGGCCCGCTGGTTCCAGGGGCTGGACGGGATCCGCGGCTTCCTCGAGATGTCCTCGATGACCGGCGAGTGGGGCTGGCGGGCGCGCCCGGTCACGGCGAACGGGCAGCCGGCCCTCGCCTTCTACAGCTGGGACGAGGAGCAGCAGGCACGCGTGCCGTTCGCCATCAACGTGCTCACCTTCGAGGGCGAGAAGATCAAGGAGGTCGACGCCTTCATCGTGCGCGCCTCGATGGACCCCGATCCCGAGGTCCAGGCGAGGACCCCCGAGCAGCCGGCCGACTACGAGAAGCTGGCCGCCGCCTACGCACGCTTCGGGCTGCCCGCGCGGCTTGATTGATCCCCGCCGCGGCTTGATTGTTTTTCCCTATCTCTTGACTTGAAGCGCGGTCGAACCGCTACAAAGAACCGATTAGTTCTTGGGAGGCGGTCGGTCGTAATGGAAACGACCGAATAAATGGCAGTCGTATCCGGCCGTAGTGGGAAACGGGCGGACACACCTATAGGAGGCCAATTCAGATGACGCAGGCGCAGGCGGAAACGACGCAGCAGCAGCAGGTCAGCGACCGGAACCGGTGGGTCGCGCTGTACGTGCTCTGCGCCGGCGTGCTGATGATCGTCCTCGACATCACCGTCGTGAACGTTGCGCTGCCCTCGATCAAGGACGACCTGGGCTTCTCGCAGAACAGCCTCGCCTGGGTCGTGAACGCTTACCTGATCACCTTCGGCGGCCTGCTCCTCCTGGCCGGGCGGCTCGGCGACCTGATCGGCCGGCGGACCATCTTCCTCTACGGCCTCGGCGTGTTCGTTGGGGCCTCGATCCTCTGCGGTGCCTCCCAGAGGGAGGCGATGCTGATCGGCGCCCGCCTGCTGCAGGGCATCGGCGGCGCGATGACCTCCGCCGTGGTGCTGGGCATGATCGTGACGATGTTCCCCGAGCCGCGTGAGCAGGCCAAGGCGGTCGGCGTCTACGCGTTCGTCGCGTCGGCCGGCGGCGCGGTCGGCCTCCTCATCGGCGGTGTCATCACCCAGGTGATCAGCTGGCACTGGATCTTCTTCGTCAACGCTCCGATCGGGCTCGCCACCGCGATCTACTCGCGGCGGCTGCTCGAGAAGGACGAGGGCATCGGCTTCGGTGAGGGCGCGGATGCGCTGGGCGCGGTGCTGATCACCGCCTCGCTGATGCTCGGCGTCTACACGATCGTCGAGCCGGCAGCGAAGGACGGCTGGGGCGCCGCAAGCACACTCGGCCTCGGCGCGGGATCGCTTGTTCTGCTCGGCCTCTTCATCGCTCGCGAGGCAACCGCCAAGACCCCGTTGATCCCCCTGCGGATCTTCCGCTCCCGCAACGTAAGCGGCGCGAACGTCGTGCAGGTGCTGACCGTCGCCGGGATGTTCGGCATGTTCTTCATGGGCTCGCTCTACCTGCAGCTGGTGCAGGGCTATGACGCCCTCCAGATCGGGCTGGCGTTCCTGCCGATCTGCATCATCATGGGCACGCTTACGGGTCGGTACTCGGAGCCGCTGATCATGCGCTTCGGCGCCCGGCGGCTTCTCTTCCCGGGCCTCGGCCTCGTGGCGGCCGGGCTGGTGCTCTTCACCCGGGCGCCGGTGGACGCCACTTACACCGTCGACATCCTGCCCGTCCTCATCCTGATGGGCGTCGGGATCGGGGTCTGCTTCCCGGCGCTGATGACGATCGCGATGTCCGGGGCCACCAGGTCGGACGCCGGGCTCGCATCCGGGCTGGTCAACACCACCGCTCAGGTGGGCGGCGCGGTCGGCCTCGCCGTCCTGGCGACGCTGTCGACCTCGCGCAGCGACAGCCTGGAGGCCGCCGGTCATTCGACAGCCTCGGCGCTAACCAGCGGCTATCACCTGGCCTTCTGGATCGCGGCGGGCCTCGTCGTGGCTGCGATCGGGGTTGCGGCGGTCGTGATCCAGCCGGAGGAGAAGGCCGCCGAGCAGTTCGCCGACGAGGAGTCGGAGGAGCTTCCGGGCGAGCCTTATCCCGAGGCCGCCTAGGCGTAGCCTCACTCGGGTGGACGAGCGGATCCAGCGGGCGCTCGAGAACGACCGCACGATCGACATCACGACCACCGGCCGCAACAGCGGTCAGCCGCGGCGGATCGAGATCTGGATGTACCGCTACGACGGGCGGATCTTCCTGAGCGGGTCGCCGGGCACCCGCGACTGGTACGCCAACCTGCGCGTGGATCCGGAGTTCACGCTGCACCTGAAGGGGAGCGTCCAGGCCGACCTGCCGGCCATCGCGCATCCGATCACGGACGAGGCCGAGCGCCGCGAGGTGATCCGCGGCATCCTCGATGACCTGGGCCGAGGTTCCGGCAACGTGGACGAGTGGGTCGCGGGCAGCCCGCTGGTCGAGGTCGAGTTCCGCTAGCGAACCAGGCTCCGTTACCGTCCCCGACCGTGAGCTCTCTCCTGACGGCGGGAAGGATGAGGCTGCGGCCGCTCGCCATCGCGGCGGCGGCCATCGCGGCCGTGGCCGCTGTGGGCTGCGGCGAGAAGTCCGAGCCGTCGGTTCACCCGCCGACCACCGCGGCCGCGACCACCACGGTTCCGAGCACCACCCCGACCACCACGGCGCCGGGGACGGTCACCAGGACGGAGCGGACCCCGACGGCGCCCGTCCCGAAGACCACGCCCTAGCCCGATCAGGGCTGCTGGGCGCCGGGCCGGGCCGGCCGGGACTGGTCGCGCAGGAAGTCGGCCAGCTGCCTCGCCTGTGTCGCGGGGTCGTCCGAGCGCGGCACGGCTACGGGAGCGGCGGCGGCCCGGGCCTGCTGCTTGTCCTTGCTCGGCGAGCTCGAGTCGCCCGAGCTGAGCGCGATCACGGCTCCCACCGCGGCAGCCGCGATCAGCGCGAGGAGGGCGGCGAGCCACGCGAAGCGGCGGCGGCGGCGTGGCTTGACCTCCGTGGGAGCCGGCCAGTCCGTGGTCGCCACCCCGGCGGGGAGCGGCCGGGTGGAACGTCCCTGGGACATGATCCTGCGGACGACTCCCACCGCGCCGTTGCCCTCCACCGTGGCCAGCGCCTCGCCGAGCGCGCTTGCGTCGCTGAAGCGCTCGCCGGGTTCCTCCCGCAGGCAGCGGGTGATGATCTCGTCCAGCTCCGGCGACCGGGACTCCGGCAGGACCTCGTCGGCCACGACGCCGCACGCGTAGACGTCCGTGGCCGCGGTGATCCTGCCGTCGGCCAGCTGCTCGGGCGCCATGTAGCGGTCGGTGCCGATCACCTTGCCGGGCCGCGTCAGGCGGGTTGTCTCCTCGGCCGCGCGCGCGATCCCGAAATCGGTGATCTTCAGGCAGTCGTCGGACTCTCGGAGCAGCAGGTTCTGGGGCTTGATGTCCCGATGGACGAGCTTCTTCGCATGGGCGTGACCGAGGCCCTCGCACAGCTGTCCCAGGAGGCGGAGGGCCTCGTCTCGGTCCAATGACCGGCGGCGCCGGTTGAGCCGGTCCTCGAGCGTGCCGCCCTCCACGTGCTCCATGACGATGAAGGGACGGTCCTCGTCCTCACCGACGTCGAAGACCTGAACGACGTTGGGATGGTCGAGCCGGGCGGCAAGGCGGGCCTCGCGGGAGAATCGCTTGCGCACCTCGTCGTCGCCGGCGAAGTTGTCGGCGAGCAGCTTGATCGCGACCTCACGGTCCAGCTTCAGGTCGCGGGCGCGATAGACGGTCGCCATCCCGCCGTGCCCGAGCCGGTCCTCGAGCTCATAGCGGTCCCCGGCGAGCTTGCGAGTCATCCCTCCTCCCCTTTGAGCTTCGCCTGCCCGGGCGGAACGAAGCCGCCGTGATCGGAGTGCCCCGGCTTGCCGTCGCCCCCGTGGCCGTTCCCGTTGCCGGGACCGTGTTCATCGCCGTTGCCGTGCTCGTCCTCGTCCTTCTTGGGCTTTTTCGGCTTCTTCTCGGGCTCGGGAGGCGGCGGGGGTGGCGGGCAGTTCACCTGGTTGACGAGGTCGGTCGCCACTTCCTCCACGCCCAGGCGGAGCGTCGCGGCCATGTCGGCGTGATTGACGGCGTCCTTCAACTGGTCGGCGGCGTAGGCGGCGTCGCAGGTCAAACCATCGTCGAGGTCGGAGGCGATCCGGTCGCTGAGCTTGGCGAGGCGGTCCGCGGTCGCGACCGAGACCGGCGGAGGCTGCACGGTCGTCGTGTCGTCGTCCCCGGACCCACAGGCACCTACTCCCAGCACCGCCAGTGAGAGCGCGAGCGCCGACGCCGCAGCTTTCCAGCTTGTCCTCATCACCAGTCCCCGGAATTCATCGGCTACCCGGGCGATTCCTGGAGAAACGGCTGCCTACGGGCAGGACCTTTGCGGGCACGCGGAGCATCTCGACGACCGATGAGAAGGTCGCGCCGGGATGCGGACCGCCCTCCACGGCGAAGATCCGGCGGCCCTTCGAGACGACGCCCAAACCGTGCCTCGGGGTGAGCATCCCGGGCAGCTTGTACCAGCGCCGTAGGCGTGGATTGAATGCCTGCACGGGTCGAATCGTCTCACCACCCGGCGTCAGCTCCTCCCCGCCCACCGCGACCGGCCAGCCGCCGATCACCGCGGCGCCGAAGCCGCTGCGGGCGGTTGGGATCGGGGGACGCCGGCGCCACTTCCGGGTGCGGGTGTCGAGGTCCTCGACCACGTCAAGGTTCGCGCCGCCGGCTCGCCCCCCGAGGACCAGGATGTGCTTCCCGACGGTGACGCTCGCGAGGTGCTCGCGGGCGAGCCTCATGCTCGGTCCGGTCCGCCAGGCGCGCCGGCGGATGTCGTAGATCTGAACGAGCCGCTGGGGTGCTCCGCCGCCGGCTCCGCCGATCGCGTAGAGGGAGCAGCCGACCGGGGCGAGCGTGGCCGCGCCGCGAGCGACGCCCGAGCCGGGCAGGACCGCCCAGGATCCGGTGCGGGCATCGAACCGCTGGAGCGTGTCGACCTCGGCCGAGAGGGTGCCGTTCCCGGTGTAGCCGCCGTAGACGTAGACCTGTCCGGCGCAGCGCCCCGCGCCCGCGGCGACCGCCGGATGATTCACCCCTATCGGCAGCGGCGCCACGGAGGACCAGGTGCCGGTGGAGATGTCGTAGCGGGTCACCTGGTCGGTCGTGAGGAGGTTGGGCTGCACGAAGCCGCCGACCACGTAGATGGAGCGGCCGACCCGCGCCGCTCCCACCTCCGTCCGTACGAGCGGACTGGGCGGCAGCGATGTCCACCGGGCGCGAGCCGCGTTCGGGCGATCCGAGCCGTCGCCGCCGTCGGGTAGCACGATCGCGGCGGCGACCGCGGCCAGGATTGCGGGGATCGCGAGGACGGCCCAGCGGACTGTGCGGCTCATTCCGTGGACCGCGGTTTCTCCCCGCTTTCACGCGCCGTGAATCCGGTGCAGCTCTGCACGGGCAGGCGCGGATAGCGGGGGAAATTGGGATCGGTCCGCGAGCGTTCGCAGAGAGAGAAGACGGAGCCGCGCGTGTTGTGGATCAGGCGCTGGTGGCGGCAGCGGTCACAGAGCCCGGCGTCGGGACGGCTCACCGCTCGGGGGATGGATCCGGGGGCGCCGGTGCCTCTTCCGGCCCCACGGGTGCCTCCGGTTGCTCCGCGAGGGCTCGTTCCTCCGCGATCACCTCTGCGTCGATCGACGCCTGTGCCGCCTCCTCGGGGCCGAAGATCGCGCGCTTCAGACGCTCGGCGGCATACTCGCCGCTGCGCTGCGCCCGCTCGAGCGGCTCGGTGAGCCGGACGACGCGACCGAGTAGCTCGTTCATGCGCTCAGCCTGCTCGAGCGCCTGATCGGCCTGGCGGCGCATTGCCTCGAGCTGCTCGCGCGAGACCTCCATGAGGTCGTTCGCCTCGCGGATGCTGCGCTCCATCGATCGCGGCAGCTCAATCGCCGTTCGAGCCATCGAGATCGGCCAGCTGATGATCTCTCTGAGCACTGGCCGGAGAGTAGCTGCCGGTGCGGGCAGGGGCCGTTACTTCACTTTCTATAGTTAAGGCATGGCCACCTTCCGGCGCCTGCTCGGCTTTCTGCGTCCATATCGGCGCGCTCTGATCATCTCGCTGGCCCTCGCCTGGCTGGCGATGGCGATGACCGTCCTCATCCCGCTGCTCTCCGGCGCCGCCGTCAACGCGATCCAGGACGAGCGGCGCGACGACATCATGCCGCTGGTTCTGGCGCTGCTCGCCGCCGGCATCCTGCGCCTCACCCTCACCGTGGGGCGGCGATTGATCGCGGGCAAGGTCTCGCTGGCCGTCGAGTTCGACCTCCGGCAGCGCTTTTACGAGCACCTGCAGAAGCTCGAGCTCGCGTTCTTCGACACGCAGCAGACGGGACAGCTGATGTCGCGAGCGACCGTCGACCTGCAGTCGATCCGCTTCTTCCTCGGCTACGGGCTGATCTGGGTGAGCCAGAGCGCGCTCACGATCCTGTTCGCGGCCACGGCGATGTTCATCCTCGACCCGGTCCTGGCGCTGCTCGCGCTCGCTCCCGTTCCCTTCCTGGTCGCGACCGCGACCCGCTACAGCCGCCGCAACCGGCCGGCCGAGCAGGAGGTGCAGCAGCGGGTCGGCGAGGTGACCGCCGGGGCCGAGGAGACCATCTCGGGGATCCGGATCGTGAAGGCGTTCGCTCGTGAGCGGCACGTGCTCGATCGCTTCCGGCACTCCGTGAACCGGGTCTTCGAGCAGAGCATGGTCTCGACGCGGCTGCAGGCCTTCTACACGCCGCTGATGGGGTTCCTGCCGAACCTGGGACTTGCGGCGGTGCTGTTGGTGGGTGGCATGCAGGTGGTCCACGGCCACACCAACATTGGTCATCTGACCGCCTTCTATCTCTATGTGGTGATGCTCTCCGGACCCGTGCGCTGGCTGGGGATGTCGCTGAGCATGGCCCAGCGGGCGGTCGCGTCCGGCAACCGGATGTTCGAGATCCTCGATCGCGAGCCGTCGATGCAGAGCCCGCCCGGCGCGCCGCCTCTGCCGGAAGGGCGGGGCCGGGTGTCGCTCCAGCGGGTCACGCTGCGCTACGACGGTTCGGAACCGGCGCTGACCGGCGTCGATCTTGAGGTCGAGGCCGGGCGGACGGTTGCGCTGGTCGGGCCGACCGCGTCGGGCAAGACCAGCCTGGTCGGGCTGCTCGCGCGCCTCTATGACCCGAGCGAGGGCCGCGTCGTGATCGACGAGGCCGACATCAAGGAGGTCGATATGGCCTCGCTGCGGCGCGAGATCGCGTTCGTCGCGGACGACAGCTTCCTCTTCTCCGACACGGTCGCGGCCAACATCGCGTACGCGCGGCCGGATGTGACGCTGGAGGAGATCGAGGCGGCCGCGAAGCGGGCCCAGGCGCACGACTTCATCACGGCCTTGCCGGAGAGCTACGACACGATCGTCGGCGAGCGGGGGCTGACGCTCTCCGGAGGCCAGCGTCAGCGGATCGCGATCGCCAGGGCGCTGCTGGCCGAGCCGCGGATCCTGATCCTCGACGACGCCACCTCCTCGGTGGACGCGCGGACCGAGGCTCAGATCAAGGCCGGGCTGCGGGAGGCGATGGAGGGCCGGACGACGTTCATCGTCGCGCACCGGCTCTCGACCATCTCGCTGGCGGACGAGATCGTGGTTATGGACCGCGGCCGGATCGTGGATCGCGGGACGCACGAGGAGCTGCTGGAGCGCTGCCCGCTGTACGAGGAGATCGCCGAGAAGGGGCTCGAGGACTCGGTCTACCTGCAGCGGGACCTGGAGGAGCGGGAGGAGCTCGCCAAGCTGTGAACGAGACGAACGGCGCCCAGAACTTCTTCGCCCTCTTCCGCTCGCTCTGGCGGCTGATCAGGGGGCAGGACAACCGCTGGCGGAAGGTCCGCTGGCTGTTCTCGCTGCTGGGGCCGTACCGGCGCCAGGTGCTGATGATGCTGGGCGCGCTGATCGTGGCGACTGGCGCGACGCTGGCGCCGCCGTTTCTGGTCGGCAAGGCGGTGCAGGCCGCGCTGAACGGCGACTCCGCCGCGCTCTATCTGATCGTCGGTGGATTCCTCGTCGCGGCGCTGATCGGCTGGGCGACCAGCTATTTGCAGACCTACCTGGTCGGCTGGGTGGGCGAGCGGGCCCTGCAGGACCTGCGCATCCGGATCTTCACGCACCTCCAGCAGATGTCGATCGGGTTCTTCACCCGCAACCGGCCGGGGGTACTGATCTCGCGGATCACCAACGACGTCGACGCGCTCGACCAGCTGATCTCGACCGGGGTGGTGACGCTGTTCTCGAGCACCCTGACGCTGGTCGGGGTGGTCGTGATCATGCTCGTCGCAGACGTCCAGCTTGCGTTGGTGGTTTTTCTGACGCTGCCGGTCCTGTTCATTGCCAGCCTGGTCTTCCGGATCGTCGCGGCGAGCGCCTACCGGATCACCAGGGAGCGGATCGCCGAGGTGACGGCGTACCTGCAGGAGAGCCTGAGCGGGGTGCGGGTGGTGAGGAGCTTCGCGCAGGAGAAGCGGCACGTCGGACGGATGGGCGAGCTCAACGAGCTCAACCGCCAGGCCAACCTGAAGACCGTCTACCTGAACGCGTCGTACTTCCCCGCGGTCGAGCTGCTCTCGGCGATCGGGACGGCGGTGATCCTGCTCTACGGCGGCTATCAGGCGCTGGACTTGGCGACCGAGTCGGCACGGCATGCGCAGATCGGGATCCTGGTCGCGTTCGTCGGGTACCTCTCGACCTTCTTCGACCCGATCCAGCAGCTCTCCAACCTCTACACGACCTACCAGCAGGGGATGGCTGCGCTGGACAAGATCTTCGACCTGCTGGACACCGAGCCGGACATGGTCGACAAGCCGGACGCGGCCGATCCGGGGACGCTGCGCGGAGAGATCGAGATGGATCACGTCTGGTTCTCGTATGGGCTGGACCAGGCGGCCGGGTTGAAGCGGTCGAGCGGAAAGATCGAGCGGTTGGATCAGGAGGTGGAGTCCGAGGACTGGGCGCTCGAGGACGTCTCGATTCACGTGGCGCCGGGCGAGACGCTGGCGCTGGTCGGGGAGACCGGCGCCGGGAAGTCCACGTTCGCGAAGCTGGTCTCGCGCTTCTACGACCCGCAGCGGGGGCGGGTGCTGGTCGATGGAAACGACCTGCGCGATCTGAGCTCGACCTGCCTGAGGAGCCAGCTCGGGATCGTGCCCCAGGAGGGGTTCCTGTTCTCGGGGTCGGTGCGGGAGAACATCGCGTTCGGGCGCCCTGGCGCGAGCGATGAGGAGATCGAGGCCGCCGCCGACGCGATCGGGGCCGGCGACTTCATCCGAAGGCTCACGGACGGGTTCGACACAGAGGTCGGGGAGCGAGGCGTCGCGCTCTCAGCCGGGCAGCGGCAGCTGATCGCCTTCGCCAGGGCGCTGCTCGCGGAACCGCGGATCCTGATCCTCGACGAGGCCACCTCGAACGTCGACGTGCGGACCGAGCGGACGATCGAGGCCGGGTTGGAGCGGCTGCTGAGTGGCCGGACGGCCATCGTGATCGCGCACCGGCTCTCGACCATCAGGAATGCCAGCCGGATCGCGGTGCTCGAGCACGGGCGGATCGTGGAGAGCGGCACGCACGACGAGCTGATCGCGGCCGGCGGCCGCTACGCCGAGCTGTACGGGACCTGGGCTGAGGTAGCGGCCTAGCCGGGGCCGACGCCGCCCGAGCTGCCGCCACCGGTGCCGCCCGTGCCGGATCCGGAGGTCCCGGAGCCGCTGGTGCCGCTCGAGCCCGGGGTGCCGCTGCCCGTGCTGCCGCCGGTGGGTGCGCCGCCGGTGCCCGAAGACGTGCTCGGGGCGCTTGGGACCACGGTGCCGCCGCTGCTCGCCGAGCTGGAGGAGCTGGAGCTGCTGGTGCTGGTCCCGGACGCGGTGATCGGCTGGCCGCACTCCTTGAAGCCGTAAGCCGAGGCCGCCTGCTCGGCCTGGGTCTTGGCGCTGTCGAGCTCGCTCTCGAACTCGGTGGTGTCCTCGCCGCGCTGGAGGGCGAGGCCGATCTTCTTGCCGGCCGAGACCTGGTCGGACACCGCCTTCAGGAAGGCGTCGAGGTTCGTGTCCGAGGGCGGGTTGAGCTGCTTGATCTGGTCCACGACGCCCTGGCGGAGCTGGGCGATCTGGTCGGCCTCAGTCAAGCCCTGGCCGGCAGCGGCGAACTGCTCGATCGAGCTGTCGGCCTCCGCGCAGATGGAATCCGCCTGGGCGATGAACTCGGCACCGCCCTGGCTCGGCTGGGTCGCGGTCGGAACCACGATCGGTGTCTCCGGAGAGCTGTCACCGCCGCAGGCAGCGAGCGCGAGGCCCGCTCCCACCGCCGCGACCGGGACGAAAACTCGTCGCAGGCGCCACATAGAGCCGCGCAAGGTAGCAACTATCCCGGAGCGGATCTCGAGCTGCGGGACAGGGATTCGAACCCCGATTTCTCGGTCCAGAGCCGAGCGTCTTGCCATTAGACGATCCCGCAAGGGCCGCCCTGAGCGGCGACCGCCAGTTTAGGCCGGGAGGCGTGGACTCTGCCCGTCAGGAGGTGAGCTCAGCGAGGTCGCTGTCGGCATCCCCGAGCAGTGCCTTCGCCTCGTCCCCACCGACGTCGACGCCCTCCGCCAGCAGCGTCCGCGCGTGCGCCAGATCCTCCGACCGCTCGACGGTCAGCGCGCCCGCCACCCTCCCGTCCTTGACGTAGAAGACCGCGAACTCGCCGGCGTCCCGGTCACCCCGCCAGATCACCTCGTCCCAATCCGTCGCCGGCCCCACGTACTCGAGCCCCGCCCAGTCGGCCAGATCGCTGAAGAAGTACGGCACCACGTCATATGGCTTGGCGTCGCCCATCATCGACCGCGCCGCGTGCTGCCCCTGCTGCATCGCCACGTCCCAGTGCTCGACGCGAATCCGCCGGCCGTGGACCCCGCTGTCGTATGAGCAGACGTCGCCGGCGGCGAAGATCCCGTCCACGGAGGTCTGCAGCGTCTCGTCGCAGCGGATCCCGCCGTTCTCCTCGTCGATCTCGAGGCCCGCCTTCTGGGCCACCATCACGTCCGGCCTCACCCCCGCCCCGACGACGACCAGGTCGCCCTCGATGGTCTTGCCGCTCTCGGTCACCACGGCGCTCGCGTGGTCGTCGCCCTCGAACGCGGCCAGGGTCTGGCCGCCGTGGAACTCGATCCCCTTCGACTCGAGCAGCTCCTGGAACCACCGACCCGCGTCTTCACCGAAGGTCCGGGACAGCGCCACGTCCTCCATCATCACCAGGGCGCAATCGGTCCCCTTGGCCTTCAGCGACGCCGCCACCTCGCAGGCGATATAGCTCCCGCCGACCAGGACCACCCGATCCGCCTTCTCGGCATCCGCTCGGATGTTGTCCGAGTTGCCGAGCGTCCGCACGTAGTGAATGCCGTCCAGGTTTGCCCCGTCGACCCGCAGAATGTTCACGTTCGCACCCGTCGCGATCAGCGCCTTCTCGAACTGCACCTCGTCGCCGCCCTGCAGCTTCACGGTCCGCGCCTCGGGATCGAGCGACATCACATTGGTCCCGGTCCGCAGCTCGACCCCGTTCTCCTCGTACCAGGAGACCGGGTTGACGTGCGCGTCCTCGCGGCTAGCCTCGCCGCGGAGGTATTCCTTGGTGAGCGGCGGCCGCTCGTACGGCGGCTCAGTCTCCCGCCCCACGATGAGAATCTCGCCCTCGGCGCCGCGCTTGCGGAGCTCCGCGGCCGCGTAGCCGCACGCGAATCCCCCGATCAGCAGGTACCGAACGGTTCTCATCGTCGAAGTTGGCGTCGCTCGGACTGGATTTCTTACTCCGCGCTCGCGCCGTCCGACCCGAAGAAGACCTTGAGCTCCTCCTCCAGCCCCGGATCGAGAACGGCGAGCACCTCGTCCCCGGCCTCCAGCACCGTGTCGGGCGTCGGCACGAAGCCGCCCTGCCCCTCGCGCAGGATCGAGATCAGCAGGCTCCCCTCCGGCATGTTCAGATCGCCGACCCTTTGCCCGGCGACCCGGCTGTCGTCGGCGAGCATCATCTCGATGATCTCCAGCCGCTCCTCCGGCAGGTCGAGCAGATGCACCAGCCCGTACTCCGGCACCTCGTGCTCGAGCAGCCGCAGGATCAGGTCGGTGGCCGACACATAGGGCTTGATCCCCAGCAGCTCGAAGTGCGGCCGGTTCCTCGGATTGTTGACCCGCGCGATGATCCGGTCGACCAGGTACTTCTCCTTCGCCACCTGGCAGATCAGCATGTTGTCCTCGTCGTCACCGGTCACCGCGATCACCATGTCGGCGCGCGAGATCCCGGCCCGCTCCAGCACCCACAACTCAGAAGCGTCGCCGTACTGGATGTTGTGCTCGAGCTCCTGCTCGACCGTCAGGTAGCGGTTCCGGTTGTCCTCGATCAGCGTCACCTCGTGTCCCTTCTCGAGCTGCTCCGTCGCCAGGTTACAACCGACCTTGCCGGCCCCAGCGATGATGATGTACTTCCCCTCTCCCATGGGTCAGCTGGTGGACTCGGCTCCGGCCGCCTCCAGGACCTCCTGCTCCAGCATCTCGATCGCGACCTTGGTGGGGCAGACCGTGTTGACC
>JBKPND010000086.1:0-8656 GCA_046732465.1 Actinomycetota bacterium
TCCAAGCCGCCCCCGCGCTTCTGCGCTCACGCACACCCAACAGCCCCCACACCCCCGCCAAAACCACGCGCCCCACCCGCGTCACCGCACAATCGCTCTCGCCGCCGCCCGCCGGCTCGACCCGCCGCCCGCTCGCTCGCTCACCCCACTCTTCGTCTCTCTCTTCTCTTCTTCTGATCTCTTCTGTCACCCCCACCTCAGTCCGTCATCTGTCCACCACCGCTCTCGTCCACACCCGACCCTCGACTCTCCACCAACTGCTTCCTGTGCCGGGCCCTGACCCCGCCCGACTACCTCTATGGTGGTTGGGCGGGGTCAGGGCCCGGCACAGGCCGCAAACCCCCATGGAGACGAGGGTCGGGTGTGGACGCGAGATCCACACCCCCGTCCACAGCTCAATCCGGGCGCTCACTGCTCCATTTCGTCCCAACTCAGCAGCGAGCGAGCGCGCCTACCGGTGCGCCAGGACTCCTCCTTTGCCACGAAGCAAGAGTCTCCCTCTGCGCTCCTGGTCCTCGTCCCAAGGCGGGCGTGGACCCGCGATCGGTGTAGACACTCGCTTGTTCGAGACGATGCGGGAGTCTGAACGGTCTCCGGATGAAGGGCCACGTTGCCGCGTGGAACGGCAATGACGAGATCCGGACCCAATCGCGGCACCACGATTTCAGTCGTGGACCACAACCGCTCCAACTGTCATAACGCCCCGTGGGGTTGTCGTCGGTCTTGAGCATGAACGGCGGCGTGGCGGAGACCAGCACCGCCCTCGCGACCCGGTCGGTGCCGTGGCGCCCGATGTACCGGGCGACCTCGCCGCCCTCCGTCGAGAAGCCCGCCAAGGTGATGTCGCGAGCTCCAGCGTCTCGATCACCGCCGCCAGGTCATCAGCGTAGGTGTCCATCTCGTTGCCGACCTATTTCTGGCCGGAGCGCCCGGTGGCCGCGGCGGTCATGGGCCACGCACCGGTAGCCCTCCGACGCCAGGAACAGCATCTGTGACTGCCAGCTGTCAGAGCCTCAGCGGCCAGCCGTGGCACAGAACGACCGTCGGCGCGTGCCCCCAGCCCTCGTAGAGATCTCGGTTCCATCGGATGTCTGAGCGTCGGAACGCGGCGCTACTCGTGGGTCATGGATCCTCGTCCGACCGGCTGCGCGCGGCCGTGATCTCGCCTGCTTCCGCGCGGCGACGTAGATCTCCGAGAACGTGGGAAGGCTCGATGGTGTCGCTCAGCACCTCGAGCGGCGGGCGCGCGCATGGCGCGCGTCGCCTGCTGCAGCCACTCGCCGGCCTCGGGGCCGAGCGTGTAGGTGCCGGTCAGCCGTTCGCCGTCGCCCTAAAGGATCGTCAGTAAGCCGTCGTTGTTGGCGTAGGCGCGGGAGTAGGTGGCAGTCTTGGCCACGTCTGACACCGGGGCGGTCGCGGTGAATCTTCGTCGTCCGCGCCGACCTCACCGACCTGCGGGTCGGTGAAGACGACGCGCGGCCCGGCCTCGTAGTCGGACTCGCGCGGCTCGCCGCGGATGTTCGCGGCGACGACATCGCGCTGGTATTTGCCGACGTGGGTCAGCGGCCAGAGGCCGGTGACGTCGCCGACCGCCCACAGGCGCTCGCCCGCGCGCAACTGCGCGTCGACCGGGACCCCGTGGCCGTCGGGCTCGACGCCGACCGACTCGCGGACGCTCTCGCCGCGCAGCTCGGTCGCCTTACGACGGCAGGCTTCCAGCTGCGACGGGCAGGCGAGCGTCTGGTCCTGCTTATCGTCGGTCGAGAGGCGACCGTAGAAGGCAAAGCGCAGGTCGCAGACGACGACAGTCGACCTGCGGTACGCCGAGCTGCCGTCCGATCACCCAGGCCTTCCACCGCCGCGGATGCCGCCCTAAGCTCGCCAGCGCGGCGGCATGTTGCCGTCAGCTGGCCTGCGGCCACGAGCGCCGCCTCGCGAGCTCGCCGGCCTGCAACGCATCCTCCTCGTCGTGATCGACGAGTGGGCTACATCTCGCTTCACGCCAAGCGGCGAACTTGATTTCGTGATTCAGCCGCCGCGACGGCGACGACGTCGGCCCGCTGCATGATCGACCGCCTCGTGCACCACGTCGGGATCCTCTGGCCTCGAGGGCGACTCCGACCGCGTGAGCGACAAGGACGTGCAGATCAGGATCTAGTTCGCGGGGTGTTCCAGGGAGAACAGGGGGGTTGACACCGCCTCTCCACTGGTAGAGGTTCCGCAGCGGTTAGGCGGAAGCAACGTGACAGATCCGCGTGCCTGCGCGGATCCCAACCCTGGGGGGCCGAGGGTTGCCGCATCGCTGTCGCCAGATGGGACGCTTTGGATGGCCCTCGAGCCGACCCCGACGCGATGCGTTGAGCCCACCCTGGACGCAGGCGACCGCGGGTCGACGAACCTCCCGGCGATGCCGCGCGCGCGACGGTTCGCGGTCATCTAGACGGCCGCTCCGGGGCGTGGTCGAAGCCATGTCAGCCCGAAACGTCTGCCTCGCCAACGGCGTCGCGGCCGGCTTCGCGACGGTCGCGGGGAGGCAGGGTGCCGTCAGCGCCCACGCGCGGGCGCCGCCCCCACCGGGAGGACAGACCATCGAACGTCGCGATGCCGTCCGGACGCGGGGGCTCGGCGACAGCGGCAACCACAGTCCCGTACCGCTCTATCCGAAGGAGAAGCGAATGTCCACGGACAAGATCATCCGCGCGTGGGAGGACCCGGAGTACCGCAATAGCCTGAGCGCGCGCGAGCGTGCCGCGCTGCCGGAGCATCCCGCCGGTGCCATCGAACTGACCGACGTCGAGCTGAGCGAGGTTCTCGGCGCCGCCCAGAGTGGGAACAGCGTGGGCTGCAACACGAAGACCTGTGTGACCAGCCGCGGGAACTCCCGGAACCCCTGCGGGGAGAACTGCTAGCACCGCGTCAGGACGCCCGGCCGACCTCTCGGTAGGGGCGTCGAGCGCTCGAGAACGAAGGGGCTGCTGGGCCACGGGTCCGGCGGCCCCTTTCGCGCGCCGCTGCTTCCCTGATACACACCGAAGGACATCGATGGACGCGACCGCGCCTGCAAGAGCCGACGAGCTGTGGGACGCCCCGGAGTGGTATCGAGCGCTGTCGCTGGTGGAGCGCCTCGGTCCGCGGCCGATCGTGGGGCCCGCCGTCTCACCCGGCGCAGAGACCGTCGACGAGCGAGCGCGTGCACGCCTGCGTGCTTGGAAGGAACAGAGGCCGTTCGAGCACGACTCCCTGTTCGCTCAGCGCCTGGCGCTCGATGGGCTCTCGGAGCAGGATCTGCTTGCGCTGCTCGCGGAGCCGGCCGACAGCCTGAAGGCGCGGAGCGCCGGTGTTCCGAGCTGGTTGGCGGCTCTACGGCGGGCGTTCTCCGAGGAGCGTTTCGCCGGGAAGCTGCCGGCACTGCCGGAGGGGCTGGAGAGCGGTCACCCCCTCGCGGCATGCCTGCCGGCGCTCGGTCCCCTTCTGCAGCGCGGCCTGTCCGCGCTCGACGGGCGGATGCAGGCGCTCCGGCGCCGGTACCCGTACACGCCGTTCGACATGGAGGCGCTGCAGCGGGCCTTCCTGCGCAACATCGTCGACACGATCCTCTTTCAAGTCAGCAAGCCGCTCATTCTGGAGATGAACATCGCGCGCCTCCAAGGTCGCCTGCACGGTGAGACCCCGGAGGCGCGATTCGAGGACTTCATGCGGCAGCTCCGTCGGCACGGCGCGATCGTGGCGCTCCTGCGGAAGTACCCCGTGCTCGCGCGCCAGCTCGTGATCACCATCGATCAATGGGCAGCGTTCCTGGCGGAGGTCCTCGCGCATCTCTGCGCGGACTGGCCAGAGATCAACAGAACGTTCGCGCCCGGCGCCACGGATCGGCTGGTGGAGGTTGACGCGGGCAAGGGCGACCGTCACCGGGACGGTCGCAGCGTGCTCGTCCTGGGGTTCAGCTCCGGGATGCGGTTGCTCTACAAGCCCAAGCCGCTGGCCGCGGACGTGCACTTCCAGGATCTCCTGTCGTGGCTGAATGAGCGCGGCGCGAGGCCGCGCCTGCGCGGGCCGAAACTGCTCAATCGAGGCGGCTACGGATGGTCGGAGTTCGTCGCTGCGTCGTCCTGCGCGACGGAGGAGGAGGTCGCGCGATTCTACGAGCGCCTCGGAGGCTACCTCGCCGTCCTGTACGCCCTCGACGCGGCCGACCTGCACAACGAGAACCTGATCGCCGCCGGCGAGCATCCGATGCTCGTCGACCTGGAGGCGCTGTTTCATCCGCATGTGTACGAGAGCCACCCGATCGTGGCCGCCAACCTGGCGGCGGGGGCGCTGGATCAATCCGTTTGGCAGGTGGGAATCCTGCCGCGGCGCGTCTGGGCGGACGAGGAATCGCTCGGGGTCGACATGAGCGGCGTCGGTGGCCAGGCCGGCCAGATGAATCCCCACCCGCTCGTCAGCTGGAACGAGGCCGGCAGCGACGAGATGCGCCTGCGCCGCCGACGCGCCGAGTTGCCGGTGAGCGAGAACCGGCCGCGCTTGGACGGCGAGGACGTCGACGTCCTGGACTACCGAGATGCCTTCATCGGCGGCTTCACAAGGGCGTACCACCTCCTCTGCGAGCACCGCGACGCGCTCCTGAGCGAGTGCCTGCCACGCTTCGCAGGCGACGAGATCCGGGTCGTCGTGCGCTCGACGAACGTGTACAGCCTCCTGTGGTACGAAAGCTTTCACCCCGACCTCCTCCGCGACGCGCTGGACCGTGATCGGTACTTCGACCGCCTCTGGGGCGAGGCGGCTCACCGCCGCCAGCTCGCTCGCGTCATCGCAGCGGAGCGGCACGACCTGCTGCGGGGCGACATCCCTGCCTTCAGCACCGTTCCGAACAGCCGCGCGCTCTTGACCTCCGACGGCCGGCCGATCGAGGACTTCCTCGATGCGCCCAGCCTGGATGTCGTACGGCAACGCGTGCACCGACTCGGCAACGACGACCTCGCCACCCAGATGTGGATCGTGGAAGCGTCGCTTGCGACCCTCCTCATGGGTCGCGAGGGCGGTATGCCCAGGCCGTCGCGGCTGCCGCCTCCGACCGGCGCCTCGGTTGAGCCGGAACGGCTGCTGGCCCTTGCGGATGCGGTGGGCGACCGGCTCGGCGAGCTCGCGCTGCGGAACGATGCGGGCGCGAACTGGCTCGGCGTGTCCCCGTTGGACGAGTCCACCTGGGGCGTCCTCCCGTCCGGGATCGACCTCTACGCCGGCACCGCCGGGATCGCGCTCTTCCTGGCGTACCTCGGCGCGATCGCGGGCGAGCCCTCCCATACCCTCCTTGCGCGCCGCGCCCTGGCGTCGCTGCGCATGCAGGTCCAGGGTTTGCCGCCACGGGCGCACGAGGAGCACGCGCCCTCGGCGTCCCTCCCGACGGTCGGCGGTTTCGATGGCCTCGGGTCGCTCATTTACGTGCTGACGAACCTCGGCGTGCTGTGGGCGGAGCCGGATCTTCTCGGCGAGGCCGCGGAGCTCGTGGAGAGGCTGCCGCCGCTCATCGCCAGGGACGAGCGCCTCGACGTCATCTACGGCTCGGCCGGCTGCATTCTCTCCCTGCTGAGCCTGCATTCCGTCGATCCGTCCCCCCGGACCTTGGAGGTCGGGGTCATGTGCGGCGATCACCTGCGTGGCACCGCCCGGCCGATGGCGCGAGCCGTCGCGTGGACGACGCTCGAGGCTCAGCCGCCACTGGGCGGATTTTCGCATGGCACCGCCGGCATCGCGTACAGCCTGCTGCAGCTCGCCGCTCGCACCGGGGAGGGGCGATTTTGGGAGACCGCCCTCCAGGCCCTGGAGTTCGATCGCAGCCTCTTCATGCCCGAGCTCAACAACTGGGCCGACCTTCGCGTCTTCCCGAACAGCGGACCCGACCGCGACACCGGCGCAGAGCCGGCGGCCGACTCGTCGGTGAACAGCATGGTGGCCTGGTGCCACGGCGCGTCGGGAATCGGGCTGGCGCGCCTCGCGGCCTTGCCGGAGCTGGACGACGCACGGGTGCGAGGCGAGATCGACATCGCCCTGACGGCAACGAACGATCTCGGGTTCGCGATCAACCACTCCCTCTGTCACGGCGCGCTCGGCAACGCAGAGCTTTTGCTCATGGCCGCCCGCGTGCTCGGCCGGCCCGACGACCGCGCCGCGCTCGAGCGGGCGACGATCCAGATTGCAGCGAGCATCGAGGCCAACGGCTGGGTGACGGGGGTGCCGCTCGGCGTGGAGACACCGGGCTTCATGACCGGACTGGCGGGAATCGGCTACGGGCTGCTGCGGCTGGCCGAGCCGGACAAGGTGCCGTGTGCTCTCGTCCTTGCCGCTCCGACCTGGCGCGCGCCGGACTGATCGGTCGCCGTGGCTCGCCGTCCGATCTTTCGCCAGCGCGCCGTGGAGGCCCACCGGCGACGCACCGAGAAGGACGTCGTGCCCCGCCTCATCTCCACACCGATCCTCGTCTGCTTCTGGATCCTCCTCGCGATCCTGGCCGGCGGCGCCTTGCTGGCATGGTCCGTGCGGGTGCCGGTCTATGTGGGGGCGTCCGGCGTCGTCCTCGGTCGCGGCGCGGAGGCCGAACGTACCGGCGCGCGGACCGCAGCGGTGCTGTTCGTTGCGCCCGACCAGTCGACTTCGGTTCGCCCCGGCCGGCCGGTGCAGGTGCGGATTGGGTCATCGGGGACCTCCGCACGGGGTGCCATCGCGAAGATCGAGCGGGGCCTCATCGGCCCCGATGAGGCGCGCTCGCGATACCGGATTGCGGGCGGGGCCGACGTGCTGACCCAACCATCGACGGCGGTGATCGTCCGTCTCCGCCCCGAGCTGCCGACGGCCCGGTACGGCGGCAGCCACGTGACCGCTCAGATCGAGATCGGGCGCCAGCGGCTGCTCGGGCTCCTCCCGGGGTGACGGTGTCCCGAGCGAACAGGGAGGAGCGGGCGTTCATCCGAGCAGCACGCGGCGCGCCACGCCGGCTTGGGATGCTCGCGGTGAGGCGCCGGGGACGCGTCCCGGAGGTGCGCCAGCTGAGCGAGGTCGAATGTGGCCTCGCCTGTCTCACGATGGTCCTCAACCATCACGGTGACAAGATCTCCCTCTCGGAGCTGCGCACGCGGTCGGGCGTCGGACGCGACGGCCTCTCGGCGCTCGATCTGGTGCGAACGGCGCGTGACCACGGGATGCGGGTGCGGGCCATCTCGCTGCAGCGCAACGACTTCCGCTTCGTGCAGCTGCCCGCGATTGTCCACTGGGAGTTCAACCACTTCCTGGTCGTCGAGCGGTGGTCGCGCCGCCATGTGGAGGTGGTGGATCCCGCACGGGGCCGTGAACGCCTGCGCCACGAGGAGTTCGACGAGGGCTTCACGGGCGTGGTCATCGTTCTCGAGCCGGGCGAGAGCTTCCAGCGCCGCGCAGCTTCCGCCCGGGGAGCGTTCCGCGCGTACGCGCGGCAGTACGTCCGGCGCGCCCCCGGGACCTTCCTGCAGATTCTCGCCGTCTCGCTGTTCCTGCTCCTCATCGGGCTCGCGCTGCCGCTCCTGACCAAGGTGGTCGTGGACCGGATCCTGCCGTTCCAGATGGACAACGTGATGCCAGTGCTCGGCATCGGCATACTGGCCCTCTTCCTGTCCCAGACGGTCGCGACGCTGCTGCGCGAATGGCTGCTGGTCTATCTGCGGGCACGCATCGACATCCAGCAGATGCTCGGATTCGTCGAGCATCTGCTCGCGCTGCCCTACAGCTTCTTCCAGCAGCGGTCGACTGGCGACCTGCTCTCGCGCGTGGCCAGCAACGCGCTGCTCCGGGAGATCCTGAGCAACCAGCTGCTCTCGGCGGTGATGGACAGCGCGCTGGTCTCCTTCTACCTCGTCATCCTGCTCTGGCAGTCCTTGCCGTTCGGCCTGCTCACGCTCGCCGTCGGCCTTCTGCAGGTGGTCGTTCTCGTGCTCAGCACGCGACCGATCGCGCGGCTCGCGGCCCGCGAGCTGCAGGCGTTCGGCAAATCCCAGGGCTATTTGGCCGAAGCGCTTGTGGGCATCGCGACGCTGAAGGCGTCCGGCGCCGAGCAACGCGCCTTCGAGCGGTGGTCGAACGTGTTCTTCGACCATCTCAACATCGCCCTCCGCTACAACTACGTCTCCGGCACCACGACGGCGATCCTCGCTGCACTGCCGTCGTTGGGACAGCTCACGCTCCTGTGGGTCGGCGCGACACAAGTCCTGAACGGTTCGATCAGCCTCGGCACCATGGTCGCGCTGATCGCACTGGCCGGCGCGTTCTTCGCGCCACTGGCCTCCCTCGTCAACAGCGGTCAGCAGTTCCAGCTCGTCGGCGCCAACCTCGCTCGCATCGAGGACGTCACGGAGGCGGAGCCAGAGCAGTACGGACAGAAGGTGCAGCACGCGCCCATGCTGTCCGGGCACGTACGACTGAACGACGTCAGCTTCCGGTACGCCGCCGCGGGCCCCGACGTGCTCCGCGGGATCAGCCTTAGCGTCGAACCCGGAAATCGCGTGGCGATCGTCGGGCTGTCGGGCTCGGGCAAGAGCACGCTCGGCAAGCTCCTGCTCGGCCTCTACGTTCCCACGGAGGGCGACGTGCTCTACGACGGGCTGTCGCTGCGCCATCTCAAGTGGCAGGA
>JBKPND010000087.1:0-8915 GCA_046732465.1 Actinomycetota bacterium
GGTGACGACGACTCGCTTACCGCTGAGCAACGCTTTCCTTCAACTCGGCGTAGAAGGGCGCCATCTCGGCCAGTTCGGCGACCATCTCTTCCCAGCTCGGCGGCTCCCAGCCGGTGGCCGCACGAAAGCGGCTGGCATCGAGGCTGCGGTCGACCTCTACGCCATCGTCGCGCTCGATCTCGATCTCGATCTCGAGCGCGTCGCTGAGCAGGCGGAGCAGCCGGTACTTGTCGATCGGCTCGGCGCCGAGGGGGTAGAGGCCCTCCAGGTCGTCGTGCCGCTCGATCACCTCCGCGAGCGCGCGCGAAAGCACCGGCGTCGTCGGGCCGCTGAACACGGCCCGGCTGAAACCGCGCACGCTGCCCCCGGCCTCGCCCAAGAACCACTCCAATAGGCCGTTCGCCCCCTCCAGCTCACGGCCGATCATCGACGTGCGGATCGTCAGGGCGCCTTCCCCGTCGAGCTCCCCGAGCAGCTTCGAGCGCCCGTAGAGGTCGACCGGGTCCGGCACGTCCTCTTCGGAGTAGGCCCCCGTGCGCCCGGAGAAGACGCAATCGGTGGAGATCTGGATCAGCCGCACCCCGCGCTCGCGACAGGCCGCCGCGAGCTGATGGGGGAACAGCGAGTTCGACCGGATGGTCTGGACAGGGTCCCTCGTCGCAGCCGACTGCTTGACGACGCCGATGCAGTTGACGGCGACTGCTGCGCCGCTCTCCTCGAGCGCCCGTATGACGCTGCCGGGCTCCTCCACCGTGACACCGGTAATCGTCCGAGCGGGGTCGAGCACCGCGGAGGCGGCGCCGCCCGCGTCCCGAACCGTGGCGAAAGCCTCCATGCCCTTGTCGCTGCAGGTCCTCCAGAGGACGTGCCCAAGCATGCCGCTCCCGCCCAGCACCAGGACGGAGGTCATCGTGCCCACGGCTCCTCTCGGGCGGCCATCGGCGGAAGCTTAGGCGGTGGCGCCGTGCCTACGTGGGCACGGGCGGGCAGCCGGAGCTCGCGTCTCCGAGCCTGCGCGAAGAGCTCGGGGCGAGACCTGCCCGTCGAACGCGAGCATCGAGGCGGAGACGACTGGCTTTCTTGCGCAGACACACCAGGCGTCGTTCGTTAGCTACCCCGTCGCCGCGTCCTCAGGTCGAACCCAGATCGCGACCGCCTCATAGGTCCGGAGCGGCTCGTATCCCGCCTCGCGGACGATCGCGTCCCAGCGCCGCCCGGCGCTGCCCCAAAGCAACCGTGAGTCTCCGGGTCCGACGATCAGGCGCACACCGTGGTCGCGGATCAGGGCCTCCAGGCGCTCGTTGGTGATCAGCTTAAGGCGCTCGGCGTGCGCCTCGGAGAAATCGCCGGTCTCGGCCGCGACCGGGGCTTTGTCGTTCTCGAAGCCGGGCACTTGACTGGCGTGCGAGAGGAAGACGTAGACCGGTCGGAAGGCGAGAACGCGCTCGCCCGGTGCCGTTTCACTGTCGATTACGTCCGCCAGCTCGTCGAAGGCCGAGCGGTTGACGCCTGATGAGTTGAGGTTGTGCGCCTGCTCGATTCCGCGCGCGCCTTCGATGACAAAGGCGAGAGTGAGCACGCCCACGGCGACGAGAGCCCAGTTGCGACGCCAAGCTCCACCGGGCCTGGCCAGCCGCGCGCGTATCGGCGGGACGAGCTCGAGCGCGGTAAAGATCAGAAACGGCACGGTGGTGCACGCGTACTGCGCATAGGTGGGAGTCGGGAGCAGACTGGCGAAGCCGAGCGCGGCGCCGAGCCAGAAGGCGAGCGGTGGCGGGCGCCGGCTCGCCAGCAGCACGGCGATGGCGATGGCGGACAGCAGGAGCAGCGCCACGAATTCCGGCTGGCCGAGAGTGTCGGAGATGATGTCGAACTTCTGATCGAGGTTGCCGACGAGGCCGCTCTCGCTCCGCACCGAGTGGAAGCCGATGTTGCCGAAGACGAACTGACTTGGGGCGACGATCAGCAGGATCAGGCTCGGCACCAGACCGAGTGCGAGGCCGGCCACCCAGTGCCCGGCGGGTGAGCGCTCCGCCGCGCGATCCCGCCAGAGCAGGAAGGCGAAGACCGGCACGGTCGCGGCGAAGATCACCCGGACATCGATCGCGAGGCCGAGCAGGGCCCCCGCGGCGAGCCAGCGTTCCGGCGTGCGCTCCTTCGCATCCCGGTCGAGGAGCATGAACGCCCCGAACAGCAGCAGGGTCGAAAGGGCGTAGGTCTTGGTGGTCGAGTACCAGGTCGAGACGAGGCGCGTCGACGCGAACGCCGCGACCGCGACCGCACCGACCCAGATGGTCCCGAAGCGCCAGGCCGCGTGCTGGCAGATCAAGGCACCGAGCGCCAGGGCGAAGATGACCGAGAGTGCACGGGTGGCCTCGAGCGAAACCCCGAAGACCTGCATCCAGGCCCCGTAGACGTACGGGAGCAGCGGCGCCTGCGGGTAGAAGAAATCCCGGTAGGGGACCTCGCCCTGGGTGGTGAGCTTCGCCGCGAGGCCGTAGTAGCCCTCGTCATTGTCGACCACGCCCCAGGCCGCAAGGGGCACGAGGAAAAGCGCGGTGACCGCCAGGCCGACCGCGACCGGGCCAGCCCGCGCCCATAGCGGCGGTAGCCCGGCTCCGCCCGGACGAGCCATGTCCACAATATTAGGTAGGCATGCCTAAACGGGTCGCAGTAGCGACTCGGCTTACCGATCGTCGAACGGGACCGCCGGTCGGGGTCTTGGAGCTAACCCGCGCAGAAGAGCTCGTAGTCCGGGAACTTGCCCATCTCGGACTCCGGGATCTCCTGGGCGTTGGGCCCGCAGATCGGGCAGTCGGGGTCCCGGCGGACCTTGAGCTCGGTGAAGCGGGTGCCGAGTGAGTCGTAGAGCAGCAGCCTGCCGATCAGCGGCTCGCCGATCCCGGCGACCAGCTTGATCACCTCGTTCGCCTGCAGCAGGCCCATCACGCCGGCCATCACGCCGAGCACGCCGGCGGCGCCGCAGCTCGGGGCGAGCTCGGCGGGGGGAGGCGTCGGATAGAGGCAGCGGTAGCAGGGGCCCTCGAAGGGAACGAAGGTCGAGACCTGCCCGTCGAACGCGAGGATCGACGCCGAGACGACCGGCTTGCGCAGCCGGACCGAGGCGTCGTTGAGCAGATAGCGGGTCGGGAAGTTGTCCGCCCCGTCGACGATCACGTCGTAGTCGGCGATGATCTCGAGAATGTTGGTCGCGTCGAGCCGGGTGCGGTGCTCGACGACCTTCACATCCGGGTTAAGCTCCTCGATCGTCTTGCGCGCCGACTCGGTCTTCGGCTGGCCCACCCGGGTGGTGTTGTGGATCACCTGCCGCTGAAGGTTGGACTCATCGACCTCGTCATCGTCCACCAGGCCGAGGGTGCCGATCCCGGCCGCAGCCAGATAGAGGGCGGCGGGCGCGCCCAGGCCGCCGGCGCCGACCAGCAGCACCTTGGCGTTCAGCAGCTTCAGCTGGCCTTCGACGCCCACCTCCGGGAGAAGCGTGTGGCGGGAGTAGCGCATCCGCTGCTCGGCGCTCATGCCCTCGGGCATGATGACCGGGAGGCCCTCCGCCTCCCACTGCTTGATGCCGCCGCGAACCGAAGCGGCGTTCTCGTAGCCGAGCTCGCGCAGCTGATCGGCCGCCCGGGCGGAGCGGTTGCCGGAGGCGCAGTAGAGGATCACGCGCTGCGAGTGGTCCGGCACGACCTCCTCGATGCGGTCGAGGACTTCGATCGGGCGAACGAGCTCGGCCCCGTCGAGGTGAGCCTCCATGTACTCGTTGGGCTCGCGCGTGTCGACGAGGGCGACGCCGCCCTTCGTGAGCTCCTCCTGTGCCTCGGCGGGATCGACTTCCTCGATCCGCTCCTTGACCTGTTCGATGGTTTCGGTGCTGGCCATCAGGTGGTGTCCTCCTCGCCTTCCAAGTGTGTCTCGGCCTCCTCGTCGCCGACCGCGATCTCTCCCTCCACCGGATACCCGAGATCGCTCCAGAGCTTCGAACCTCCGATGATCGAGGCGACGTTCGTGAAGCCGTGCTCGTTCGCAAGGGCGTCCGCGGTGCGCGCCGAGCGGTTGCCCTGTCCGCAGACCAGGATGATCCGGTCGTCGGGGCCGGCGCCGGCGCTCTCGATCGCGCTGACGTAGGCGCTCTCATGAGCGTCACGGGCGCTCTCCCCCGAGGGCACGTTGACCGCGCCCTTCAGGTGCCCGGCCTCGTAGCGCTCCGGATCGCGGACGTCGATCAGGGTGACGTCGCCGCCATCGATCTCCTCCTGCGCCGCGGGCGGCAGCAGCTCCTCGATCCGGCTTTTCACCAGCTCCAGGGGCGGCGGCACGTACTTTCTGGGCATCTCCACGGACGTCATCGTCTCAAATATCCCAAATCCTGATCGGGTTTCAAGCCTTCAAAAAGTATAGCCCTGCCGCCCGACCCCGGGCGCACGGGTTCAGGGGTCCAGCTGCCCGCCTCCGAGCTCCGGCGGCAGGGCCTTCGGCCCGTCGGGATACATGAAGGCCAACTGCTCGTCGCTCATCTCGAGGGTGCTGGTGATCTCCTCCCGCGGAGCACTCGCGATCAGCCAGAGGGCGTCGGCCTCGGTGTCGTTGAAGACCTGCCTGACGTGCTCCGGCTCGACCAGCACAGCCGAGAGCGGCTCGACCGTGACCACCTCGTCGTCGACCCGGATGCGCCCCGTCCCCTCGATCAGGACATAGAGCTCGTGCGTGTCGAAGTGCCGATGCTTGGTCGACGCCTGGCCCGGTTGGAGCCGCCACAGCCGGGCGGCGAGCGTCTGCGCCTCGAGCTGCGTCGCGAGGTCGGTGTTCTCGACCCGCATTTGGTTCGAGGGACGCCAGAAGGCGTCCCTCGAATTCAGAACTCGATATGCCACTTCACTAAACGGGTTGCGCTGTCGCGCACCCTCGCATCAGCCGATGCTCGGGCGCATCTGGCGGAGCCGGCGGACCCGCTCCTCGATCGGCGGATGCGTGGAGAACAGGTTCGCGAGCCCGCCGCCACTGAACGGCTTGACGATGTAGAGCGGCTCACTTGCCTGGTTCACCTGCATCGGGATCGCCTGCGAGCCCGCCTCCAGGCGCAGAAGCGCCGACGCGAGCGACTCCGGGTTGCCGGAGATCTCCGCTCCCGTTGCGTCCGCCGAGAACTCCCGCTGGCGCGAGATCGCCATCTGGATGATCCCCGCCGCGAGCGGCGCGAGCAGGACGAGCGCGATGGCCCCGATCGCCCCGAGCGGCGAGTCGTCGTCTCCGCCGAACCAGAGCAGCGTGTACGCGATCCAGGTGATCGCCGAGCCGATCGCCGAGGCGACGGACGTCAGGAGGATGTCGCGGTTGCGGACGTGGCCCAGCTCGTGGGCGAGAACCCCGCGCAGCTCGTCCTCCGAGAGCAGCTTGCGGATGCCGGCAGTGACCGCGACGGCCGAGTGGCTCGGGTTTCGCCCGGTGGCGAAGGCGTTGGGCTGCTCCTGCGGGATCACGTAGAGCTTCGGCATCGGCAGGCCGGCGCGCGTGGTCAGCTCTCGCACCATCTGGTAGAGGCGCGGGTCGTCCTGCTCCGAGACCGGCTGGGCGCGGGCGGCGCGCAGCGCGAGCTTGTCGCTGAACCAATAGAAGCCCAGGTTCAGCAGCAGTGCGATGACTAGGAAGCCGAGCGCTCCCTGTGGCCCGCCGATCAGCGCGCCGATGACGACGAGCAGTCCGCCCAGCCCCGCCAGCAGCAGGGTGGTGCGGATCGCCGCGCCGAAGTTGGAACGCTTTGTGGTGGTCATCAGTGTCTCCTTTGGGGTGCTGGGGAAGCCTGCAGCGAGTATACGCAACCCGCCTGAGGTACTTGATCACGTTCACGAATCATCACGTTTTGATACTGTCTTAGTCTCTGACTACCACGCAGAGACGCAAGGAACGGCAGGAATGGAACCCGGACATGGGCGTCCTAGCCACCCGGCTGCTCTTCTCCTTGCAGGACGAGCTCTTCTCACGGCTCGCGGAGGCCGGGTACGACGATCTTCATCCTCGGCACGGCGCCGTGCTCGCCTTCCTCGATGAGGACGGGATCAGGGCAACGGAGCTGGCGCGCCTCTCTGGTCGGCACAAGCAGATCATCGGGCGGCTCGTCGACGAGCTCGAGGAGCTCGGCTACGTCGAGCGGCGCCCGGATCCTGCGGACCGTCGCGCGAAGCTGATCTTCCCCACCGAGCGCGGTCTCGACCAGGTTCGGCTAGGCGACCAGATCATCGCCGACATAGAGGCCCGCCACGCGAGCGAGGTCGGTGCCAAGACCTACGCGCAATTCAGGGACGTGCTCCGCGGGGTGGTCGCGCGCAGAACGCAATTCAAGGACGTGACGAGAGCAGGAGTGGGCTGATGAGTGCATTCACTGACCGAGAAATTGAATACCTCGGAGAGCGGCGGCCGGAGCGGCTGGCACGGATTGCGACCGTCGGCAAGGACGGTACCCCACACGTCGTCCCGGTCGGCTGGCGCTTCAACCGGGAACTCGACACGATCGACATCGGAGGCATGCACCTCGCGCGGACGAAGAAGTTCAAGGACGTCCGCAGGACCGGGCGCGCATCCATCGTGATCGATGACCTCGCGAGCATCGACCCGTGGCAGCCGCGGGGCATCGAGGTGCGGGGACGCGCCGAGGCGCTCGGCGGGGATCGCCCCCAGATCCGGATTCAGCCCGAGCGGGTGATCTCTTGGGGGCTCGAGAGCAAGAACTTCACCGAGCGCCTCTCCCGCACGGTCAGGCGGGACTAGGAAACCCATCCTCACGCGGGGCTGACGCGGAACCTCTGCTCGGCTAGGCGCTCGACCGCGCTCCCCAGGCGCCTACAGGCATCCGCGAGCCTGGTCGCGATCCACTCCGCATCGGCTCCGTAGGCGAGGTCCGTCCGGCAGTAGTCGAGGCGCAGGCCGACCAGCTCGAGCGGACCGTCGGCGTTGCCGGGCCGCCAGAGCGCCAGCACCCCGAGGTCGTTGCGCAGGCGAGTATCGACGGAGTAGTCATCAAGGGCGTCGCCGAGATCAAACAGCACGGGGTTGCCTCCCTCCCAGCCGATCCCGTGAAAGACGTGCGCGGAGTGCCCCGCCACCAGGGTCGCGCCCGCCTCCAGCATCTCGGCGGCGGCCTTCCGCTGCCAGCGGTCGGTGTGCGGGTTCATGTTCGATCCCCAATGCGGGAAGGCGATCACGAGATCACAGCGAGCGCGCTGCCGACCGAGCTCGGCCGTCAGCCAATCTGGTGAGCCGCGGGTCAGGTCGGCATGGGCGATCCCGGGCGCGTCGGTACCCGCGGCGTACTCGCGCGGATGGTCGGAGATCGCGAGCAGGCCGACCCGCGTACCCCGGCGCTCGATGATCACACCTCTGCGCACCGCCGCCTCGTCGGCCCCGGCGCCGGCGGCCTCGATTCCCGCCTCCCCGAGCAGCTCCAGTGTGTCGAGCAGCGCCCCCGTCTCGAAGTCGAGGGCGTGGTTGTTCGCGAGACCGACGGCGGACACCCCGATCGACCGCAGCGAGTCCACAGCCGCGGGAGGAGCGCGAAAGAAGAACGGCTTGCCGGCAATCCGCGAGGTCTGGGTGCCGCGCTCGGAGATGCAGCACTCGAGGTTGCAGATCACCGAATCGCAGGACTGGCAGAGCAGGAGAAGCTCCGGCGACCAGACCTCCTCCGGTGGCACCACCGCGAGGCGCTCGGCCACGCCGCGCCCCAACATCACATCCCCGAACAGCCCGATGGTCAGCTCCACCCGGCAAGCGTTGCACCGGGCATAACCGACCATTCCGCTAGGATTTCCTGGCGATGCTGTTTTCCACCAGAGCCGAGTACGGCGTCCGCCTGATGGTCGAGCTCGGGCGTCAGGAGGACGGCGCCCCGGTGGCGCTGAGCGCCGTCGCGGAGTCGGAGCGCCTGCCGCTCTCCTATCTCGAGCACCTGGTCGCCAAGCTGCGCAAGGCCGGGCTGGTCGAGAGCCAGCGTGGAGCGCACGGCGGCTACCGGCTGGGCCGCCCCGCCGATCAGATCGAGATGCTCGAGGTGGTGCAGGCGCTGGAGGGCGCGATCGCCCCGATGGAGTGCTTCCAGCCCGACCCCGAGGGCAAGGTCTCATGCTCCCACGAGACGGACGGCGACCGCGCCTGTTCGACCAAGCTTCTCTGGACCCGGGTGCAGGGCGGCGTGACGAAGGCGCTCGCGGGCACCACGCTCGCCGAGCTGGTCGAGTTCTCGGACCAGCACGCGCCGGCGCCCGCCCCGACGGCCACCGCGGTCAGCGCCGCGTAGAGACAACTTCAACCAACCACAGGAGTCGAATTGGCAGAGCTCGAGATCCGCAACCTGCACGTGACCGCCGAGGGCAAGCAGATCCTCAAGGGGGTCAGCCTCGACGTCGACAGAGGGTCGATCCATGCCCTGATGGGCCCGAACGGCTCGGGCAAGTCGACCCTGGCGAACGCGATCATGGGCCACCCCAGCCTCGAGGTGACCGAGGGGACGATCAGCTTCAAGGGCGAGGACATCACCGAGGCCAGCCCCGACGAGCGCTCGCGGATGGGCCTCTTCATGGCCTTCCAGTACCCGGTCGCCATCCCCGGCGTCACCGTCGCCAAGTACCTGCGCATGGCGGTCAACGCGCACCGCGAGGCCGCCGGCGAGGAGCCGGTCAAGCTGAAGGACTTCCGCAAGGAGACCGAGGAGGCGATGCAGCTCACCAACATCCCGAAGGAGTTCTCCTCGCGCTACCTCAACGACGGCTTCTCCGGCGGTGAGAAGAAGCGCATGGAGATCCTCCAGCTCGCCATGCTGCGCCCGGACATGGCGGTCCTCGATGAGACCGACTCGGGGCTCGACATCGACGCGCTCCGCGTCGTCGCGGACGGCGTCAACAAGTTCG
>JBKPND010000088.1:0-59248 GCA_046732465.1 Actinomycetota bacterium
CGAAACCGGCGTTAGGCTGCTGCGCCAGAAAAGGGTGAACCTCAGGTCGAGCCTGATGGGCGCACCCATATCCGGCGCCTCAGGGGAGGAACTGGGCGCCACAGAACTCTCGTCAAGAGGAGGTTGCTGTGGCAGTTCCCACCCCAAGCACCGAAGAGCATGCGGTCGTCCAGGGTCGTGCGGTTCCCGAGGGCGCCCGCCACAACGGGCCCGGTCCAGACGACGAGTTTCTCGTCGCGCTCGCCAAGAACGGCCGGACCGACGCCTACGACCAGCTGGTGCGCCGCTACCGGCGCTTCGTGCGCGTCAAGTCCTCGTCCTACTTCCTGCTCGGCGGCGATGCCGACGACCTGATGCAGGAGGGGCTGCTCGGCCTGTTCAAGGCGATCCGCGACTACCGCCCCGAGCGTGAGTCGAGCTTCCGCGGCTTCGCCGAGCTCTGCATAACCCGGCAGATCATCACCGCGGTGAAGACCGCGACCCGCAACAAGCACACGCCGCTCAACCAGTACGTGTCCTTCAGCCAGACGCCCGCCGCGGCGGGACAGGATTCCGAGACGACCCTGGAGGAGGTCCTTCCGGGGCCCTCGGTTCGCGATCCCGCGAACCAGGTGATCGCCGGGGAGGAGCTCGAGAGCCTCGTCGCCTGTCTGACGAGCGTGCTGTCCGACCTCGAGAGCCACGTGCTCGCGCTCTACCTGGACGGTCACTCCTACGAGGTGATCGGCGAGCGGCTCGAGTGCGACACCAAGACCGTCGACAACGCGCTGCAGCGCGTGAAGCGCAAGGTCGGCATCCACCTCGACTCGCGCGCGGTGAAGATCTAGAACCCGCTCTACCCAGGAGCACGGCAGCCGACGGCCGCCCCGAGAGGGGTGGCCGTCGCCTTATCTGCGCCGGCCGACGCGGCTCGCGAAGGGGCTCGTCGTGACCTTCTTGACGAGCTCTCGGGGCTCGATCTTGACGAGCATCGCCTGCAGCTCGGCCCGTTCGCGGTTGGAGAGGTTCGAGGGCCTCCCCTTCGACGAGCGGACGATTTCGACGATCCGGTTGCGCTCCTTCGGCGAGAGCCGATCGGTGACGTGGTTCTTCACCGCCATCACCACTTCGCCGGCTGCCAGCAGCCAGGCCCCGCGCGTAAGCCACTTGCCGCGCTCGGCCGCGGCCCTGGGATCGGTGAGTGTCTCCATGAAGCTTCGCTGGGATGGCACGGGGCGAGTGTACGAGTGCCCTTGCGGGGCGGTTGCCAAACCGCCCCACTTTCGAGGGTGGAGCCGGAGCATGGCTCTGCCGATATGAGGATCGTGAGAGCCTGGTACGCCATCGGAGGTATGCTGGTGGCCGTCGCGCTCGCGTTTTCGGCGAGCGCGGCGGCCGGGCAGGGCGGTCAGGTTTCGAGCCTCACCGCCCAGCAGTGTGGGCAGGAGCGCGCGGACATCGGCTAGAAGGCGTTCCGCAAGCGCTACGGGCAGAAGCGAACGATGCGCGCCTGTGCCAAGCGGCACCGCGGGCAGGTGGCCACCGCGCTCAGCACCGCCGCGCAGGACTGCCAGGCCGAGCTCAGCGAGCTCGGCGTGGCCGACTTCATCGACGAGCACGGAGACGAGCCCACCGACTCCGTCGACTACGCGATGGCCGAGTGCGTCGCCGAGGACGTCGACGAGACCCTCAACCCCGAGGACTACGTCGACGACGACGAGGACGACACCGAATAGCTGACGCTTTCGGAACAGGTTCGTCACACATTCGTTTCACTTCGCGCGGCACTCGTTATGGCTTCCTGTGATGTTGGTGAGGATGAAGACGCCAACCCCCAGGCGGCTCGAACCCCCACCGACCAGCTCCCATCCCGTGGATGTCGGTCTTCGCACCGAGGCGGCAATCCTTGGTGAGCTGGTACGCCGCGGCTATCAGGTGCTGCTGCCGTTCGGAACCAATCAGCGATATGACCTGGTGCTCGACATGAACGGCGAGTTCGTGCGTGCGCAGTGCAAAACAGGACGGCTGCGCAACGGTGCGGTGATCTACCCGACAAAGAGTGTTCGAGCGAACATGAAGCAGGTTGTGGTGCGCAACTACGTTGGCGAGGTAGAGCTCTTTCTCATCCACTGCCCTCAAACGGAAGGGATCTATGCTGTTCCCGTCGACGAGGCTCCAGAGGGCTACGGGAGCCTTCGGGTTGAGCCCACCCGCAACGGTCAGGCGGAGGGAGTCCGTTGGGCCCGTGACTACGAGCTGCCCGCCTAGCTCAATTGGTGGAGCACTCGATTTGTAATCGAGAGGTTCCCGGTTCGAGTCCGGGGGCGGGCTCTTGGCGCTCACTGATCTCCAGCCCCCTGCGCCCGGGGAATGGGTCGAGCACTCCGATGACCGCCGTGTGCTGCTGCTCTACGGCGGTCCCGTCACGGACCCGGTCGAGACCCTGAGGCGCCACGGCTGGGAGGCCTTCGGGCTGCTTTCGACCGAGCGCGCGCTCGCCGACGCCGTCGAGCTCGTCGAAGCCGGCGAGCGTGTCCATCTCGTGCCGGAGGAACCTGTCGACCAGGCGTCCGCCGGCCTCGTCCATGAGGTCGGCTCGGACCGGCTGGTCGCGCTCGGGGGCGGACGGGTGATCGACACCGCGAAGGCGATCGCCTCGATCACCGGGGCGCAGGTGGCTGCGATCCCGACCACGCTCTCCGGTGCTCCGATCACCGGTTTCCATCGCCTCCCCGCCGGGCGGGAGTCGGACGCGGCCGGCTTCTCGCGACCGTCGCCGGTGATCGCCTACACCGAGGTGATGACGAGTGCGCCGGAGCCCCAGCTGCGGGCCACGGCGATGAACGCCCTGGCCCACGGCGCCGACTCGCTCTTCACCCCGCTGGCGGATGAGACATCGCGCGAGACCGCGCTCCGCGGGGCAGAGCTGATTGCAAACGCTCTCGATCAGGCGCGCGAGGAGCGAGACCGGTCCGCGCTCGTCCTCGGCGCGATGCTCTGCGCGATTGCCGTCGATCGGGCGGGCTTCGCCCTTCATCACGCCCTCGGGCAGACGACGGTGCGCGTACTCGGCATCCCGCACGCGGAGACCTACGCCGCTCTCCTGCCCCTGACCATGGAGGCGATGCGTGACCGGGCGCCGGAGCAGTTCGAGCAGCTCGCGCACGCCCTGGGAGCCGATCGCGAGGGGCTCAGGGGCCGGATCGACGAGCTGGGCGGCCACCGGCGACTCGGCGAGCTGGGTGCGGACCGCGACCGGATCCAGGAGGTGGTCGAGGTGGCGATGGCGAGGCCGGATCTCGCGCAGATGACACCGGGCGTGGTCGAGCGGTCCGACGTGGAAGGGATTCTCGAGGCAGCCTGGTAGGTCTCACAAGACGGCGCCCCGCCTGTAACTGCCTCGCCATGCGGGGTTTCGATCTACTGCCGACCGGAGCGCGGCGCCAGCATGGACGAGGAGAGACTGCTCACCTACCACCGCTTCACGCGCGAGCACGGCGTCAACCGTCCGCTCTACTGGCTCGCGCGCCTCCTCCTCGTCCCGATCTTCCTCATCTACTTCAGGCTCGCGCGGATCGGGCGCGGGCATGCCAAGGTCACCGGGCCCCTGATCGTCGCGGCCAACCACCGCAGCTTCCTCGACCCCTTCGTGATCGGCGCCTCCCTGCCCTGGCGGCGCCCGCTCCACTACGTCGCCAAGGTCGAGCTCTTCGAGAAGCGGTGGCAGGGCTGGATCCTGAACCGGCTCGGCGCCTACCCCGTGCGTCGCGGCCAGTCTGACGATCAGACCCTGGTCACCTCCCGCAAAGTGCTCGAGCGCAGCGGCGCGATCTGCATCTTCCCGGAGGGGACACGGCACCGGACCGGCTCGCTGGCGCGGCCGAAGCGCGGCTTCGGCCGCCTCGCGCTGGAGACCGGAGCCGCCGTCCTGCCCGTCGCCGTCCATGGCACCGAGCAGGTCCGCCGCGGTTGGAAGATCCGCCCGAAGAAGGTGAGGGTCCGGATGGGGCGCGCGCTCACCTTCCCACGGACCGAGGATCCCTCTCCGGCATTGGCGAACTCGGTCGGGGCGCGGGTCTGGCCGGTGATCGAATTGCAGTGGGAGTGGCTCGGCGGGCTCCCGCCACTCCGCAAGGCAGCGGTGATCGGTGCCGGCAGTTGGGGGACCGCGGTCGCGGTGCTCCTTGCGCGCGGGGGCCTGGAGGTACAGCTCGGCACCCGCACGGACGAGCGTGCCGAGGAGATGAACGAGACCCGCACGAACGAGGAATACCTCCCGGGCGTGGAACTTCCCGACTCGCTGACCGTCAAGCGGGCCGCTGACATCGAGCTGGCGGGCATCGACCTGGTCTGCCTGGCCGTCCCCTCGGCCGCTCTCCCGCAGGCCGTCGGGGCGATCGGGGACAGGGTCGGGCAGCGCGCCGCCGTCCTGCTGCTCAGCAAGGGAATGGTCGCGCCGATGGCCGCGCTGCCCTCCGAATACGTCTCCGAGCGGATCCGACACCGCGCGATCGCCTCATTGGGCGGCCCCGCTCATGCCAAGGAGGCCGTCTCCGGCACTGCCGCCCTCGTGCTCGGCAGCCGCGACGCGGACCTGAGGGACCAGCTCGGCAGCGTCTTCGACGAGGCGGGATTGGTGTGCGAGCGCTCCGAGGACATGATCGGAGTGGAGGTCGCGGGCGCGGCCAAGAACGCGGCCGCGCTCGCCGGCGCCGCGGCACAGGCCCAGGGGATGAACGCCGCGGGGATCGCCACCGCCCAGGTGTGGCGTGAGTGCGTGGCCTACGCCCGCGCCCGGGGCGCCGAGCACGAGACCTTCGCCGGGATCGCCGGGGTGGGGGACCTCACCGCCACGATCCTGGCCGAGGGCAGCCGCAACCGCCGCGCGGGCGAGCTGCTCGGTCAGGGCACGCCCGCCGACCAGATCCCGGGGATCATCGGCCAGGCTTCGGAGGCGCTCGACTCTGTGCCGCTGATCGCCGAGGCGGCGCGGAACTCCGGCATGGGCAGCTCCGCGCTCGATGGTCTCTCCGGGCTGATCGCCGGCGAGATCTCTCCGGGTGAGTGGATGGCGCGGGTCAGGCAGGCGGAGCGTCTGCGGCGGGAACCCGCAGCGGGAGGCCAGGCAGCGTGATCGCGCAGCCCCCAGACGAGAGGCGCCCCGGGGGTACGCTTGCTGTGTGTCCGATCCGGAGACGGGCTCGGCTCCCGGCGAGGAGTCGAAGGCCGAACTCGATCGCGCCTTCGAGCGCCTCTATCGCGATCATCTCCGCGACGTCTACTCCTACTCCTACTACCGCGTCGGCAACCACCACGACGCCGAGGACGTCACCGAGCAGGCCTTCCTACAGGCCTACCGCCACTTCGAGCGCGCGCGGCGCGAGTCGAACGGCCGCCCGCTCCGGCCGTGGCTCATCCGCATCGCCCATAACCTCGCCTCCAACTACCACCGCGACCGTGCCCGCCGTCCTCAGCGCGTGCTCGAGGAGTCGGAGCCGATCGCCGCGCCGCACGGCACCGAGCGGATCGTCGAGGGGCGGGAGGAGCTGAGGAGCGTCATGGAGCACCTCCAGCACCTGCCCGACGACCGGCGCGACGCGCTGATCATGCGCTTCGCGCTCAGCATGGACAACCGCGAGATCGCCAGGGCACTGGGCCGCTCGGACGGGGCGACCAAGGTGCTGATCCACCGCGCGATCAAGCAGCTGGAAGAGGAGATGAGCGCCAATGGCGGCTGAGCCGACCCGAGACGTAGAGAACCTGCTGCGCTCCGCGCTGCGGCCGATCGAGCCGCCCGAGAACCTCGCCGGCCGGGTCGAGGAGACGCTGAGCGCCGTGACCGAGGCGGCCGCCGAGGAGCTCTCCGCCTGGGCGGAGGAGCTCTCCGAGTCCGAGCTGCGCTCGCTGCGCGATCCGCGCAACTGGGTCCGCCCGGCAGCCGCGATCGCGGCGGGCGGGATCGCGGCGGGAGGCCTCGTCCTGGTTGAACTGCGCCGTCGCGGCTCCGGCAAGCGCTCCCCGCGCCTCTCCGGGCTCGCGGACCAGGTCTCGGACATCGCGGATCAGGTCCGGAACCGCTTGGACTAGGTGGCAGGTGCCGTCCGGCTCACCGGGCGCGACGCGTAGGCGGCGATCACGCCCGTGATCCCGAGGATCAGGTGCAGGACGTTGTCCTCGTTGTTCACCGGCACCAGCTTGATCAGCGTGTCGTTCTCGGCGATGAAGCCGATCCCGCTGTTGCTGGTCGCGATGAAGCCGAGCACGCAGAGGACGATGTAGAGAATGCCGACGAACAGGGCCGCGCCCCTGGCGGCCGATCCCGCCGCGATCAGCAGCAGAGCCCCGATCGCGATGTGGACGACGTTGTGCCAGCCGTTCACCGAGAGGACCCCGAACACATCCTCGGCTCTGATCGAGTCTCCCGTCGCGAAGCTCGCCTCGTAGAAGAAGCCGATGATTCCGGCGATCACGAGTACCCCACCTACGAGCAGGCAGTAGAGCCTCGCGGGGCTTGCTTCCTCCATGCGTTCCTCCTTGCGCTACATGATCCGAATTACTCAACCCGTCGTAGCCACATGCGTGGGAGGCCTTCAAATAGATCACACGAGGGGCAATTGAGGTGACCGCGGCCGAGCTCGAGCGCCTCGCGGACGAGGACCTGATGCCCCTGGTCGCGCGCGAGGATCCGCTCGCCTTCGAGGTCTTCTACGACCGCCACGCCGGGGCGGCCTACTCGCTCGCCTATCGGATCGTCGGCAGCCGCACCGCCGCGGAGGACGTCACCCAGGAGGCGCTGCTCTCCATCTGGCGGAGCGGCGCCCGCTACGACCGCGCCCGCGGCAGCGTGCGCGCCTGGACCCTCGGCATCGTCCGCAACCGCGCGATCGATTTCCTGCGCAAGGAGTCCGGCCGGTCGCCGAAGCTCGCCGCCGGTGGCGACGAGCTGCTCGAGCGGCGGGCCGCTGAGGAGCTCACCGACACCGAGGCCGTCAGGAGGGAGACTGCGCGGGAGGTTCGCGGCGCGATCAAGGACCTTCCCGATGACCAGTCCAGGGTGATCGAGCTCGCCTACTACGGGGGCTTCAGCCACTCCGAGATCGCCGAGATGCTCAACGAGCCGCTCGGGACGATCAAGGGCCGGATGCGCCTCGGCATGGACAAGATCAGAGCGACGTTGGCGGAGGGCTGGTGAACGGCGAGCATCCCGATAGGGACGACCTGGTCGCCTTCGCGCTCGGCGCGCTGGAGCCCGGCGAGGAGCGGGCGATCGAGGCGCACGCGCCGGGATGCGCACGCTGCACCCGTGAGCTCGAGGCGCTGGTGCCCGCGGTCGGGGTGCTCGGCGAATCGGTCGAGCAGCTCGAGCCACCCCCCGAGCTGCGCGAGCGGGTGCTGGCCGAGGTGCGCGCCGACGTCGCCCGCTCGGCTGCCCGGGAGGAACCGGAGCGCCGGCATCCTCGGCGGCGCGGCTGGCGTGGCCTGGTGATGCGGCCCGCGATCGCGGTTGGGCTCGCCATCGTGATCGCCGCGGTCGGCGGATACGTGATCGCGGACAACGGCGGGGGCGGTGGGGCGGGGCAGACCACGGTCGCGGTCAAGCCTGGGCCCGCCGCGCCCGGGGTCAGTGGCTCCCTGGCGGTCAGCGACAACTCTTCGATGCTCGACCTGAACGGGCTCAAGCAGCTGACCGGCAACGAGGTCTACCAGGTGTGGATCGCCAAGGGCTCCACTCCGCCGATCCCGTCCTCGAGCTTCACCCCGGACAGAGCGGGCCAGGCGATGACGGCCGTCGACGGGCATCTGACCTCGGGCACGAACGTGATGCTGACGCGAGAGTCCGGTCCCGGCCACGCGACTCCGACGCCACCGATCCTCCTGAGCGCGACGGTCCAGTAACGCGGGCCGGCCGGGAGGCCGGCTCGTCTAGGCTGGCGCACGTATGGAGGCGAGCACTCAGCAGCGCCAGACCTGTTACCGCCATCCCAATCGGGAGACCGGCGTCTCCTGCTCCAACTGCGGTCGACCGATCTGCCCGGACTGCATGACCTCGACCTCGGTCGGGATGCGCTGCCCCGAGTGCGCCCGCCAGACGACGAAGGTGAGGACCGGCGCGGGCGCCTTCAGCCCGACGGCCGGGAAGATGCCCGCCACGATCGGTCTGATCGCGATCAACGTGATCGTCTTCGTGATCGAGCTTGCGGGCGGCGGCGCCGGCTCCCTGAACGGCGGCGGCACCGTCACCCACGACGCGGGCCTGCACGGGCCCGACGTCGCCAATGGCGACTGGTGGCGGGTGATCAGCGGCGGCTTCCTGCACGCCGGACCCCTCCACCTCCTCCTCAACATGTACGTGCTCTACGTGGCCGGCAGCATCCTCGAGCCCGGGATCGGCACGCCGCGCTTCCTCGGCATCTACTTCATCTCCCTGATCGCCGGGTCGCTGGGAGCCCTGATCGTCGATCCCAACTCGCTCACGGTCGGAGCATCCGGGGCGATCTTCGGGCTGATGGCGGCGGTCGTCGTGATCGCGCGAGGGCGCGGCGTCGAACAGATCGCCTCCCAGTTCGGGCTCTTCATCATCCTCAACCTCGTTCTCACCTTCTCGATCTCGGGGATCTCGGTGGGCGGCCACATCGGCGGCCTGATCGGCGGCTTCGCCGCAGCGTCGCTGGTGCTCTTCGTCGAGCGGCAGATGAGCGGTCGCGTCGGCTTCGGACTCGAGCTTGCCGGGATCGTGCTGATGATCGGCGCGACCTTCGCGGGCGCCTTAGCCGTAGCGGGCTAGTCCGCGATCGCCATCAGCGCCCGCTCGTACTGGGCGCGGTCGAAGGTGAACGGTCCGAAGTCCTCGTAGTCCCACTCCGGACGCGTGGGCTGCTCGAAGTCGTCCCAGGTGACCGTGGAGTCGGTCACCGTGACCCGCGCCATCAGGGGTGAGCAGCCGACCTCGCCGCATCCGCACCCCAGCAGTGCCGTCTTCCCCTCGGAGCCCGTGAACATCGGCGTCCCCTGCCCGCCGAGGAACTGCCCCGCCAGGTCGATCCGCATGTATCCGGCGACCAGACCGATGTAGTTCCCGGCGATCTCCTCCTCCTCGTCCGCCCGAGCGGAGGGCAGCTCCGCGTCGCGGACGAGCTCCGGCAGCTCGACGCCGTTGACCTCGATCTTGATCTGGCGCAGATCGTCCGGGAAGTCCTCGCCGGCGGGCGCGAACTCGAAGCTCACCTGGTCCACGGCCTGATCATTGCATCGGCCACCTCGCGCCCGGCGCGGACCGCGCGGCGTGCCGCACCCAGCCCGGCGTCCGCGGCGCCCTCACCGACGTCCTGCGCAGTGCGGATGCCCCGGCGCGCGACTCGACGCCCGACCGACGCCGCCTCACCGACCAGCAGGCCCGGCAGCTCCGCGACGGAGTGCGACCCGTCGGACCCCCAGTCGTCAGTCGCCTCGGGCGGGGGCGGGGCGGTGGCTCGATGCTCGGGCCGCTTGATGCCCACCTGCTCTGCGAGCTTGCTCTCCCGCTCGGCCGGTGACTCCACGGCCTCTGGCGCCTCGGGTGGTTGGTCAGCCTGCGCCTTCGCCGACGATGCCGTGCGCCGCTCAGCCTCGCGCTTGAGGTCCTCGACGGACGCCTTCAGGGTCGAGCGGTGTGCCCGGCGGGCGACGGGGCCGGGCAGTGGGATGCCGACCTCGAGGCCGAACTTGTATGTGGCGCGCGTCCGATCGCCGCCGAGATCCTCGAAGAGGTAGTGGCCGTCCGCATCGTTGATGCCGTTGCCCTCGACGAAATCCCATTCGATCCGCTCGGGCTCGTTGTAGCGGTAGTCAAGTGTGTATTCGACCTTGCGGACCTTGGCGTCGACGACGAGCCGGACGCGCTTGCCGCGCCCCTGATCGTCCCAGTCGAGCACCTCGGTATCGACCACGACGCCCTGCCACTTCGGGAAGGTCTCGTAGTCCGTGATCGCGTCGAAGCAGGTCTTGATCGGCGCCGCGATCTCGACTGTGTGCTCGGCCCAGTTGAGGCCCATCTCTCTCCTTCCGCCTAGGAGCGCCCTGCCGGCGCGGCGATGGGCACCGGCTCGTAGGTGACCCCTGCGGGCGCCTGAACCCTATCCGGGTGAAGCAGGTGGGCGAGCAGCTCGGTCCCCTCGACCAGGCGGGGGCCGGGCCGAGAGAACGATGCCGCGGCGTCCACCGCCCAGATCCGCTCGGCGCCGATGGCGGCCACCTGGGCCGCCCGGGACTCGACCTCGTCCCGCGCCCGCGGCGCATCCCAGCCGCAAGGCATCCCCACGATCACGTCGGGCCCCGCGGCGAGGAGCTCGTCCCAGTTCGCGGTCCGCGATTTAGTGCCCGCAACACCGAGCACATCCTCGCCGCCGGCGATCCCGATCATCTCGGGGACCCAGTGGCCGCCGATGAACGGCGGGTCGAGCCACTCGAGGGCGAGCACCCTGGGGCGACCGGCACCCTCGACCCGCGCCCGCACGCGTTCGAGCCTTCGCTCGAGATCGTCGCGGAGACGCCGGGCGCGATCGGCGACCCCGGCCACGTCGCCTAGTCGCGGGATGTCGGCGAGCACCTCGGCGAGGTTCGAGGGGTCAAGCGAGATCACCCGCGGCTTCGACGGCAGCCGCGCCGCGACCGCGACCACGTCGTCATAGGAGACCGCGCAGACCTCGCAGACCGCCTGAGTGACGATCAGGTCCACGTCCAGCTCGCGGAGCGCCGGCTCGTCGAGGTCGTAGAGGTGGCGCCCCTCGCCGGTCAGCCGCTTGACCTCGGCGTCGATCTGCCCCGCGGACAGCCCCTCGGGGACCAGGCTCCGGGTCAGGTGGCGCTTGCGGGCGGCCTCGGGCGGGTAGTCGCACTCGTGAGTGACGGCGACGACTTGATCGCCGAGTCCGAGGGCGAATAGCATCTCGGTCGCCGAGGGAACCAGGCTGGCGATTCGCACCAGACGAATATGGCACTTCTGAGCGACGAGGAGATCAAGGAGAGGCTGAAGGGGCTCGATGGCTGGCGCCAGCGGGGCGAGTACATCGTGAAGAGCTTCGAGCGAGACGACTTCGTGGGCTCGGTCAAGTTCGTCGATTCGCTCGTCGGGCCCGCAGAGGAGATGAACCACCACCCCGACATCGCGATCTCCTGGAGCCAGGTCGAGGTGGCGATCTCGACCCACGCCGAGGGCGGCCTCACCGAGAACGACTTCGAGCTGGCGAAGAAGGTCGAGGAGCTCGCCTAAGCGCCGCGGGCCGGCACCAGAAGCGCAAGCGGCGTAAGCGGAGGCACAGGCGGCGGCACAAACACCGTCATCCCGTTCGGTAGCCTTGGCTCGTCGCCAGTGAACGACGACGACCTCCCTCGAAGTACGCGCGCCCGAACGGGCGTCCTCTATCCGGCTCCACACCGGCCGCCTGACCCAGGCCGCGAGCGATGACCGCGGTCCTGCTCGTGCTGCTGTTCGTCCTGATCGCCCTGAACGGCGTCTTCGTCGCGGCCGAGTTCGCCTTGGTGCGCTCGCGGCGGTCGCGGCTCGAGCAGCTGGCCACCGAGGGCACGCGCGGGGCCGGGGGGGTGCTCGAGCAGCTCGACGACATCGACGAGTACCTCTCGGCCTGCCAGCTGGGGATCACGATGGCGTCGATCGGAATCGGCTTCCTGGGCGAGCCCGCCGTCGCCGAGCTGATCGAGCCGATCTTCGGCAGCCTCTCGCACGGAGTGGCGGTCGCCATCTCCGTGGCGATCGCGTATGCGCTGGTCACCTCGCTCCACGTCGTCGTGGGAGAGCAGGCGCCGAAGCTCTTCGCGATCGCGCGGCCGGAGGGCAGCGCGCGCCGCCTCGCCAGCCCGCTGCGCTGGTTCCGGCGGGTGACCGCCCCGCTCACGGTCGCGCTCACCTGGATGGCGAACGGCATCGTCCACCTGCTCGGCGTGCGTCAGGAGGAGCTCGACGAGGAGCAGCCCACCTCCGAGGACCTCCAGATGCTGATCTCGCAGTCCGCTGTGCGGGGCAAGCTCGACCCGGGCGAGGCGGTGATGCTCCGCGGCGTCTTCCACCTGCACGAGCAGGAGGCTCGCGAGGTGATGACTCCGATCCCGGCGGTGGTGACCGTCGACGCGTCCTCGAACGTCTCCGACGCCCTCAACCTCTGCATCTCGTCAGGACACAACCGCCTGGTCGTGGTCGAGGACGGCAACGCGGACCGGGTGCGGGGAATCGTCCACGCGCTCCGGCTGGTCCGGCTGATGATGGCCGAAGGGCCCGAGGCGAAGATCGAATCGGTGATCCGCGACGCCCTGATCGTCCCGGAGACCAAGCCGCTCGACGACCTCCTCACGGAGCTCCAGCGCCAGCGCTCCTCGATGGGCGTCGTGGTGGACGAGTACGGGCGGACGGTCGGCATCGTCACCGTCGAGGACATCCTCGAGGAGGTCGTCGGGGAGATCGAGGACGAGACGGACCCGCTGGCGGGATCCCTCAGGCAGCTGGCGAACGGCGACTGGTACGTGCGCGGGCACGTCTCCCTCGGGGACCTCTCCGACCGGGGCATCGAGTTGCCGGTCGACACCGACGCCTACAACTCGATCGGCGGATACGTCTTCGGGGAGCTCGGCCGTCTGCCGAAGCGGGGCGATCTGATCGCCGCGGACGGCTACGAGATCCGGGTGGAATCGGTGCGCGAAAACCGGATCGAAGCGGTTCGGATACACCCGCAGTCGGCATAACGGCACGGTTGCAGGGACTTTTCCTTCCGTCCGTATAGAGGTCTAGGTTGCCGGAAATCGAGGGTCCGCTAGGAGGACGCATGTGGGTCGTCCGGTTCAGCGATAAGCAGCTTGAGGTAGTCAGGGCGGTGCTCCGCTCGGAGGAGCACAGGGGGCCGGCGCTGGAGGGCGCGCTCGAGGCGCTCGACCTCGCCCGGTGGGATGACCTTCCGGAGGCGCAGCTCCCGTGGTCCGAGATCGAGGCCGAGGCCTCGAAGCAGGGTGTCTCGGAGGTGGATGTGATCTGGGATCGTTCCGGGCGCCATGAGGAGCCCGCCGTCCCGCCGATCGCGACGAAGTCGCGCGTCAAGCGCAAGGGCAAGCAGGCGGCATAGGACCACTCCGCTTCTGGGCGCGGGCCTGGTCGGGCTCACGCTGATCGCCGCCGCAGGGTGCGGCGGCGGCGACTCCGGGTCGCCGCCGAACCGCTTCGACGGCGGCCGGGCGATGTCGCTGGTCCGCGCCCAGGTCGCGGTGGGCCAGCGCCCGGCGGGCTCGCCCCAGCTGCGCAACTTGGCCGTAACCCTCAAGGGCATGCTGGACGCGGAACCCGGACAGCCGCTCCGCGTTGCTTTGGAGCCCTTCCCGAGCAGCGGCCCGCAGCAGGGGCTGCGAGACATCGTCGCGGTGCTGCCCGGGCGCGCGCCGGCGATCCTGATCGGCGCCCACTACGACAGCGAGTGGCACCCCCAGGGATTCGTCGGCGCCAACGACAGCGCGGCCGGCACCGCCGCGGTGATGGAACTGGCCCGCACGCTCCCCGCCGAGCTGCCGGCGGACCACCGTGAGATCCGCTTCGTCCTCTTCGACGGAGAGGAAGACCCGCCCGGGTGCACCGACAAGGACTTCGCCTTCTGCGCGCTTCGCGGATCGAGGGCGTACGCGGCCGGGCACCCCGGCGAGATCGGGGACATGATCCTGCTCGACTACATCGCCAACCGGGGCGCGAGGATCCGCCGAGAGGCGAACTCGAATCAGCCGCTCTGGGAGCAGCTCCGCCAGGCGGCGGAGGAGGTGGGCGCCGAGGATGTCTTCCCGCCTGGCGTTCAGGGCGGCGTCATCGACGACCACATCCCGTTCCTCGAGCAGGGAATCCCCTCGATCGACCTGATCGACTTCAACTACCCCTACGCGGACACGGACCAGGACACCCTCGACAAGCTCGACCCGGAGGTGTTGGACGAGGTCGGCGAGACGGTCGGCCAGCTCGTCCTCAACATGAGCGGCGGCGGCTAGTCGTACTCGTAGAACCCCGCGCCGGACTTGCGTCCCAGCCTCCCGTCCTCCACCAGGGCGACCAGGCGGCCGGGCGGTCTGTGGTGCTCCTCGCCGCTGTCGGCGTAGAGGGCCTCGCCGATCGCGACCGCCACATCCACGCCGATCAGGTCGAGCAGCGCGAGGGGCCCCATCGGGTAGTTCGCGCCCAGGGTCATGCAGCGGTCGACGTCCTCCGCCTCCATCCCCGTCTGCTCCATCAGGCGCACGGCGTCGAAGAGGTACGGGAAGAGCAGCCGGTTGACGACGAAGCCAGGTTCGCTCGGCACCTCGACCACCGTCTTGCCGATCGCCTCGCCCCAGGCGCGCGCCCGCGGGCCGATCTCCTCTCGGGCGGAGTCGGGAAGGCAGAGCTCGATCAGATCCATCTTCGTGACCGGGTTGAACGGGTGCAGCCCGAAGACCCGATCGGCGTGACCGCTCTGCGAGCCGAGCTCCTCGAGGGAGAGGGAGGAGGTGGTGGTGGCGAGGTCCGCGTCGGCAGCCGCGTCGCCGACGGCCTTGAGCAGATCGGCCTTTGGCCCGAGCTCCTCGACGATCGCCTCCACGATGAGGTCGGAGTCCGCCAGATCGCCGGCCGCAGTCGTCACCTTGATCCGCTTGGCGTCCGCATCGTCCACCTTCGCGGCGAGCGAGTGCGCCTGCTCCTCGGCCCGCCAGGCCGAGGCGTCAGAGCGGGCCAGCAGGAGAACGCCCGAGGCCGCGCTCGCGCAGGCGGCGAGCCCGCAGGCGATCGTCCCGCTCCCCGCGATCGCAGGTCGCTCATATGTGGGACCGCCCGCCACGTGGGGTGTCTATCACCACCCGAAACGGGTTGCAGCAGGCTGCCCAGTCTCTCCTCTGCGGCGTACAGTCGAGGACCGTGGAGTCGCGCCGGATCGAGTTGGTCAACGGGCTCGTCGAGACCTGGAATTCGGGCGACGTCGACGCCTTCTTCGAAGCGGTCGGCCCGGATTTCGAGTTCCGCCCCGACCCGAGCTTTCCCGATACCGGTCCCTATTCCGGCGAGGACTTGCGCGAGTGGCTGCGTGAATGGCAGGGAACGTGGGAGGGCAACCGCTATGAGGTGCTCGGGATCACGGACCACGGCCCGGCGGTCGCCGTCGACTCTCGCTGGCATCTGGTCGCGACCGGCATGGGCGAGGAGGTCCCCGTGCAGGACTTCACGCTGGTGATCTGGTTCGACGACGAGGACAGGCCGCTCGGGATGGCCGCCTTCTTCGACCGGGAGCGGGCGGTCGAGGAAGCGAGTAGCGCACTGGCTGACTCGCCAGTCAATGGGTGTATGCTCAGGTCTACGAGACTTAGTTGCTTGAAGAAACCGACTGAGGAGGCAAGAGGTGGCTGAGAACGGAAAGTTTGGTGGACGCGAGGTCGTGATCGTGGAGGCCGCCCGCCTTCCGGTTGGTCGCGGGCACGAGGAGAAGGGCTACTACAAGGACGTCCACGCCTCGAATCTGCTCGCCAAGACCTACGGCGCGGTGATCGAGAGGGCCGGCATCGAGCCCTCCGAGGTCGAGGACGTCGTCGCCGGGTGCGTGCAGCAGTTCGGTGAGCAGGGCATCAACATCGCCCGCAACGCCTGGCTCGAGGCCGGTCTCCCGATGGAGACCCCCGCCACCACGGTCGACCGCCAGTGCGGCTCGGCGCAGCAGGCCGTCAACTTCGCGGCGGCGCTCGTCGCCTCCGGAGTCCACGACGTCGCCATCGGCGGCGGCGTAGAGCACATGGGACACATCTCCTTCGCCGACTCGGCCGAGGTGATGAAGGAGCACGGCTTCGCCTTCTCGCCTCAGCTGCTCGAGCGCTACAACCTCGTGCCGCAGGGCATCTCCGCGGAGATGATCGCCGACAAGTGGGAGATCCCTCGCTCCGAGCTCGATGAGATCGGGCTTCGCTCCCATCAGCTCGCCCACCAGGCGACCGAGGAGGGTCGCTTCGAGCGGGAGATGATCCCGTGGCAGAACAACGGTGACACCTACGTCACCGATCAGGGCATCCGGCCTCCGGTCGAGGATTCGCTCGAGAAGCTGGCGTCGTTGAAGCCGGCCTTCAAGGAGGACGGCAAGATCACCGCAGGCAACTCCTCGCAGGTCTCCGACGGCGCGGCCGCGGTGCTCCTGACTACGCCGGAGAAGGCCAAGGAGCTCGGCCTCACCCCGCGCGCGAAGGTCGTCGACCAGACCACGGTCGGCGTCGACCCGGTGATGATGCTCACCGGTCCCATCCCGGCGACCAAGAAGATCCTCGATCGCAACGGGATGAAGATGGACGACATCGACCTGATCGAGATCAACGAGGCCTTTGCCTCCGTGGTCGCGGCCTGGCGTCGCGAGCTCGAGCCCGACATGGATCGCGTCAACGTGAACGGCGGCGCGATCGCGATCGGTCATCCTCTCGGCTCCACCGGCGCGCGCCTGATCACCACCCTGCTCCACGAGCTGGAGCGCTCCGACAAGGAGACCGGCCTGGTGACCATGTGCTGCGGCGGCGGGCTCGGGACCGGCACGCTGATCCAGCGGGTCTAGACCGGATCTCACAAGCGAGCCCATGCGGGCGTTGATTTAGCGATGGCCACCAGGCCCGCGGGCGCGCATGCCCGCAAACCCGCCGCGAAGTGGAGCCCCGACGACCGCGAGCTGATGCGCGCGGACAAGGTCCTCCGGCGGGTGATGGAGGAGCAGGGGCCGATTCACCCCGAGATCGATCGCCGCGGAAGCCGGACCGATCCGTACGAGGCGCTCGCGAGAGCGATCGTCGGTCAGCAGCTTTCCACCAAAGCGGCAGCATCGATTTGGGCGAAGCTCCTCGACCAGTTCGGGGGCGAGACCCCCACCCCGGAGCAGATTCTCCGCAAGCGGCGGACCACGCTCCGTAAGGCGGGACTCTCCAACGCCAAGGTCGAGTTCCTGCGCGACCTGGCCGCTCGCGTCAAGGATGGCCGCCTCGACCTGAAGGGGCTCGCGAACCTCTCCGACGAGGACGTAACCGCCGAGCTCATCGAGGTGAAGGGCATCGGGCTCTGGACGGCAGAGATGTTCCTGATCTTCCACCTGGGTCGGCTCGACGTGGTCTCGGCCGGGGACCTTGGGATCCGGCGCGCGATCCAGATCGCCTACGGCCTCGACGAGCTTCCCGGCGTCGAGGAGATCGAGCGCATCGCCGAGCCTTGGCGACCGCATCGCACCCTCGCGTGTCTCTATCTCTGGCGCTCCCTCGACAACACCCCGGTCGAGACGCCCGCGAAGTAGGCTCGCCGCCCTTGGCCGCACTCGACCGCATCTCGATCGCCGCAATCGGGGACACGCCCGCCGACCTGGCGCAGCAGGCGAGCTCCGCCGAGGCCGCCGGCATCGACTGCATCTGGGCGCCCGAGCTGTTTCGCAGCTCCGTCACCCAGGCGACCTGGCTGGCCGCGAAGACCGAGAGTGTCGACGTCGGCACCGGCATCGCCTGGGCATTCACCCGGAGCGCCTTCATCCTCGCGGTGACCGCCCTCGACATCGACGAGATGGCGGGAGGCAGGTTCCGCCTCGGCCTCGGCGCTGGCGTCAGGCGCCTCAACGAGACCTGGCACTCGGTCGACTACGGAAAGCCGGCCCCGCACTTGCGGGAGATGATCGAGGCCGCCCGCCTGATCATGGAGAAGGCACCGACCGGCGAGCCGATCCGGTACGAGGGCGAGTACCAGGACATCGACATCAAGGGCTGGATCAGGCCCCACAAGTCGGCGCGCGACCGGGTCCCGATCTACGCCGCTGCGATGCGCGAGGGGATGTGCCGGATGGCCGGCGATGTCGCCGACGGGCTGATCGGCCATCCCATGTGCCCCGTGCGCTGGCTCGACGAAGTGGTGGTGCCCAGCTTTGAGACCGGGTTGCAGCGCTCAGGCCGGCAGCGCGCCGACCTCGACTTCATCCCTACGGTCACCACCGTGATCGACGACGACGAGGCCCGCGCGCTGGACGCGGCACGCCGCACCATCGCCTTCTACTCGACGGTCCGAACCTACAAGCCGCTCTGGGAGATGCACGGATTCGCCGACGCCGCCGAGGCGGCCGGTGATGCCTTCCGGAAGGGCGACCTGGCGGCCGTCCCGGAGCAGATCCCCGACGAGATGGTCGAGGCCTTCACGGCGGCTGGCCCGCTGGACAAGGTCCGCGAGCGAGTCGCCGAGGTCGCCGAGCGAGGCGACGGCGTCTTCCTGACCCCGGCGACCTACTTCATCCCGCCGGAGCAGATCGGCGAGTACCAGGCCAAGATCATCGAGGCCTTCGGCCCCGGCGGCTAGACGGCGATCAGGCCGGGCAGGGATCCCGGTCGTCGACGATCTCTCGCTGCTCCGAGGCCGACGGTGGTGCGAAGTGGCGCTTGAAGGTGAACGCGTAGGGCGTCGGGCCGTGGGCGCGCAGGTGCTCGATCCGTTCCCTCATGTCCGCCAGTGTCGGAATTGAGCCCGCCGGAATCCACCAGAGAACCAGGTGGGCCTCCGTCAGCCGCGTGAACCACTCCCTGCGGCGGCGCATGACCTCGAGGTGGCGGCCGTCGTAGACGAACCGCCAGAGCGCCTGCATCGACTCCCATACCGACGCATTGACCAGGATGCGCTCATCATCGAACGCGCGGATCGCCGTGGCGTCCCCGTCGTCGGTTTGCAGCCGCCAGACGAAGCCCGGGCTGTCGTCGGCGAGTGCGTTGACGGGCTCCAGCAAAGCGACGAAGTCAGCCAAGGCCGGCGAGTCGAGCGGCTCCTTGGTGATTCCGACGTTGACCTGCGCCAGGTGCCAGTCCGGTGCGATGGCAGAAGGATACGGAGCGGGACCGGAGGGCTAAAGGGAGTTCACGAAGTCGACGAACTTCTGCGGGTCGCGTAACGGCGCCCCGTGCCCGAAGCAGACCAGCTCCGGCTCCAGCGTCGCGAGCTTCTTCGCCGACTCCCGGTTGCGGGCGGGGTCCGGCGTGAGCGCGGCTTTCGGCTCGTGGAGCCCCGGGATGCCGAGGTACTGATCCATGTTGGCGAGCACGTCTCCGATGATCAGCACCTTGTCGGCCTCGCGCCAGAAGACGACGTGGCCGGCCGAGTGGCCCGGCGTGTCGATCACCTGGAAGCCCGCGACCTCGTCGCCGCCGTTGATCGGCCTGTCCACCTTGCGGCCCGGGCCGTGGAAGATCCGCCAGTAGAAGTGGGCCATGAAAGTGTCGGGCTGGCGCTCGTCGATCAGCTTCGCGTCCTCGGCCGCGGGGATGTCCGCCTCAGGGCACCAGAAGGGGATGCCAAGCCTCTCGCAGACGTCGCGGCTCGCGCCCTGGTGATCGGGGTGGGCGTGGGTGAGCGCGTGAGCGGTGACGTCGTGGCCGTCGAGCTGCTTCAGGATGCGGCCGGTCGACTGCCGGCAGCCGGCGTCGATGAGGACGTCCCCGGCGAGGTAGGCGTTGACCGCCCAGGGCAGGCCCGGCAGGCACTTGATGTGCCAGACACCGTCGGCGAGCTCCTTCATCAGTGCGCGACCCCGGTGCCGCCCCGCGGATCACCGCTGTGCTCGGCGAGCTCCTCGAGACGGGCGATCTGGGTCTCGCCCTCGCGCCTCACCGGATCGTCCTCCGGCAGCCCCTCGATCAGCCGCCGGATCCGGTTGCGGACCTGAAGGGCGAAATGCGGGGTGGAGGGCCCGGCCAATGCCCGGATGTCCTCGACGGTCACCGGCCTGGTCAGCCGATCGGGTCGCTCCGCCTCGCTCACTTCTTGCCCTTCTGGGGAGCGGGATTCGGCTCGCTCTCGGCCCCGCCGGGTTGCACGACCCCTCCGGCTCCAGTGCCCTGGCCGCCGGCGCTGCCGACCGGCGCGAGCTCCGCCAGCTCGTCCACCTCCGCCTGTACCTGTCCACCGATCGCGGTCGCGTCGCCCATCAGCCAGACGTGGTTGTACACGGCGCGCGTCGGATCCGTCGCGTAGCCCGGCTTGATGTCGAGGAGGAAGCTGCGCAGCTCGGAGGGCAGGGCGTCCGCGGTATCGGTGATCAGCAACGGCCCCCACTTTCCGCTCGACGCCAGAGACGCCGCGGCCGCCGCGTCCAAAGGCCGATCGGAATTGGCGAGCTCCATGCCGTGGCCCGGGTCGTTGATGTTCCAGCCGAAGGTGCCGTCCGTGTAACGGGCAAAGAGGAGGGCATTCTGGACGACGCCGGTGGCGCCGACGCGGTGCACGCTCGCGGACACCCTGGCGATCTGTGACAGGGCGGCCTTCGAGATCACTGACTCGGGCCCGATCACGTAGACGGCCGCCGCCGCGTGGCGCCGGAGCGCGGCCAGGGTGGCGGCCGGCACCTGGTTGTGGCCGCTGAACAGGACTGGGTCGCCGGACCGAGCCGCCCAGGCCGCGGCGGGCATGGCGTAGCCGGGCTCGTCGAGGCTCACGATCACGATGTGCTGGGGCTCCCGCTTCAGCAGCCGCTGGCGAAGCTGATCGACCGAGTTGGCGATCTCGGCGGGCGAGTCCCCGTGCAGCTGGTCCGACTTCAGGCCCGACGGCACCGCAGCTCCTCCGGCGGAATAGACCTGGGTGCCCCCTGATGCCCCGCCGCCGCGCGGGTTGAGCTGGGCCAGCGCCTGGGCGGTGGCGTCGGGCACCGAGCCGTGCCCGCTGACCAGCACCGGCATCCGCGTCGGCGGCCCCGAGAGCACCGAGGCGGCGATGCCCGCCTGCCAGTCGTCGTCCGGGACGAGGACGGCCGCCTGCAGCGGCCTCGCGCCCGGAGCCGGGGGATGGGTCGCGAGCGCAGCCGCCGCCGCGTCGCTGGTCGGGTCCGGCCCGCTGATCCTGGTGGTGTTCCGAGTCGCGACCAGCGGGAAGCCGAGCGTCCCGACTGGAGCCTGCTGGGCGTTGTCCGTGGCGACGGCGATCGTCACCACCCGCGTCTCGCCGTCACCGCCGCCCTCGAAGGGGTTGATCGCCACGAGCGCCACCACCAGGGCGACGATGAGCGCCAGTCCCGCCGCGATCAGGCCGGTGGTTCCGAGCCGACGCGGAAGCTCCGAGCGAAGCCACTCGATGGCGCTCTTGATGGGCCCGGGGAGGCGCACGGCGGGGAACGCTACTCGCAGGCATTACCGGCCTGCGGTAAGTGGCAGGTTCCACTTCCAGGTCCGGTAGACTGGCTGACTGACCAGTCAATCGGTTTTCTCGACCGTACGAAAGGCAGGCCGACGAAATGGACTTCGCCCTCTCCGACGAGCAGCGCGAGCACAGGGAGCACGTCCGCAGGTTCTCGCGCGAGGTGATCCGCCCCGTCGCTCGCAAGCACGACGAGGAGGAGAGCACTCCCTGGGAGGTGATCAAGGAAGCCCGCAAGTGGGGCCTCCAAGGGCTCGAGCACATGCAGCGTATGGGCGCCGATCCGGGCGGCCAGTTCGGCGTGATCACCGCCGAGGAGCTGCACTGGGGCTGCGCCGGGATCGCGCTCGCGATCCAGGGCTCCGGCCTGGCCGCCGCGGGGATCGCGGCCTCCGGCACCCCGGGGCAGATCGCCGAGTGGGTGCCGCAGTGCTTCGGCACCGATGATGAGGTGCGCCTCGGCGCCTACGCCGTCACCGAGCCGCAGGCGGGTTCGGACGTGAAGAGCCTGAAGACGACGGCCAAGCTCGATGGCGACGAGTGGGTCCTGAACGGGACCAAGGTCTTCATCACGAACGGCGGCATCGCCGACGTCCACGTGGTCGTCGCGACCGTCGACCCCGAGCTCGGGCACCGTGGGCAGGCCTCCTTCGTGGTCGGTCCGGAGACGCCCGGCCTGCGCCAGGGCAAGAAGGAGTCGAAGATCGGCATCCGGGCCTCGCACACCGCCGAGGTGATCCTCGAGGACTGCCGGATCCCCGTCGAGAACCTGCTCGGCGGGATGGACAAGCTGAATCGCAAGCTCGAGCGGGCACGGTCCGGTCAGAAGGCCGGATCATCGAACGCGCTGGCGACCTTCGAGATGACCCGGCCGATCGTCGGCGCGTCCGCTCTCGGTATCGCCCAGGCGGCCTACGAGTGGACGCTCGAGTACCTGGGTGACCAGACGGTCGAGGGCAGGCCGGCGCTGGAGGAGCAGCGCATCCAGCAGGTGCTCGCCGACGTCGCCACCGAGATCGACGCCTCCAGGCTCCTGGTCCAGCGGGCCGCCTGGATGGGACGCAACGGGATCGCGATGACCGGCGGCCAGGGCTCGATGTCGAAGCTCAAGGCCGGCGACGTGACGATGTGGGCGACCACGACGTTGATGGAGCTGGTCGGGCCCTATGCGCAGTCAACCGACTGCCCGCTCGAGAAGTGGTTCCGCGACGCGAAGATCTACCAGCTGTTCGAGGGCACGGCCCAGGTACAGCGGCTGGTCATCTCGCGGATGCAGGCGCGGACCTATCAGGAGCGCTTCGCGGAGGCGGCTGAGATCGCCAAGCAGGCCAGCAACGGCGCGGCCGCCAACGGCTCCGCCAAGGGGGCCGACCGAGAGGCGACCGCGGTCTCGGCATAGACAGGCTGCAACCGCCGTTTCAACCCCCGCCCCGGCGGGCGTTCAACCTTTCACGCGGGATGACTCGATCGAAGCTGTTGACGCTGGCGCTCTGCGGCGCCGTGCTCGCGTGCGCCTGCGCGATGGCCGTGGGCAGCGCATCGGGCAAGACCCTCCAGCAGAGACTCGACGCGACCCAGAGCAAGCTCTCGCACGTCCAGGCCCACGCGGGTGTCCTGACGACGAGGATCAGCCACGAGTCGGCGCAGCTCGACCGGCTGACGGCCGAGGTCGCCCAGCTGAGGAACAAGGAGGCGGAGGCCGCGGCGCGGCTCGCCCAGAAGCAGGCCGAGCTCGAAGCGGCGCAGGCCCGTCTGGACCATCTCAAGCGGCGGCTCCGCGACGCGATTCAGATCCTCGAGCAGCGGCTCGTCGCGATCTACGAGTCCAACGAGCCGGACCTGATCACGGTTCTCCTCCAGGCACACGGTTTCGACGACCTACTCGCACGCAGCCAGTACGTGGGGACGCTCCAGGACCAGAACAACGAGATCGTCGTCAGGGTCCGCGAGCTGCGGAACCAGATGCAGGTCACCGTCAACACGGTTCGCGCCGCCCGTGACCAGATCGCCGCGCGGAAGCAGGAGCTCGAGGCGACCAGGCTGAAGCTCCGGCAGCGGACCGATGAGCTCGCCAGCGCTCGCCGCCAGCAGCACGCCACCTTGATGCAGGTCCGGAAGCAGAAGGAGGACCTCGAGGGCGACGTCTCCGAGATCTCCGAGAAGATCGCCGAGCAGCTCGCCCAGCAGGCCGGCGCGCTTCCCGCCGGACCGATCAGAGGTGGGAGCGGCCAATTCATCTGGCCGGTCAACGGCCCGGTCGTCTCGGGCTTCGGGCCCCGCTGGGGCAGCTTCCACGAGGGGATCGACATCGCGGTGCCGACCGGCACGCAGATCAGGGCGGCGGCATCGGGGTCGATTGCGCTCGCCGGTCCCTCCGGCGGCTACGGCAACTACACCTGCATCTCTCACGGCGGCGGCCTGTCGACCTGCTATGCGCACCAGTCCCAGATCCTCGTCAGCAGCGGGCAGGTGGCCCAGGGGCAGACCATCGGGCTGGTCGGATGCACCGGGCACTGCTTCGGCCCGCACCTCCACTTCGAGGTCCGGGTGAACGGTCAGGCCGTCGATCCACTCGGCTACCTGTAACCGAGTAACTGATCCGCCCGTTAATTGGTAGTCCGCAACGTGCGGCTTTAGAACACGCGTTTACCTCGCTATTGGGGTTTTTATGGTCCGGCTTATGCGACACGATCCACGTACCGTGACTGCGCGTAACTGGCGCGCCGCGAGAGTCGGGGAGTCTCACGTGGCGGGCAGGACATCCAGAACCCCAGAGAGCTTCATCGTCGGCGTGGGCGCGTCCGGCGGTCTGCTCGCCGGCGCGGCGATCGTCTTCGTCACCCTGATCGGGGTCGTCTCCTTCAACGTCTGGCCCTCGGCCGCGGGCATCACCTCCAACGGCGGCTACGTCGAGCTGAGCCAGGGATCGTCCTCGGCCGGCGGCGCGGGCGGCGGGGGCGGCGGTGCACCGCTGAGCGGGGCCTCCGGTCAGCTCGCGTCGGTCTCGGTCGAGGTTGGATCCGCGACCGGCGGCGTCGGCGGCGGCGGCGGTGGCGGTGGCGCTTCACACAACGGCGGCGCCGGTGGGCAGCTGGGCTCCGGTGGCCCGCCACCCTCCGGGAACACGCCGGCGGCTCCTCCGAGCTCCGGCGGCGACAACGGCTCGTCGGATGAGGGTCCCGGCCTGGGGACCAGCGAGCCGATCGGCGGTGGTGATGAGGACACGCCGAAGGCGCCGAGCGGCCGCGACGACGACCGCACCGACAAGCCCGACCTCCCGGGCCTTCCCAGCGGCCACGGCAACAACGGCGATGGCGACAACGGCCATAGCGACGGAAGCCACGGCAACCACGGCAACCACACCAACGGCAACGGCAACGGCGAAGTGAACGGGAACGGACACCACAATCGCCCGGGCCAGTCCACCGGTACATCCGGACTGCCCTCGAGCGGCTCCGATGACGAGTCCGATGACTCGCACGGCGACTGCCGCGGCCGGGGCCGCGGCGGGAACGACTCGCCGTCCTCATCCTCGTCCTCCAGCCGCAGCTCGGGCCAGTCGTCCGGACGTGGCCGGGGCCGCGGCTCTCACCACTAGCTGCGGCTAGCGACTCGGCTCGCGGCCGGCTAGCTCGCGCACGAGCCAGCGGAGCGCCATGCCCTGCAGCTCGGGATCGTGCTGCACGGTGGTGTGGGCACCGCCGGGTGCGATGACAAGCCTGCGCGGATCACCGGCCCGCTCATAGAGCTCCTCGGAGTGATCGCTGGGGATCTGCGTGTCGCCCTCGGCGTGCATCAAGATCAGCGGCCGGGGGGCGATCCGCTCGACTGCCTCCCCGATGTCCTGTGCCAGCAGCCACGCCTCGAGGCCGACGGGATCGCCGACGCGCATCTCGAACCTGCCGCGGCGCAGTCCGCCGGCGAGGTGGTCCTGGCTCGCGGGGCAGATCGCGATCACCCCCGCGATCTCATCGGATTCGGACGCCGCGCAAATGGCGAGAAACCCGCCCAGGCTCGAGCCGCGAACTACGACCCGATTCGTGTCGACGCCCTCCTGGGATCCGAGCAGCCGGGCCATCGCGATCACCTCCTCGACGGCGGCTCCCGACATCGGCGGATCGGACTCGCCGTGGCCCGGCAGGTCGAAGGTGAGCGCCGCCCAGCCGCCTGCCGCGGCGAGCCGCGCGAAGTCAGCGTGGTTCTCCTTCCGGGAGCCGGCCCCATGCACGATCACCACCGCCGGCCAGGGCGGTGGATCCTGCGGAAGCCAGAGGGCGTAGGCCAGCCCCTCCTGGCGGCCCTCGCGGTCGGGGCGCCTGGGGAGAGAGCGCTGCATTGCGGGGATTCTGGCCCAACTCGTTCAGAATCCCTGCCCCATGGCAACCAGGGCAGACAGCTCGGGGCCCGTCGCGACAGACCCGATCGCCGCCTCGCCGGTCTACCCGTCGGGCTCGCGCGTGAACGAACGCGGCCATCTCGAGGTCGCGGGCTGCGACGTGGTCGAGCTGGCCGAGGAGTTCGGGACCCCGGCCTACATATACGCCGAGGACGACATGCGACGCAGGGCGCGGGAGTATGTGAGCGCCTTCGAGCAGCGCACGGACGGCTTCGAGGTGATCTACGCGAGCAAGGCGCTCCCCGTCACCACCGCCTACCGGGTGATGCGCGAGGAGGGGCTCTCGGTGGACGTCGCCTCCGGCGGGGAGCTCCACATGGCGCTCGCCGCGGGCTTCGACCCCGCCCGCATCCACCTGCACGGCAACAACAAGACCGAGGCCGAGCTCCGCTACGCGTTCGAGTCAGGGGTCGGCCACCTGATCCTCGATTCCTTCGACGAGATCGAGCTCGCCGATCGGCTGCTCGACCGTTCCCAGAGGGTGCTTATCCGAGTCACGCCCGGGATCAAGCCCTCCACCCATGACTATGTCCAGACCGGTCAGCTGGACTCCAAGTTCGGCTTCGGTCTCGCCGACCGGCTCGCGGAGCGAGCGGTGGAGAGGGTGCGCGACTCCCAGCATCTCCAGCTGGTCGGGCTCCACGCGCACATCGGCTCCCAGATCTTCGAGCTAGAGCCCTATGTGAAGGCGATTGAGGTGATCGCCGACTTCTGTGACGCCGTGGACCTCCAGCCGGAGTTGCTTAACGTCGGCGGAGGGCTCGGCATCGCCTACCTCGACTCCGACCAACCGCCCCAGATCGACGACTACGTCGCCGTCAAGGTCGAGGGCGTGCAGCGCGTCTTCGATCCGGCGCCGACGATCCTGGTCGAGCCGGGGCGCTCGCTGGTCGGCAACGCCGGGATCACCGCGTATCGCGTCGGGACCGTGAAGGAGATTCCCGGCGTGCGCACCTACGTGGCGGTCGACGGCGGGATGTCGGACAACCTGCGGCCGATGCTCTACGGCGCCCACTACGAGGCCGTGATCGCGGACCGCGCCGGGGACACGCCGGAGACCTCGGCCACGATCGCCGGGATGCACTGCGAGTCCGGGGACGTCCTGGTGCGAGACGCCGAGCTGGCCACGCCGCGGGTTGGCGACGTGCTGGTCACCCCGGCGACGGGCGCCTACGGCTACGCGATGGCGAACAACTACAACGGCGTGCCGCGGCCGCCGGTGGTCTTCTGCCGTGACGGTGACGCCAGGGTCGTGGTCCGGCGCGAGACCTGGGACGACCTGCTCAGCAGGGACGAGTGATGGCGGAGACCGCGAAGGTCGGGATCCTCGGGAAGGGGACGGTGGGCGGCGCGTTCCGGACGCTGCTCGAGGAGCGCGCCGACATGGTCGAGGAGGTGTCGGGCCGCCGTCCCGAGGTAGCCGGGGTCCTGAGCTCCAAGGACGGTGACTTCGACGAGATCCTGGCGGCCAGCGACATCGTCGTGGAGCTGATCGGCGGCACCGATCCGGCGCTCGACTACGTCACCCGCGCGCTCCGCGAAGGCAAGCACGTGGTGACCGCCAACAAGCAGCTGCTCGCGCAGCACGGCGATCAGCTCGTGGCCGCGGCGCGGGAGGGGGGTGCCCAGCTTCGCTTCGAGGCGGCGGTGGCCGGGGCGATCCCGGTGATCCGCGTGGTCCAGGAGAGCCTCGGCGCGATCCCCATCGAGAAGGTCTTCGGGATCGTCAACGGGACGACCAACTACATCCTCACCGAGATGGCGCGCAGCGGCCTCTCCTACGAGGAGGCGCTGAAGCAGGCGCAGGACCTCGGATACGCGGAGGCCGACCCGACCGACGACGTCGGCGGCGCCGACGCCGCGGCGAAGATGGCGATCCTCGCGAGGCTCGCCTTCGGCGCGCCGGTGGGCCTCGACGACGTCCCCTTCGAGGGCATTGAGGCGATCAAGCCCGACGATCTCGCCTACGCGAAGGAGCTAGGGCTCTCGCTGAAGCTGCTTGGGGTGGCGGAGCGGGTCGGCGACGGAGAGATCAGCGTTCGCGTCTTTCCCTGCTTCCTCTATCCGGGGCACCCGCTCTCCCCGATCGAGGGCCCGTTCAACGCCGTCATGGTCGAGTCCCCCGCGATCACCGAGATCACCATGTCGGGGCCCGGCGCCGGCGGCCCCGAGACGGCCTCCGCGGTGCTCGGCGACGTGGTGTCGGTGATCGCCGGAGGCTCGCCGCTGTTCGAGGAGAACGCGGAGCTCGCAATCGCCGAGGACGTCGAGATGGCCTTCTACCTCCATCTCGAGGTCGACGACCGTCCCGGCGTGCTCGCCCAGGTGGCGGAGGTCCTTGGCGACAACGGAGTCTCGGTGCGCAGCGTGGTTCAGCGGGGACTCGGAGGCGAAGCCCAGCTGATCATGGTCATGCACCCGGTGTCGGAGAAGCGGTTCGGGGCCGCGCTCGAGAGGATCGCGAAGCTCAACTTCCTGCGCTCCCCACCCCGCTCGATCAGGGTGATCGAGGAGGAGTTCGGATAGAGATGGCCGCTCGGATGAGATGCCCGCTCCGCTGATCGAGCGCTATCGCGATCGCCTTCCGCTCGAGGAGGGGGACCCGGTGGTGACGCTCAACGAGGGCTCGACCCCGCTGATCCACTCGCCGCGACTCTCGGAGCGCATCGGCGCGGAGGTCCACCTCAAGTTCGAGGGCGCAAACCCGACGGGCAGCTTCAAGGACCGGGGGATGACGGTCGCGGTCTCCAGAGCCAAGGGGGCAGGGGCTGAGGCGATCATCTGCGCCTCGACCGGGAACACCGCTGCGAGCTGCGCGGCCTACGCGGCGCGCGCCGGGATGCGCGGGGCGGTGATCGTGCCCGAGGGCAAGATCGCGATCGGCAAGCTCGCCCAGGCCCTGATGCACGGCGCCCGGGTGATCGCCCTGGAGGGGAACTTCGACCAGGCCCTAGAGATCGTCCGCGAGATCGCGAAGAAGCACCCGGTCGAGCTCGTCAACTCGGTCAACCCCTATCGGATCGAGGGCCAGAAGACTGCGGCCTTCGAGACCTGCGACGAGCTCGGCGAGGCACCCGCCGCCCTCGCGATTCCGGTCGGGAACGCCGGCAACGTGACCTCATGGTGGGCGGGCTTCCAGGAATACGGGGCGTCCCCGATCCTCTACGGCTTCCAGGCCGCCGGTTCCGCGCCCCTGGTCGAGGGGCACCCGATCGAGAACCCGGAGACCGTCGCCTCCGCGATCCGGATCGGCAACCCGGCCCGCTGGGAGGAGGCGATGAACGCCTTCACCGCCTCACGCGGGCGGGTCGCCGCGGTCACCGACGAGCAGATCCTCGAGGCCTATCACTGGGTCGCCTCGAGCGAGGGCGTCTTCTGCGAGCCGGCCTCGGCCGCCTCCGTTGCAGGGCTGCTCGCGCACGGGCTGCCGGTCGCCGACGGGATGGAGAAGCCCGAGAGCGTCGTTTGCGTCCTCACGGGCCATGGGCTCAAGGACCCCGACAGCGCGATCGGCAAGGCGCCGGCTGTCACAGGCTGTAAGGCGGAGCTCTCAGCCGTGGAGAAGGCGGTCTTCGACTAGAGACCGGCGGGTGCGCCTGCCGCGCGCTTGTGCGTCTTCTTTTTCTTCTTGCACTTCTTGTGCTTCTTCCTGGCCGACTCGGCCGAGCGCTTGTGTCTCTTCTTGTGCTTCTTGCACTTCTTGGGCGTGACGCCGCCCGGCCCGCCACCCGGGTTGTTGGCGCCGGTTCCGGGGCCGCCCCCACCCCCGCCGCCGCCCGGGCAGGCGCCCCCGGAGCCGGCGAGGCCGAAGTCGTGGACCGGGCCGAGGTTGCCCGCGTCGTCGACCGCGCGGATCGCGACGTGATCGAGCGCGCCCGTCGGGACGGCGTAGGTCTCGGGTGCGCCGGCGGCGGAGGGATCGGGCGCGTCCGGCAGCGGCTTGGCCGAGTCGAAGTTCTGTGGGCAGATCGGGCCCTCCGAGGTGGCGATCTCGTAGTGGTCGGCGGTGCCCGTGTACCAGTCGTCGCCGGTCGCAGTCCAGCTGATTGAGCTTCCGTCGCTCGCGGCCGCGGCGTCGCGCAGGATCCCAGGCGGCCGGGTGTCGACGCCGTACTCGCCGGTGTTGCGCTCGTCGTGGTGCGAGCTCCACCACTCCTGATTGGCGTCCGCGGCTCCGTCGGTTCTCCAGGACATCAGGTAGCCCTCGCGCGTCGTGGCGACGATGTCGTTGTGGCCGTCGCCCTCGAAGTCACCGACGGACGGGCCGAAGACGATCCAGCCGGTGGTGAACTTCGGGAAGCTGGAGGCCTGGGCCCCGCCGGTGGTGAAGGCGTGGAGCGTGGAGCTGTCGCCGCCCTGGATCACGTCCGCCTGTCCGTCGCCGGTGACGTCGGCGATCACCGGGGCACCGAGGAAGTCGAGGCCCTGGGCCTTCGACGGGTAACCCGGCAGGGCGGCTCCGGTCTGCGCATCGTGTACTCGCATGTAGTTGTTGATCGGCGTACCGAGGCCCGGGAGGAGCAGGGAAGTCGCGACGCTCGTGACTCCGCTGCCGGGCTCGGCCAGCGAGAGGGTGTTGGTCGGGCCCACCTTTCCGAACGCACCCGTCCCGGTGAAGTTGACCGGGGCGTCCGTGGGCAGGCTGCCGCCGGTGACGATGTTGGTAAGCGCCGTCGCGTCGAGCGTCCCGTTGGCGAGACCCGACAGCAATCCGAGGCTCGCATCGGGCACCGGGCCGTAGACGCTCATCAGCGATCCATCGGGTGAGAAGAGGTAGCTGGGCGAGAAGATCCCGGCCGACCCCTCCACCTCCGTCTTCCCGTCGCCGTTCACGTCGGCGGTGATCGGGGCGTTGGCACCCTCGGTGATGAACTCCTGCGCCGAGCCGTTGTACATGACCAGCGCGTCGGCGCTGTTCGGCCAGCCGGGGACCGGTGTCCCATCCGAGTTGTAGGCGTAGAGGTGGGAGACGGGCGGGGTCACGGATCCGGACACGCCGACCACCTGCAGGTCCGCGCCCGGCGTCTCGTTGTACTGGGAGCGAATGACCAGCTCGGGCTCGGGGTCGTCGTCGAGCTGGGCGAGGGCGGGGGGAACGTCGATCTTCTGGTCGTTGATCACTGTCAGGCCACTGCCCGCGGTCGGCTTCTCGGGCTTCACCGGCCAGCCGGGCAGCTCGTGACCCGCCTGGTTGTAGACGTGGATGTAGCCGTCCCAGCCGACCTGAACGATGTCGAGCTTCCCGTCCCCGTTCATGTCGGCGAGCAGGGGGCAGGAGGTCGCGCCCATCAGCGGCTGGCGCGTGAATGGGCTGTCCGGCCGAGGCAGGTCCGGCTTCTGGACACCGGTGTTCATTGCCTGCGGGAAGCCGGGGCGGCGTTGTCCCTGCGCGTCCCAGGCGTAGACCCGCCCGGTGGTCGAGGTGGCGACGATCGAGAGCCGCCCGTCTCCGTCGAGATCGCCGACGGCGGCGCCGATCAGGATCGGCTCGTGGCCGGGGTCGACGCCGGAGTGATCGACGAGCACCTGCGTCGGGTCCGTGTGAACCGGGAAGCCGGGGAGCTCTTCTCGGCTGGGGCGGACCGCGTGGACGTCGCCGTCGGAGTCCCCGAAGATCGCGTCCAGCTCACCCCGCCCCTGCAGGTCGGCCAGCACGGGCTGGGACTCGCCGCCCGGCCCGATCTTGATCGGGAAGCCGTCCATCAGGCTCGGGTCGTGATGGACGGCGATCGAGCGGCGCTCCTCGCCGACCCGTTCGTCGTCGTCGGTCACCTGGATGCGGAGGGTGACCGTGTACTGCTCGTTCGTCTCGAGCGTCTTGTCGTTCGAGAGGTGGAACGCCGCATCCCAGAAGGACTGTGGCACCTGGCTCAGGTCGATGTCTCCCAGCGAGCCGGTGAACGGCGCGCTGCCGCTGCCGGTGTTCGCCGTGATGAAGTCGCCGTCGGCCGGCTCCGCTCCCGGTGCGAACTGGAGCTTCCAGGTGTACGGCTCCGATCGCGGGGCATCCACGTGACCGGTCACCGGCACCGACGAGGTCTCGGTCGGGTCATAGAGCGAGTACCAGTCCGGCGAGTTGAACCAGGCGACCGGCGGGATGTCTCCGTCGTGGACGGCCTGCATCCCCTTGTGGACGTTGGGGCGCCCGTAGCCGTATTGCAGGTCGAATCCCGGCTTGCCCTCCCAGCCCGTGGGCGGGTTCGGGTTGCCCGCGATGTCCGAGGCGGTGGCGCGCACGACCTGGATCGCCTCGTCGTTGGTGAGCGGCGAGTCGATCAGCCCGTCGGCCGCGGCCTTCTTCCCGTAGGAGAGGACCAGCGCCATCACTCCGCCCACCGTCGGGGTGGACTCCGAGGTGGTCCCGCCCACGGTCGAAACGGAGAACATGTTGTGGGTCCCCCAGGAGGTGTAGCCGGAGCGCGCCCGGTACGTCGTGGTCAGCGGGTTCGCGAGCGGTCCGCCGACGCCGGGGACGACTCCCAGGCCATGGACGTTCGACACGAGGCCGTTGCCCGGCAGGACGTGCTCGTGGAACATCCCGCCCTGGTGGTCGGTGGAGTCGAAGTCGTTGGAGGACTCGACCATGACGACGCCGTGGTTCCAGAGGTAGTCGACCGCCTGCTTCATGAAGGTCGAGTAGCCCAGGTCGGCGGTGGTGGAGACGATCACGTCGGCCCCTGAGTCGCCGGCGAACAGCCAGGCCTGGGCGAGGTCGTCGGTGCGGTCGAGCGCCTCGGCGCCGGCCTTCACCGGCAGCAGCATGCAGCTGGGGCAGACTCCGGCGCCGCCCACGCCGTTGTTCGTCTCAGCGGCCGCCTGCTTCATCTGGTTGTTCGCGTGGCCGTAGGTCGAGTCGAGCGTGGCCGGGTCGTTCTGATCGTTGTAGAAGTCCCAGCCCGAAATGTCGTCGACGTAGCCGTTGCCGTCGGCCTCGCCCGTGGCTCGGACTCCATCGGCCCCGTCGGAGAAGCGGACGATGATGTCCTCTGGATCCACCACCCCGTTGTCGTTGGCGTCCGGGGTGGCCACCCCGTTGTAGAGGGCGTAGTCGTCGGCGTTCAGGCCCGGCTGGCTGTCGGGATTGCTGGGCGTGGGCAGCTCCTTGGGATTCAGGTAGACGCGGTTGCGGAGCTCGGCCGCGTCACCGTTGTGCCAGTTGATCCCGCCCTCGACGTAGGCGATCACCGTGCTGGGATCGCCGGTGGTGAAGTCGCGCCAGGCGCTGTCGACCGACATCCCGGCCGCGTTCTCGGGGTCGGTCGCAGTGGGGTTGCACTGCGGCATGAAGCTGAACAGGTGGTGGTCCTGATCGTCCGCCGACTTGGTCAGGCAATCGGCCGGGCTGCCCTCGGCCGGCGCGTAGCCCGGATCGTTCGGCGGATCCTGCGGGAACGCAGCCCAGGCCGTCCCGGCGATGAGCAGGAGCGCGAACGCGGCGATCACCGCGGCGCGTACGGCCGCCCTGCGACGGTTGCCTCCCGAGGCCCCCAACACCAGCGATGACGCTACAGAAGCCCAGTAATCTCCGCGTCAGTTCAAAGGGAAGGAGAGGGAGAGTGGGGTTGTTCAAGTCGATGAAGGACCTGTCGAACCTGACCAAGCAGGCCAAGGATCTGCAGCGTCAGCAGCAGCAGGAGGCCGGATACAAGCCTGGCTTCGGGGGTCAGATGCAGCAGATGGGGGACATGCTCTCCCAGGCGAACGAGCAGCTCGCCGACATCACCGACTCATCGGGCGAGCGCTCGCAGGTACTCGCCACGGGCATTTCGGGGGAGGGCGTGGTCGTTGCCCACGGCACCCCCGCGCGTGGCGCGCAGTGGTTCAACATGGACATCGACCTGGAGGTCCACGTCAGCGGCCGCCAGCCCTACCGGGTCAACAACATGTACATGGTCCCGGCGGGAGCGACGATCGGCCAGGGCGTCACGCTGCCCATCAAGGTGGACCAGAGCGACCCCTCCAAGATCGCGATCGATTGGGAGGCAGCCCAGCGCGCGCCCGCTCGCGGCGAGGTGCGTTCGGTCGGCGGGTCCGGGTTCACTCCCGCTCCCGCTCCGGCCCCAGCCGCGGATACCGGCGATCAGATCGCGGAGCTCGAGCGGCTCGCCAAGCTCCGGGACTCCGGCGCGCTCACCGACGCCGAGTTCGAGCAGCAGAAGGCCAAGATCCTCGCCGGATAGCCTGCCGCCATGACCGCGCGGCGCAGGCTGGTCAAGGTGCCGGCCTCATCGGCCAACCTGGGGCCGGGCTATGACGTGCTGGCGGCGGCGCTCGCCATGCACCTCGAGTTGGAGGTGGAGGAGACGGGGTCGTTTTTGGTGGAGGCGGAAGGCCTGGGCGTGCCCCTCGACCGATCCAATCTCTGCGTACGTGCCTTCGAGGCGCTGCGACCCGCCGACGGAATCGTCTTCCGCATTCGAAGCGAGATCCCCCTGGCGGCCGGTCTTGGTTCGAGCGCGGCGGCGATCGTCGCCGGCCTGCTCGCCGCTGACCATCTCTATGAGCTTGCCCAGGAGCCGCAGGACGTCCTGATCAAGGCGGCCGAGCTCGAGGGGCATCCCGACAACGTCGCGGCGGCGCTCTACGGAGGGTTCGTGGTCAGCTCCGAGGATGGCGGCACGGTCACCGCGACGCGACTCGATCCGCCCCAGGGGGTGGAGGCGGTCGTCGTGATTCCGGATGAACAGGTCCCCACCGACGAGGCCCGCAAGGCGATCCCCGAGCTGATTCCGGTCGCCGATGCCGTCGCCAACATCTCGGCCGCGACCGAGCTCGTGCTGGGCATTCAGCGCTCGGACCTGACGCTGATCGGCCGCGGGCTCGCCGATCGCCTGCACCAGCCCCATCGCGCGCGGCTCTATCCGCGGTCGATGGAGATCGTCGAGGAGGCTCCGCGCATGGGTGCGATCGGCGCGACGATCTCGGGTGCGGGCCCGACGGTGCTCGTCTGGACCTTCTGGCAGAGCACCGGCGAGGTGATGAAGAAGCTCAATGAGCGGGTGGGTGACTGGGCCGAGGTTCGCCGGGTGCCGTTCTCGCCGATGGGGGCCGACGTTCCCGAGCTGTGAGATCCGAGACCGACAATTCGCTCTCCCCTGGTCCGAGGACTCCTTCCTCTCCATCGCGTCGAAGGGCTCGATGCTCTCGATCGGATCGGTCGGCTCGTTCGCCTCGATCGGGTCGATCGGCTCGCTGGGGTCAGCCTTCTCCGTCGCCTCCGCCGGCTCCGCCGGCTCGGTCATGTCCTTCGCCTCGGCGGGGTCCGTGATGTCCGCGCGGGCGAGGGACTCGATCATGGGTGACCCCGAGCGCTCCGACGCCGCCTTGGTGTCGGCCGGAATTCTCGTGGCCTGCGCCGCCGCAATCGCCGGCTGGGCGCTGTATCGCCGTTAAGGTCGGGCGGGGGCGGCCCAGAGCTGGGGGTACACCAAAGGACCGCCCCGCCCGATGTTTGTCCCGCTCAGGTGGTGCTGGTGGTCGTGGTCTCCGTCTCGGTTGGAGTCGTCGTGGTGGTGCTACCCGGGGCGAAGCCGCACTTCTTGCCCTTGTTGTTGGGCGCCGCCTTCTTGTGATGGCGCTTGCCCTTCGCCGGACAGGGCTTCGCGTGTCCGTTGCCGCTGTTGGGAACGCCGCCCTTATCGGCAGAGCTCATCACCGGGAAAGCCGCGGCAATCCCGAGACAGGTGGCGAAAGCCGCCAGCTTGCGCGTTCTCACCTTCACGTGGTTCACCTCCATGGCTGATTTGTCTGCACACAGCCAAGAGCGCTCCCGCACCCCCTGGGGTTACGGGTTAGTGGGTAATCAGTCGAGCAGGCCGACCTGGCGGAGGATCGAGACCGAGTCCGAGTAGACGTCCTTGCGCTTGACCAGGCCGTCCTCGAAGGGGATCACGTCGACCCCACGCCACTCCACTCGCTCGCCGCTCGGCTCGGCGATCAGCTCGCCGCGGCGCATCGTGTTCGAGTGGGTGGCGCTCGCTGTCCACTCTTGCGTGACCACGCCATCGCGGACATAGAGGCGCCGCGTCTCGAAGTGGAGGTCAGGCCAGGTCTCGAATATCGCGCCGATGTGACTGCGAACCTCATCCCCCTCCGCGGACTCGCCCGCCGTGTGGTTCTCGAAGACCATGTCCGAGGCGTGCATCGACATGATCGCGTCGAGATCGTGGTCGTTCCACGCCTGGTTGTAACGGCCGATCGTCGCCTCGAGACTCTGCGCGGAGTCCTCTCCCACGGACGGAGAGGATATGTTCGAAACCACCGGCGAAACAAGGGGAGCGCGAGCGAGGAGGAGAGATGGCCGAGGGCTACACGATCAAGAGCGTTGAGGAGTTCGAGGAGATGGAGGGGAGCGGCGACGCCACCTGGCGCCTCGCGCGCAAGGGGCTTGGAGCTGAGTCGTTCGGCTTCAACGTCGTCGACATCGCGCCGGGTGGACAGATCCCCGCGCACGATCACACCGGCGACAACCAGGAGGAGGTCTTCATCATCCTTGACGGCCAGGCGACGATCGTCGCCGACGGCAATGACCACGACGCTCCGGCGGGCACCTACTGCCGCTACGCCCCCGAGGTGAGCCGCACGATTCGCAACGACTCGGACGGCAACGTCCGCGCCCTCCTGATCGGTGTGCCGGTGGACAGCGGCTACCAGCAGATGCCCTGGGGCTAGCGCCCAGGCCGACATAAAGCCGACACTTCCGGTCGGTCTTTGTTAGGTTGCCCGAATTAGGGCTACCTAATGAGTGATTCCACGAACACCCACCGGCCGCCGACGTGATCCCGACCCTCGTCATCACGCTGCGAGAGGGGGTCGAGGCATCCCTGATCCTCGGCATCGTCGCCGCCTTCCTCGTGAAGCAGGGTCGCCGCGACGCCCTCGGACAGATGTGGCTCGGCGTCGGGCTGGCGGTGGCGATCTGCGTCGCCGTTGCGGTCGCGCTCCGCGTCATCGGCGAGCAGCTCCCCCAGCGCGAGCAGGAGGGCCTGGAGACGGTCGTCGGCCTGATCGCCGTCGGAATGATCACCTACATGATCATCTGGATGCGGCGGCACGCCCGCGGCCTCAAGGCGCAGCTCGAGGGACACGCCGCGGAGGCGCTGGCGGTCGGCTCGGCGACCGCCCTCGTCGGGATGGCCTTCCTCGCCGTCCTGCGGGAGGGGTTTGAGACATCGGTCTTCCTGCTCGCCGCCTTCCAGGACACCTCCGATACCACGGCGGCGGGAGCCGGCGGCGTGATCGGGCTGGTGGGGGCGGTGATCCTGGGCATCGCCATCTACTTCGGCGGAGTCCGGATCAACCTCTCGCGGTTCTTCCGCGTCACCGGGTTCGTTCTAGTGCTGGTGGCCGCGGGCCTGCTGGCGACGTCGGCCCACACGGCCCACGAGGCGGGCTGGCTCAACACGATGCAGAGCGAGGCGATCGACCTGAGCTGGCTGGTGCAGCCGGGGACGGTGAGCGGCTCGCTGCTGACGGGCATGCTCGGGCTCCAGCCGCGGCCCACCGAGGTCGAGGTCCTCGCCTATCTCCTCTTCGCGATTCCGATGGGCCTGTACGTGATCTGGCCCGACCGCTGGCGGCCATCGAGGCCGTTGCTGCGCCTTCGCCGCCAGCCCGCAACTGCCACGACTCAGACGGAGGTTTGATGGTCACCCGACGTACCTATCTGACCGCATCGGTCGCGCTCGGCACGCTGCTGTTCGGCGGCTGCGGCAACTCCGATGACGCCCCGGCCGGAGCGACCAAGCTCTCGTACAAGCTCACCGACGCGGGTTGCGATCCGGCTCAGGCCACAACGCCCGCGGGGCCGATCACCTTCGACGTCACCAACGACGGCGCGGCCGGGGTCACCGAGCTCGAGGTCATGGAGGGCGACACCATCCTCGGGGAGCGCGAGAACCTCAGCGACGGGCTCAGCGGTGACTTCACGGTGACTCTCGACGCGGGCACCTACACCGTCTACTGCCCGGGCGGCGACTCCGCCGAGCGGGGGACCCTGACGGTGACCGGCCAATCGAAGGGCAACAAGAGCGAGGAGGCCGCCGCGGCCGTCGATCGGTACCGCCGCTACATCGAGGACCAGACGGCGCTGCTGGTGAAGGACGCCGTGCCCTTCGTGCAGGCCGTCGAGAGCGGCAACGTCGAGCAGGCGAAGAGCCTCTATACCGACGCGCGGCTGCCGTACGAGCGGGTCGAGCCGGTGGCCGAGTCGTTCGGGAACCTCGATCCGGTGATCGACGCCAGAGCGGGCGACGTCCCCGCGGCGAAGTGGAGCGGCTTCCACCCGATCGAGAAGGCCCTCTGGGTGGACGACACGACCGAGGGCATGGGCCCGGTGGCCGCGAAGCTGCTCGAGGACGTGAAGCTCCTGCAGAAGAAGGTGACGACGATCAAGCTCGAGCCGGCGCAGATCGCCAACGGCGCCAACGAGCTGCTCGGAGAGGTCTCGGCCTCGAAGATCACCGGCGAGGAGGAGCGCTACTCGCACACGGACCTCTGGGATTTCGAGGCGAACGTGGAGGGGTCGAAGGCCGCCTTCGACGCCGTCAGGCCGCTCCTCGAGCAGCGCGACCCGGACCTGGCGGCCCAGATCGAGCTGCGCTTCTCTGAGGTCGACGCCGCGCTCGCGCCCTACAAGCAGGGGGACGGGTTCGTGTTCTACGAGTCGCTGAACGAGCAGGACAAGCGCAAGCTCGCGCAGTCGATCGACGCCCTCGGGGAGCCGCTCTCTCAGGTGGCGGCGATCGTCGTCCAGCAATGAGGGCTGAGACGGCCGCGTGAGCGCGGACACCCAATCTCAGGGAGGAATCACCCGGCGCCGGCTTCTTGCCGGCGCCGGTGCGGCCGGGGTCGGCATCGGGCTCGGTGGCGCGGGCTACCTGGTCGGCCGCGAGAGCGCCGAGGCCTCCAGCCACCTCGACGCCACGATCCCCTTTCACGGGATGCGTCAGGCGGGCATCGAGACGCCGGCTCAGGATCGGCTGCACTTCGCCGCCTTCGACCTCACCGTCACCTCCGCGGCCGAGCTCCACGACCTGCTGCGAGAGTGGAGCGCCGCGGCCGCCGAGATGACCCGGGGACAAATGGTCGGCGACGTGAACGCCGTGCAGTTCGCGCCGGCGGACGACACCGGAGAGACGGTGGGACTGCGGCCCGCCAGCCTCACCGTCACCTTCGGGCTCGGCCCCGAGGTCTTCGAGCGCAACGGGCGGGATCGTTTCGGGCTCCGCTCGCGGAAGCCTCGGGCGCTGCGCCAGATCGGACCGCTCCCGGGCGATGTCCTCGACCCCGAGCTCTCCGGCGGCGACCTCTGCGTGCAGGCCTGCTCGGACGATCCCCAGGTCGCCTTCCACGCGGTGCGCAACCTGGCGAGGCTGGGCCGCGGCGCAGTGGTGATGCGCTGGTCCCAGCTCGGCTTCGGGCGGACCTCGAGCACGACGCAAAGCCAGGTGACCCCGCGGAACCTGATGGGCTTCAAGGACGGGACCCGCAACCTGCGCGCCGAGGACACCGAGGCCATGGACCGCTTCGTCTGGCTGGGTGAGGCTGACGACGTCCCGTGGATGGCGAACGGCACGTACATGGTCACCCGCAGGATCAGGATGCTGATCGAGACCTGGGACCGCGCCCCACTCGCGGACCAGGAGGGGACGATCGGCCGCGCCAAGTACTCAGGCGCTCCGCTCGGCGGCTCGGACGAGTTCGACTCGCCCGATCTGGCCGCGAGGCGCGGAGGCCAACCGGTGATCCCCATGGACGCGCACGTCCGGCTCGCCGCCTCCGAGATGAACGGCGGCGCCGAGATCCTGCGCCGCGGCTACTCGTTCACTGACGGAGTGGTCGAGGAGCTCGGCGAGCTGGACGCCGGCCTCTTCTTCATCTGCTTCCAGCGCGACCCGAAGGGCCAATTCGAGGAGATCCAGCGGCGCCTCGGCCGCTCGGACGCCCTCAACGAGTACATAAAGCACACCTCGAGCGCCGTCTTCGCGATCCCGCCGGGCGCGAGGCCGGGCGGGTTCGTGGGGGAGGGGCTGTTCAGCCCAGCCCCGGCTTGACCGTCATGTCGAGCACCACCAGGATCAGCAGGAGGAGCTCGATTCGCGACACCAGGAAGATCCGGCTGAGCCGGCGCAGATACTCCGGGTCATCGGGGCCGCGCTCGTCGACCATCTTGCTGAGCCGGCCCGACTCGGGCCCGAGGTAGAAGGCTCCGGCGCTGGCCGAGAGCAGCCAGACGATGAATCCGAACAGCACCCAACCCTGGCCGAGGTCGGAGGCGCCCGCCGAGACGTGGAGCAGGATGAAGCCGAGGATCACCAGCGCGAGCGAGCTGGGCACCAGGACCCGGGTGCCGTACCACTCGATCTCCGTGGCGAAATAGGCGATCCGGTCGGGGCCGGCGCGCCTGGCGCGAATGACGAAGATCTGAATCGCGACGTCGCTGCCCACCCAGACCACCGCGAGGAGAATGTGGAAGGCAAGCCACCACTTGTAGGCGTCGCTGCCGACTACCGAGAGGAGCATCGGCGCGGCACCCTATCCACAGCCGCTGTCGGACTTCCTCCGGGCTAGAGCTCAGCGTCGCCGATCGACAAGCTGCAGAAGTGAAAGCCGAACGCCGAAACCCGATCTCCTAGAGCTGCTGGCATTGGCTGAATCCGTAGGTGGCGACCTGCGCCTGCGTTCGGTCGCTGAGCATGAAGAGCCGGTCAACTGCCTTCACGATCCGTCTCCGTCGCGCGCCCTGCCTGAGCAGCCGGGTGACCCGCTGTGCGAGCGGGACCTGCGCCCTGAGCATCGCGATCCATTGACCAATGAGTGCAGCGTCAGCAGCCGGCGGGCTGACCGTCGCGAGCTGCTCCACGCCCGCGCTGAACACTTTCGTCGTGCGAGCGAACTTCCTGGCGGCGACCTTGTATCGCCCATGGTTGAAATCCCTGCCGACGAAACGAAACGTCTTAGCCTCCTTGTCCAGGGTGCCCGAGCAGATGGGGTCCACCTGCGCGACGTACTCGGCGCGGGTTGTCGCCGCGCTTGCGGGTGTTGCGCAGACGGCCACGGCGATCAGCACGGCCGGCACTGCCCGCGCCAACATGTGACCCGGCCTAGTCACCTTCGTCAAGCACGGCCACGGCGATTTCGCCGTCCGCGCCCGTGACGCAGTAGGCGGCTCCCATCTTCGCCCCCAGCTCGAGATCGACTTCGAAGTCGTTCAGCAGCTGATCCTCGATCTGGTCCTCCAGCCGGTGCAAGTTTCCGCGTTGCTTCTGAGCGCGCTTGATCGCCTTCCTGGTCGGCCTCTTCTTGCTGGGCGGCAGCAGCGGGCTCTCGAGTTGCTGCTCGATCCGGATGTATTGCTCGTACAGCGCTGCGATCTGGTCGCGTGTGGACAACCATCTCGCGACAGTGTCCTCATAGCCCGGCGGGGCGGCGATCGTCTTGAGCTGCTCGAGCTCAGCGTTGTAAATGGCGAGGAACTGGAAGGGAAGCTGCTCGTAGAGCCGCTCGGCCCGGCGGGACCGCTTCCGGGCCTGCTTGCGGTTCTTGAAGGGATGGTTGTCGAGCCGCTCGAGGGCCGCTTCGAAGGATTCGTAGACCTGGTCGACCTGCTTGTTGGCCGAGGCGCAGATCGGGTTGGCCTGGTCGGAGTAATCGACGCGGTCGGTGGTCGCAGCGGCTGGCGCGGCGGTCACGGCAAGCGCCGCCGCCGCGACCCCCGTCGCGACAGCTCCCCACACATGCCTCGGCATCCCGCCGATCGCAGCTTCTCCCCTAGACACGCGATCAGGGTAGGGCGGGTGCCGGTCGGCCCGCAACCCCGAAATGCAGTGGTGGTCAGATGTTCAGGAGAACTCGTCGAGCGAGCGCTCCTGGCAGCGCAGCTCGTGGTCCCGTTGCTTGGCGGGGACGCCGGACTCGCCGGTGACGGCCTCGTTGTGCCTGACGTCGACTATCGCCCGGAAACGCTCGGTCTCCGAGCCCGGAGTGGACGGTTCCCCGACCGCCTGCTCCCCCAGTTCGGTCTTGTTCTGCTCAGTCATGCTTCTCCGTAAATCCCCAGCTTGTTGCTCCCCCTGGTGAAGTTGTACCACTTTGTGAGCGTTCGCTAAGACACTAGGTAGAACCGGTCGCCAGGCTGAAAGTAGCGCTGCAGGTGGCCGCATCGGGCCGAGGGCGGTTTCGCAAATTGCGGACAACGCCTCCGGCCGTCAGGTGAGGGCGCGACGGTGCCGGGTGGAGCGCCGCCTATAATTCCGCGCCCGTCGGTCCACCCCCGTCGCGCGCCCGCTCGAAGAAGGCGCGGAACCGGAGGCAAATTGAAGAACTCGTCCCCAGAGCGTGTGCGCTTCTCCCCTGAGCGCGCCTATCGGCCACTAGTCGCTCCACCGAGCGTCGAGGACAAGGACGCGTGCGCCCTCTACGCGTCCGTGCGGCGCGACGCGGCGCCGAGCCACGAGCCGATCACGCTGGCGTTGGAGTCGCTGCAGAAGATGCTCCACCGGGCCGGCAACGTCGACGGCGAAGGTGATGGCTGCGGGCTGCTCGTCGACATCCCGACCAAGATCTGGGCCGAGGAGGTCCGGCAGGGCGGGCACAACCCGTCGCTCGCGCTGGACGACGCCTTCGCGGTCGCCCACGTCTTCGTCGAGCGCTCGCAGGACCTGGAGAAGATCCGCCACGACGCCCGCGAGCTGCTGGGCGCGGCGGGCTTCCGGATCCTCGCCGAGCGCGTCGGCGCCGTCGACTCAGCCGCCCTCGGCGCGACGGCACGAGAAGAGGAGCCTCAGTTCTGGCAGTTCGCGGGGCTCGTGCCCGATCCGTCGGGGGCCGACCGCACCGTCTTCAACCTGAAGATCGCCCTCGAGGGGAAGCTGGGCGTCCACGTCGCCTCCTTCTCCGGAAGGACGGCCGTCTACAAGGTGATGGGCAACCCGAAGGTCCTCGGTTCCTACTACGCCGACCTCTCCGACGAGCGCATGGAGACGATCGGCGCCTTCGGCCACAACCGCTACTCGACCAACACCTGGCCCTCGTTCACGCGCGTCCAGCCTTTTGGCGTCCTCGGCCACAACGGCGAGATCAACACGATCGAGCAGCTCCGTCAGGAGGCCCGCATGCTCGGGGTGCCGATCGCCGAGGGCAACTCGGACTCCCAGGACCTGAACCGGGCGATCGAGAGCCTGGTCCGCCGCCACGGCCTCTCCCTCGCTGAGGCGATGGAGATGGTCGTGCCGCCGATCGTCGACGAGATCGCAGGGCTCCCGGAGGAGCTCCACTCCTTCTACATGTACCTGCGCCAGACGATGGGCCCGTTCGCCCAAGGCCCGGTGGCGCTGATCGCGCGTCACATGGACGAGTGCGTGTTCTCGGCCGACGCCATGGGGCTTCGTCCGCTCTGGAAGCTCGAGACTCCACAGGACTTCGTCTTCAGCTCAGAGCCCGGAGTCGTATCCGTCGATCAGATGATCTCCGAGCCCCAGCCGATGGCGCCGGGGCAGAAGTACATGGTCCTGATCGACCGGGACCGAAAGCGGTCGACGCTCCACCCGCACGCGGAGATGCTGGTCGAGGTCCGCAAGCGCTGGTTGAAGCGCACGGGTTCGGATCGGGTCGGCCCGTACGACCGGGCGCTCGAGACGGGTGGCCCGCTTGAGGGCCCCGAGATCCCCGGCTACACGGACGCCGGGCCCGAGGAGCCGGTCAAGGTCGAGGACCGGGTGCTGGCCGGCTTCGGCTGGCAGCGCGACGACGTCAAGCTGGTCCAGCAGATGGCCGACAACGGCGCCGAGCCGATCGGCTCTCTCGGCTACGACGGCCCGCTCGCCGCCCTCTCACCGGAACGGCAGAACCTCGCCGACTTCTTCAAGGAGACCGTCGCCGTCGTCACCAATCCGGCGATCGACCGTGAGCGCGAGATCGAGCACTTCTCGACGCGGGCGGTCTTCGGGCGCCGGCCGCCGCTCAAGGACCCCTCGGCCGACACCAACACCATCGAGACCGACTTCCCGGTGATCCTTGGCGGGCACCACGACCTGGCGCCGCTGCCGCACAGCGCCTACCGCCGGATCGCCAGCGAGCAGGGCACCTACCTGCTCGAGGACCTCTGGGACGCATTCGGCAGCCGGGCCAAGGCCATCGACATCGCGCTGCTCGAGTCCGAGACGACCCAGGGCGCGATCGAGCGGCTTCGCCAGGAGGCCGTAAAGGCGATCAGCGAGGGTTGCGAGCTGCTCGTCCTCACCGACCGCACCGTCTACGACGGCGACCGCCGCTACATAGACCCGCACCTCGCCACCTCGGCGATCGACCAGGCGCTGAAGCAGTTCCAGGTGGCGGAGGGAGAGGAGAACCTGCGGCGGCGCTGCTCGATCGTGCTGCGTTCGGCGGCGATCCGCAACGTCCACGACGTGATGCTCGCGCTGGGCCTCGGCGCCGACGGCGTCTCCCCGTACGTGATGGTCGAGGTGATCTGCGTCGACGACTATGAGAACGACGTCGCCAACCTCTGCTCGGCGCTTCGCAAGGGGATCGAGAAGGTGATCTCCACGATCGGCATCCACGAGGTACGCGGCTACGCACGCCAGTTCTCATCGATCGGCATCAAGCCCGAGCTGGCCGAGATCCTCCACACCGAGGCGTTCGCGGCGTCGGACACGGGCGGTAACGGCTTCGCCCAGCTCGATGCCGACACCAACAAGCGCCAGAAGATCCTCGCTGGCGATGAGGAGTCGAAGCCGGCGAAGACCTTCCGCTTCTACCCGAAGGTCTACAAGGCGGCGATCGCGACGGCGAACGGCACCGCCGGGTTCGAGGAGTACTCGCAGAAGGTGCGCGCGCTCGAGGCGGAGAGCCCGATCTCGATGCGGCACGTCATGGGGCTACGCAAGGAACCCGATCGCGCGCCGGTCGATCCCTCGCAGGTCGACGCGAGTGTCGGCCACCACGACTACCCGGTGGTGATCAGCTCGATGAGCTTCGGCTCCCAGTCCGAGCCGGCCTTCCGCGCCTACGCCGAGGCCGCCAAGGCGATCAACATCCTCTGCATCAACGGGGAGGGCGGGGAGATCCAGGACATGTACGGCCGCTACCGCAAGTGGCGCGGGCAGCAGGTCGCCTCGGGCCGCTTCGGCGTGTCCGCCGAGATGCTCAACTCCTCCTACGTCGCCGAGATCAAGATCGGCCAGGGCGCGAAGCCCGGCGAGGGCGGACACCTGCCGGGCAAGAAGGTCTCCGAGAAGGTCGCCGCGGCGCGGAACGCCTCGCCCGGCACCGACCTGATCTCGCCCTCCAACAACCACGATCTCTACTCGATCGAGGATCTCGCCGAACTGATCGACGAGCTGAAGACGGTGAACCCGGACCTCCGCGTCTCGGTCAAGGTCCCAGTGGTGCCGAACATCGGCACGATCGGTCTCGGCATCGCCAAGGCAGGGGCGGACATCATCACCCTGTCGGGCTTCGAAGGTGGCACCGGCGCGGCGCGCCAGCACGCGCTGCGCCACGTGGGCCTGCCCTCCGACATCGGCACCCGCGCCGTCCACCGCGCCCTGATGGAGGCCGGGATCCGCAATCGGGTCGAGATCTGGGCCGACGGCGGCTACCGCCACGCCCACGACATCGTGAAGCTTCACTGCATGGGGGCCAACCGGGTCGCCTTCGGCACCCTGGCGATGGTCTCCCTCGGTTGCACGATCTGCCGCGGCTGTCAGCTCGACACCTGCCACGTCGGCATCGCGACGCAGATCGAGACCGTCGAGCAGGCCCAGGAGCATGGCCTGAAGAAGTTCACCCCGCAGGCGGTCGACGGTGCCGCGGAGAGCTGCGCGCGCTTCTTCCAGGCGATGGGCGAGGAGGTCAAGGAGGTCGTCGGCTCGCTCGGCTATGACCGCGCCCAGGACCTCGTCGGCCGCTACGACCTGCTCGAGCAGATCTCCCACCAGGAGAGGATCGATCTGGCGCCCCTGATCACGCCGCTCGAGGAGTTCCTCGACCTCGAGCCGATCGACCTCCCGGTCGAGGAGGAGGCGCTGGTCGAGGCCCGCGCCGAGGCCGGCCTGGTCCGCGCCAAGCCGCTTCGGATGCAGCCGAAGCAGGCCTCCTCCGAGATCGCCCAGGTCGCCGACAAGGTCTTCGACGGCTCCTGCGTGAGCGTCGAGTTCCCGCGGCGAACGGACGCCCACGACCGGGTGCTCGGCACCGAGCTCTCCGGCGCCATCGCCCGCGCGCGCATCTACGACGGCGCGCCCGAGGGAACGGAAAACGACGAGCTCGCCGAGCTGGTGTTCAACGGAGGAAGCGTCGCGGGCCAGGGCTTCGGCGCCTTCAACGAGTGGGGCGTGACCTGCCGGGTGGAGGGCGGCGCCCAGGACGGCGTCGGCAAGACGATGCTCGGCGGGACCGTCTCGATCATGAAGGGCAAGAACACGGACGGGAAGCGGGTGAACGGATCGGTCGGAAAGTCCTTCGCCTACGGCGCACAGCGCGGCCGCCTTTTCGTTCAGGGCTCGGCCGACTCGCGCTTCTGCATCCGCCTCTCGGGCGCCGATGTGGTGCTCGCCGGCGAGCCCGGGCAGCCGGTCGACGACTCGCAGGGCTGCGTGGTCGACCGCGCCAATGCCAAGGGCTTCGCCTTCGAGTACATGACCTCCGGTCGGGCAGTTGTCCTCGGCGACATCGGCCCCTGGGCGTGCGCCGGGATGACCGGCGGCCGCGTCTACGTGCGGGTCAACGAGGAGCTCAACCTGACCCGGGACGCGATCCAGAGCCGCCTCGGGGAGGGCGCCAAGGTGAAGCTCGAGGAGCTCGACGCCGAGGGCCAGCTCGACCTCGAGGACCTGCTCGGGCACTACGCCAACGAGCTGCGCGCCACCGATCAGGCGAGTGCGGCGGATCGCGTCACCGGCCTGGTCGGCGACGCCAAGGCGAATTTCCTGATGATCATCCCGGAGAAGATCCAGGCGGATCCGTCGATCTCGACGGAGTAACACGGCGTCGCCACCACGGCGGCAACCTGCGAAGCTTGATCGAGGGTCCGGGGAGATGACGCCAGAACGAACCAATCGCGAGGAGAGGGCCCGCGTTGCGGAGGACGCTGTCATCCGGGTCGAGGACGTCCAGCGGATCACCGAGTCCGCCCTGGCCTACCTCGATCTGGACGACCTCCTCAAGGAGCTGCTCGATCGGGTCACGGACATCCTCGCTGCCGACACGGCCGTGGTGCTCCTGATCGAGGAGGGCGGCCGGACTCTGGCCGCCCGCGCCGCGAAGGGGCTCGAGGAGGAGGTGGAACGGGGCTTTCGCCTCCCGGTCGGTCGCGGGTTCGCCGGCCGCGTCGCCTTCATCCGGGAGCCGGTGGTGATCGAGGACCTCGAGGAGTCCGACATTCAGCCCGTCAACCCCCTCTTCCGCGAAAAGGGGGTCCGCTCACTGCTCGGTGTTCCGCTGCTGGTCGAGGGCGAGGTGATCGGCGTTCTGCACGTCGGGTCGCTGACGCAGCGGGAGTTCCACGACAGTGACATCGAGCTGCTCCAGGTGGTCGCCGGTCGGGTCGCGCTCTCCATCGAGCGCTCCCGGCTCATGGTCCAGGGCCAGATCGCCGAGACGCTCCAGCGCAGCCTCCTTCCCCGCAGGCTGCCGCAGGTGCCCGGGCTGAGGATGGCGGCGCGGTACCTCCCCGCCACCGACGAGTCCGCGGTCGGCGGCGATTGGTATGACGTTATCGACCTTCGCCAGCACTGCATCGGCTTCGTGATCGGGGACGTTGCCGGTCACGGCATGGCGGCCGCCACCTTCATGGGTCAGCTGCGCAGCGCGCTCCGTGCCTACGCCCTGGACACCGAGGGCCCGGCCGAGGTGATCACGAAGCTGGCCGAGTTCTCGGATCGAATGCACTCGCGAATGGCGACGGTGATCTACGCGACTCTCAACCTGAACACCTGGGAGGTGCGCTTCGCGCGCGCCGGTCATCCCTATCCGCTGCTGCTGCACTCCGACGGGACCTCCGAGTTCCTCGCCGACACGGGCGGTCCGCCGCTCGGCACGGTCGGTGGTCATCGCTATGAGCAGGAGTCGGTGACGCTCGCGCCCGGAGAGAGCCTGCTTCTCTACACCGACGGGCTGATCGAGCGGCGCGGCCAAAAGCTGGCCGACGGCGAGGCGCACTTGACCCAGGTTGCGACCTCCGCGCCCGACGAGCCCGAGCTCAAGTGCCAGGCGATCACCTCGGAGCTCACCCAGGACATCACGATCGCCGACGACATCGCCGTGCTCGTCGTGCAGACGGTTGGCCTTCACGAGCTCCTCGAGGTGAAGGTGCCGGCAGAGCCGATCCAGCTCGCGACGGCCCGGCACCTGATCCGCCGCTGGGTGGAGGCCAACCACGGCACGGACGACGACTGCGCCGCGTTCGCGATCGCCGTCTCCGAGGCCTGCGCCAACTCGATCGGCCACGCCTACGGCCCGGCGGACGCCACGATCGACCTTCGCGCCTCGCTGGTGGACGGGGTGGCGACGGTCACGATCCGCGACTACGGCGAATGGCGCGAACCCCGCGGCGGGAACCGGGGGAGAGGCATCTCCATCATGCGCGAGTTCATGGATGATGTCTCGATCAATCGGTCGGAGCAGGGAACCACGGTCGATCTGCGGCGCCGGCTCCGGGAGGGCAGCTGATGCCCGAGCTCGCCCGGCTCTCGCTGGAGAGCCAGGGAGACATAGAGCTGGCCCGGGTTGCCGGCGAGGTCGACGCGTCGAACGTCGCCGACCTGAGCCAGCGGCTGCTCGCCGCGGTGCCGAACCGGGCACGCGCCCTGGTCATCGACCTGAGCCAGACCAGCTACATCGACAGCTCGGGAATCAGCCTGATCTTCGACGCGGCGGCCCGGCTTCGCAATCGCCACCAGGAGCTTCGGCTGGTGGTCACCCCCCGCTCCTTCGTCGGCGAGGTGCTCGCCGCAGTCTCCATGGAGCGCTCGGTCGCGATCGACCCGGCGCTCGACGATGCCCTGCGGGCCGTGGGCGACTCCGATTCGAGCGGCTCTGGCGCCGACTAGGTGGTGTCGCCGTACGCCGGCTTGCCGGTGCTCTCGATGACGCTCAAGGTGTAGCGCCCGATCTGGAGCTCGTCGCCGTCGGCCAACGGGCTCCAGTCCACCGGCTCGCCGTTCACGCTGATGCCGTTCATCGAGCGGTCATCGAGGACGCGCAGCTCGCCCTCGGGCGTCTGCACGATCACCGCGTGCCGCCGCGAGACGGTGGGATCGTCGAGCCGGATGTCCGCCGAGCGGCTGCGGCCGATCCGCGACCAGCCGGCGGAGAGCTCGATCACGTCTGTTCGCCCATCGGCGAACATGGCGAGGTACTTGCCGGGCTTGGCGATCGTCTCGCGCACACCCTCGAGCCAGTCCGCCGGACGGGCGGTCGGGCGCGTGACGGCGATGTTCCTGAGGGTCGGCTGCTCGAACAGCGAGGAGCGGCGGAAATCGGTGCCGCCGCAGTTGGGGCAGCGCGGGATCGACTCGGAGGGTTCGAACGAAACCGGGAAGGAGCAGCCCTGACAGATGAAGGAGCCGACACCGCCAGCGGTCTCTCCCGCGTGGCGGACGTCGTCCGCGCTCTCTCCGATCAAGGCCATCCGAGGGGTGGGGCGATGGTACCCCGGGTACTGCGAAATGGCTAGTGAATTTTGTCCATGTAGTACGGAAAGTCCATGTTTTCCAGGCACGATTTTGTTCGGACCCTGACGGCGTGGGCCGGGCGGCCACCCGACTAGAATCGCCCGCCCGTGGGGCCGATCACCATCACCACATCCATCGACGCCCCGCGCGATCGGGTCTTCGACTTGATCTGCGATCTTGGCGCCCGCCCGAGCTGGATCGACCACTTCGCCACCGAGTACCGCGTGCAGCGCATCCCGGCCACCGGCCGGGGCGCGGCCGCGCGATTCCGGGTCGGTGCCCCGGCGGGGGTGCGCTATATGGAGACGGTGATCGCCGAGACGGATCGCCCCTACCGTGTGGTCGAGCACGCACGGGGGGGACGCCTCGACCGGACCTCTATTCGCCTGGTGTGGGAGCTCGAGGCCGGTCCGACGACGACGCTGACGCTCACCTTCTGGACCGAGCCGCCCTCGATGTTCGATCGGATCAGGGAGCTCGGACGCGAGCGCTGGTGGCGCCGGCGATGGACCAAGGCGCTCACCCGCCTGCGGGAGCTGATCGAGTCCGGAGCTTCGGTGCCCAGAATCGAGGTCGCCGGGGCCGATCGCGTCCCGACGACCGCTGGATAGACTGCGCGCCCTCATGCGCCCTGGCGACCAGAGTCTTGGGGGCTTCCGGACGGGCTCTCGGGGAGCCCTGGCCGTGGCGTTCGCGCTGGTCCTCGCGCTCGTTGGATTTGCGGGCTGCGGCAACGATCTCAGCAAGGAGGCCGACGAGGGCGTTCCGATCAAGCTCGGCGACCTCGAGATCAACGTGCAGGAGACCCGCTTCCTCAATCCGTCACAGCCGGACGACAAGGAGTACCTGGAGGGCCAGCAGCTGCCGACGCCCGCCGGCAAGTCCTATCTCGGCGTCTTCCTGACGATCGAGAACAAGGGTGATCAGCCCGTGCGGCTCCCGGCCAACGCCCAGGTGAGCGTGACCGACACGACGGGTGCCGGGTATGAGTCGATCCCGAGCCACACCCCCTTCGCGGCTCCGCTCGGCAGCGAGCTCGCCGGCGGGGCGGAGATCCCGGCCCCCGACACGGCTGCCCAGAGTGGGCCGCTCCAGGGCTCCCTGGTCCTCTTCCTGACCGACGAGGGCGTGAGCGAGAACCGGCCGCTGAAGCTCGAGATCGAGTCCGAGGGCGAGACCGGCGAGATCACCCTGGATATCTAGGGCGGGGCGACCCTGGCTCCCGCCTTCCCGATGAGGAAGACCCAGCTCCAGGCGCTGCTCGTGATCGGCGGGATCGGTGCCGCATTGGTCCTCATTCAGCTGCTGGGTGTGGCGGGCGGCCTCGTCGGTGTGGGTCTGATGGTCTTCTCGACGATCCTGACCGCCCCCGCGGCACCCGAGCCGGGCGCGCGCGGGCTCAACTGGTGGGCTCTGCTCGCCGGCGGCACCGCCCTGGCCCTGATCGGCGTCCCGCTCGGCCTGGCGCTGGAAGCACCGGGCGGCCTGCTCACCGCGATCGGCGGCGGGATGGCGATCGTCGGCGTGGTCTTCGGCTACCCGGCGAGCTGAGCGGCGAGGGCCCTCGATTTCTCGTCTCCGAGAAGGGGCGGGCTGAACTGCGTCTCCGAAGAGGGGCGGGCTGAGCGGTGTCACCGAAGGAGGGCCGGGCGGAAGAAGTGGAGCATTTGGGAGGCTATAGGCACCCAAACTCTCCACAAGATGCCTGGACGGGCCCCAGCCCCCATTGGGTGCCCCGCTTCATTGCCCGGTGTTCGGGCCTCGCCCCCGACCCCGCCTACTTGAGCGCCGCAGTGAGGATGTTCGCCACGATCGGCGCCGCGGTTGTGCCGCCGTCGCCCGATGCGTCGATCAGCATCACCGCGACCGCGAGCTTCGGGTGCTGGGCGGGAGCGAAGGCGATGAACCACCCGTCGATCAGCTGGTTCTCGCTCGCCTCACCGGGAGCGGCCGGCGGCGCGCCCGGCTTGGGGCCGAGCTCGGCCGTCCCCGTCTTGCCCGCCACCTGGATGCCGGACACGTCCGCGGCCACGCCGGTGCCCGAGGTGACCACCGCCCGCATCAGTCCGGTGAGCACCTTGGCGTTCTCCTTCGAGGTCACCTGAACGGGCTTCGCGTCGCTCTTCAGCCCCGGGTCCTTGACGATCGAGGTCGGGCTGCGGACGCCTCCGTTCGCCACGGTCTGGGCGACGGACGCCATCCCGAGCGGGGTGGCGAGCACCCGGCCCTGACCGAAGGCCGACACCGAGAGCTCGGTGTGGCTGGTGTCCTCGCTGAAGTCGGTCGGCATCGTCATGCCGTTCGGATCGGTTGCCGCGGTCGCCGCCGCGTTGTAGAGGCTCGGCTTCTGGTTCCACCCGTAGCGCTCGGCCGTCTGCACGAGACGCTCGGCGCCGACCTTGACGCCGAGCGGCGCGAAGACCGTGTTGCACGAGTGCGCGAAGGCCTGGACGAAGGTGCCGCCGCAGACCTCGTCGTGGGCGTTGTGGACGACGCGGGCGCCGTTCTGCGGATCCGGGTTGATCTCGGTCACCGCCGGGAACGTGTCCGTGAGCTTCACGTCCTTGCCGTCGAGGGCGGCGGTCGTCGTGATCACCTTGAAGGTCGAGCCCGGCGGCTGCGGGGCGGAGTACGCGGATCCGGCCATAGCCAGCACGTCGCCCTTGCGGGCGTCGAGCACGACCGCTCCGCCGGACTGCCCCCCGAGGGCGTTCACGGTGATGGTCTGCAGTCTCGGGTCGATCGTGGAACGGACCGGTTGGCCGGGCGTCCCCTGCGTGGACGCCAGCACGCGGCCCTGCGTGGATTTCGAGACGTTCAGCTGCGGGCTGCTCGCCTTCACGGCCAGGAGCTGCCCGCTGGGCGTGCCCGACAGGCGCGGGTTGAAGGCGAGCTCGAGGCCGCTGATCCCGGTGCTCTCGTCCGTCGGATAACCGGCGCGCTGCAGCTTCGCCTCCTGTTCCGAATCCGCCGCTCCGGTTTCCCCCGCGACGTCGATTGCGTCCGACCCCAGCGGGTGACTCCGGTTGTCGACCGGCCCGGTGGCGAGAGCGACGTGGTGCTTGGCCATGATCGGCGCCCGCCTGCCGAGCTCGAGACGGCGGCCGACCTGTTCGCCGGGCACCAGGCTCGGAAAGGTGAGGTGGGGTGCCCACGCGACCTTGCCGCCGTCGAGCGGGAGACGGAGCACCCCGTCGATCTTGCCGAACAGCCTCGTACGCACCCCGACCTGGACGTCGACGACCCTCGTTCCGTTGACGGTCTTCGGGCCGTCCGCATCGCCCGGGTCGATCGCGGTGGCGGTGGCGACCTGCTGTGCTTCGCGGTACGCGCTGGCGAGCTCGGCGGCGGAGTACTGCGAGCGGGCCGAGTCCGAGAGCTCGTCGCGCATCGACTTGTAGTCCTGATGAGCCCAGTCGTCCACGAAGCGCTCCGCCATTTCCCGGTCGGGGTCGCCGGCGGCGCTGATCACACCGAAGACGAAGGCGATGATCGCCACGATGCCGAGGGGCAGGGCCCTCTGGCGGAGCCGGCGCTGGCGCTCTGAGAGCGGACCCCGTTGGGCTCGTGGCACCCGAGACGGCCGTCGCGGCGGTGGAGTCCCCCGTCCTCGCTGCCGTGACCGTGTCACGGGCGGATTCACGCGGGCAAAGGTAGTGCGTTGTGCGCTTGTATTCGGGAAACCGTGACCGGCCTCGACTGGCTGATCATTGTCTTCTCCCTGGCCATGGCCGCCTGGGGCTATCAGCAGGGGCTGATCGTAGGGGTGCTCAGTCTCGGCGGCCTCGCGGTCGGAGCCTTTCTCGGCAGCCGCCTGGGGCCGGCTCTGCTGCCGGAGGGGTCTCACTCGCCCTACGCGCCCGCCACGGCGCTCGCGGGTGCCCTGCTGGTCGGCGGGATCGTCGCGGTCTCGATGGAGGGCGTCGCGATCGGAGCGCGCCGGCGCGTGCTCGGGGTCACGGGTCGACGGCGAGGGGTGGCGGTCGTCGAGTCCTCGGGCGGGGCAGTGCTGTTGGTGGCGCTCGCGCTCGGGCTCGCCTGGCTGTTCGGGGCGGTCGCCCTCAACGCGCCGGGTGCGAAGGGACTGCGCAAGGCCGTCCAGCAGTCGGCGATCCTGAGGGCCCTCAACGACGCCTTCCCGCCGTCGAGTGGGCTGATCAACGCGCTCAACCGGATCGATCCTCGGGTCTCGATCCAGGGCCCGAGCCCCGACGTCGCGGCGCCGGATTCCAAGATCGCGCGGGATCCCGAGGTGAGGGCCGCGTCCGACAGCGTGGTGCGGATACTTGGCACGGCCTGCGGACTCGGCGTCGAGGGCTCCGGCTGGGTCGCGGCCCCCGGACTCGTTGTGACGAACGCTCACGTAGTGGCCGGCGAGAGCGACACGACGGTGACGCCCGCCGGCTCCGACTCCGCCCTGGACGCGACCGCCGTCCATTACGACCCCACCAACGACCTGGCGCTGCTGCGGGTGAGCGGGCTCGACGACTCCCCGCTCTCGTTCGCTTCCGCGGTGGAGAGCGGGACGCCGGGCGCCGTCGTCGGCTATCCGGAGAACGGGCCGCTGACGATCACGCCCGCCCGCGCGGGCGCGACGGGTCCGGTCATCACGCAGGACTCCTACGGGCGCGGGCCGGTGACGCGCCAGCTGACCGCGCTTCGCGGCGAGGTCCACAGCGGCAACTCCGGCGGTCCGCTGATCGACGGCGACGGCGAGGTGATGGGCACGGTCTTCGCGGCCACCACGCAGGGCAAGCCGGGCGGCTACGCGGTGCCGAACTCGGTGGTGGCGAGCGCGCTCGGGGACTCGACCGGCGCGGTGAGCACGGGGCCCTGCACGCGGTAGCTGGGCCAGCCGGTTCCTTACGATCGGTAAGCTCTAGTCGAGGTGAGATCTGAAGCCGGCGCGGGCCGCGCGAGCGGAGCGGCCAAGCCAAAACAAGTGTGTCCGCACTTCCATGGCGCCGTCGAGCTGATCGGGCGGCGTTGGGCTGGAGCGATCCTCTACGCGCTCACCGGCGGGCCGCTCCACTTCGCCGAGCTCAAGGAGTCGGTGCCGGGGATGTCCGATCGCCTTCTCTCCCACCGGCTCAAGGAGCTCGAGGAGGCCGGCCTGGTCAGGCGAGAGGTGCAGGAGGCCGGCAAGCGCGTTCGGGTGAGCTATGAGCTCACCCAGAAGGGCCACTCGCTGGAGCCGGTGATGGGCGGCCTCCGCGACTGGGCCCGCCACTGGCATCGGGCCTAGACGCGGGTCAGCCCGCGGCGGCCATGATCTTGCCCACGTTCTCGGGGGCGAAGAACTCGGGCGCGGGCAGCGTGGCCGCCTGGACGCTGATGAAGGCGTCCTGCGCCTCCTGGTTTCCCTGCATCGCGCCGATCAGCTGCTGCATCTCTGGCGGTGGAGGCGCCACGTTCGCGAACTCGCAGGTGAACTCGTAGACGGGCATCGCCGCGGCGTCGCGGGCCTGCTGGTAGTCGCCCATCGCAGCCTGGAAGGAGCGCTCGCCGGCGAAGGCGTCGTGCAGGCCCTCGGCGACGAGCCCCGCGTCCCGAAAGGCATCGTTGATCCCCATCGCGGTGATCGGGTTCTTGTGGTACCCGGCGTCGCCGACCAGAACCCAGCCGGGCCCGAACGGCTTGCGGAAGTAGCCGGGGAGCTCGGCCGAGCCGATGAACTTCGACTCGCGGGTGGCTGCTCGGACCCGCTCGGCGAACTCTGGGTCCAGGTCCATGGCCGCAAAGAAGTTCCCCTCGATGTTGCCCTTGTTGGCGGCGAACTCCTCGACCGGCCATCCGAACGGCATGCAGGTGAGGCCGTCGTGGGTCGGCAGTGCGGCCCAGCCGCGGCGGTTCTCGGCTCGGATCCTGGTCTCGAATCCCTCGACCGGCAGATCGCTCCAGTACGCGTAGTACATCGCCATCTGCGAGGGCCGCTCGTTGTAGGCCTCGGGCTCGACCGCCTTGGCCAGGAGTGAGTGCTTGCCGTCGGCGCCGATCACGACCTTCGCCGTCTCCGTCACGGACCCGCCGCCCTTGGAGTGACCGCGGATGCCGGTTATGGCGCCATTCTCGCTGACGATCTCCTCGACCGTGAAGGTCTCGCGGACCTCAGCGCCCGCCTCCGCGGCGGCGTCTACGAGGAGCTTGTCCAGCACCGTTCGGCGGGGGCCGTAGGCGCGCGAGATCCCGTCAATCGGCTGGGGCGATCCGGCGACGGAGACGGGTCCGAAGTCGAACACGTATCGCTTGACGGGCGGGCAGCCGGTTTCGACCAGGCGGTCCAGCAGGCCCCAGCGTTCGAGAGCCGCGACGCCGGGAGGGTGCACCAGGTGCGTCGACATGGTGTCGCTCGGAAAGCTCGCCTTGTCGACGACCAGCACCTGGTGGCCCTGGCGCGCCAGCAGCATCGCCGTCGGCGATCCCGCGCAACGCGCGCCGATCACGATCGCGTCGTATCTCCCATCGGCCATGCTCGTCCCCTTCTACCACGCCCTGGGATTGCCGTCCGGGATCCTGTCGATCACCAGCTCCGCCTCGACTCGCTCAACCGGATACGGGGTCGTCGCGCGGTAGTGCTCCAGCTCACCCGGCCCGAGCGCCTCGAATCCGATCTCCACCGCATCGGCGTAGGTCCGCAGGATCACCGCGTCGTCGGGCGGCTCGGGCGCGAAGTGAAACGGCTTCGCCTTGTAGGTGACGATGCGCTCGGGCAGGTCCTCGCCCTCGACCGATCCGGTGACGTCGACCCGGTCGTAGCGGATCTCACGGATGTCGAGTCGGTCGAGCTCGGCCTCGGTCAGCCCGATCACGACGCCGTTGACGGGCCCGGCCTCGTCCTCTCCCTCCTCGACGTTGAGTCCGAGGATCCACTCGGGGCGCCACCCGCCGTCGCACTCGAAGGTCTTCTCGCAGGTCAGGTTGTCGCGGCGCTGGGAGAATCGCCGGCGCCAGTCGTGCAGGCGCACCGGCCGGAGCTCTCCGGCCGGCCGGCCCAGCGTCATCGAGGCGCTCTCGTGCAAGACGAGCGAGCCGTACCCGAAGAGACCCAGGCGGCTCATCCTCCCTCCAGCAGGGTGAGCTGCGCTTCATCCGGGTCCGCAGCCTCCGCGCCGCCCGGCACGATCGGCGGGTCCGGGTCGTCGCGCATCTGCGCCGCGGTGCCGTGGCTGCAGAGGCGCTCCCGCGCGGGGCAGTCCGCGCAGAGCGTCTTGTGGGGACGGTCGGTCACATCGAAGGCACCCGCCGCGAGCCGCCGCAGCACGGCCTCCACCCGCGCCCGTGCCGAGTCGAGCCCGGCGTCGTCGAAGCTCTCCCTCACCGGCTCATCGGGCCGCTCGAGGAACACGTACGCGGTTTCGACCGGGGCGCCGCGGGCGGCCGCGGCGAGGGCGTAGAGGTCTCGCTGGATCGAATAGCGCGAGACGATCTCCGCCGGGTCGCGGCCCTCGAGGCGATCGGTCTTGTAGTCGACGACGAGCACCGAGCCGTCGCGTTCGACCAGCAGGTCGATCGAGCCGCGGATCAACGTCCCGCTCACCGAGAGCACGAACGGAAGCTCCGGACTGACCCTGGCATCACCTAGCTGCTCGCGCAGCGGCGATCGGAGGAAGGCCCGCGTGAGCTCGAGCACCTGGTCGGCCCCCTCCCGATCGAGTCCCTGCTCCCCCAATGCGGCCAGAACGCGCTCCTCGGGCGGCTCGCGCCAGCGGTTCCGCGCGCTCCACTCGAGCAGCGAGTGGACGGCGAGCCCCGGTCCGAATCGGCGACGGACCTCGGGGGAGGACGCCTCGTCCCCGTTCACCGCAACGACGTCCGGTTCGCCGATGCCGAGGACGCGCTCCACGTAGAAGCGGTAGCCGCAGTTCTCGAAGGCGGACAGGGCCGAGTAGGAAAGGCCGCCGATCAGAGCCGGCGGGACCTCGGGGCGGCCCAGCGGCGGCTTGGATTCGGTCGCCGGCTTCACCGGGGCCTCGGCCGGCTGGGGCGTGAGGAGCCCGGCGCCGACCCCCGGCCCCGGCTCGCTGACGCTGACACGCAGCCGTCCGGCCGGATAGCCGTCCCCGGCGGCGGCCGGGATCTCCACCTCGCGCTCGGTCACGTCGCCCTCGAGCAGTGAGCGGATCAGCTGGAGGGCGATCGGTCTCCGCCCGTCGATCTCCTTCTTGAGTGAATTTGGATTGAAGGTCCCGCTGAGCAGCAGGCGGCGCTTCGCTCGGGTGCTCGCGACATAGGCGAGACGGGCCTCCTCCTCGGCATCGCGCTCGGCCGCGAGCTCGGCGAGCTCCTGGTAGTCGTGCAACCGCTCGCCGGGACGTCCGAGGCGCCCGAGCTGCACGCCGACCCTGGCGAGCTCGGCGCCCTCCGGGCCCTCCCTGCCGGGCTCCACTCTCAGCGGGCTCCAGCCGAGCTGCAGGTTGCGGCCGAGATCGGCGACCGCGACGACCTCGAACTCGAGGCCCTTCGCGGCGTGCACCGTCATCACGCGCACGCCGGCGTGTCCCTCGGCCCGGGTGGCCGCCTCGGCTTCGCGGTCGCGGCTCGTCGCCCGGGAGTCCAGGTACTCGAGAAAGCCGCTGAGGTCCGGTCCCTCGCTGGCCTCGAACTCGCGGGCGAGCCGCATCAGCTTCCGGACGTTCGCCCAGCGGGCGTTGCCGTCGATGCGGCTGAGCGTCGCCAGGTCGTAGTCGAAGGCCGAGGCGGTCCGCTCGATCAGCGTCTCCAGCCCACCCTCGGTCGAGCGCTCGCGCAGGTCGCCGAGGACGCCGGCGAAGCGGGTGAGCCGCTCGAGCTCCTCCGGTGGGATCAGCGCCGCCGCCTGTGCATCCCCGCGACTAGGCTGGCCGCTCTCGACCAGGTCCCGGACGAGCGGCCAGATGTGGCCGAGGCGCTCGCGCTCGTTCTCGTCGCGCCAGGTGGCGGCCCGCCGCAGCAGCCAGAGCGTGTCCGGGAGGACGGCGCAGGCTGGGGATGCGAGCGCTCCGAACAGGGCCTCGTCGTCGAGCGGGTTGGCGATCACGGCCAGCAGGCAGCGCATGTCATCGATCTGCTGCTGGGACCAGAAGCCGCGGCCACCGACGACGTAGGGGTCCAGGCCGGCCTCCTTCAGGGCGCGCTCGACCGCGGCGACGTGGGTGAAGGCGCGCATCAGCACGACGATCCCGGATGGGTCCACCTTCGCCTCGTCCACCAGCCGCCGGAGCCGGCCGGCGAGGTTGCGCGCCTCCGCCACCCTGGACGCTGAGCTCGGGTCGTCGGGCAGGCGTGGCAGGGCGGTCTCCTCGGCCTCCCACCCCTTCTTGTCGTCGACGGTCAGGAGGAGCTCCACCGCCGGGTCGGTCGCGGTCTCCTCCTCAACGAAGGCGGTCAGTGGCTCGAAGCCGTCCAGCAGTCCCCGGCCGAGCGCGTTGGTGGCCGCGACGAGCTCGGGCGCCGCGCGGAAGTTCCCGGTCAGCGGCAGGGCCTCTCCGTTCGGCTCGCCGCCCTCGGCGAAGCGGCGGTGCTCGCGGCGGTAGACCTCGACGTCCGCATGCCGGAAGCCGTAGATCGACTGGAACTCGTCGCCGACCAGGAAGAGCCGTGTCGCGGGGCCGCGGAGCTGCTCGATCAGGCGCAGCTGCAGCCCGTTGGTGTCCTGGAACTCATCCACCATCAGGTGATCGAACTGCTCGCGGTAGCGATCCCGGAGGGCGTCTGACGTGCTCAGCAACTCGACGGTCTTCAGCTGGAGGTCCTCGAAGTCGAGCGCGGCGCGGGCCTCCTTGAGCTGCTCGTAGCGCGCGCCGAAGCGGGCGACCAGCTCGCGAAGCTGCTCGTAGGCGGGGCCGAGAACGTGGGCGGCCACCGCCGCCTGGGTCCGCTTGAGGACCTTCGCGTAGCGCTCGCAGGCCTCGCCCGCGAACGCCTTCGCCTTCGAGGTGACCTCCAGGCCGCGGAGGGTCTCCAGGAGGTCGTCATCGGGGGGCAGCGCGGGGTCGAGCTCCGCCGCCGAGGCGATTCGCTCGCGGCTCGACATTCCCTTGCCGTTCGCCTCCTCGCATTCGA
>JBKPND010000089.1:0-32249 GCA_046732465.1 Actinomycetota bacterium
GTCGTGCTCCCAAGCGTGCCGGGTGCCGTGGTAGCGATAGCTGTCGAGCTCAATGGTCAGGCGACCCTCAGGCCAGCGGCAGTCGACGTAGTAGGCGCCGACCGGGACGTTCGTCCGTGGCAGCGGCAGGCGGGCTCGGCGCAACACCTCAATGAAGGAGGACTCGAGCCGGCTGAGGCTGACGGGCTCGTCGCCCCAGATGACGTGCCGGAGCTTCCTTGCGCCAGGCCAGTTGTGCCGGCGTTCGAGGACTCGCTCGACGGCGTCGGGCTTGACGTGATGCTTCACCACCGCTTCGTGGAAGGCGCGGGCGAGGTCGGGCGGGTCGAGGATTGCGGCGAGGTCGACGAGGGTCCGCGGGACCGTTGTCACCGGAACTCCTCGCCACTCCGTTCTGTCCCTGGGGTCGATCCGGCGGCAACGCTGGATTTGGACCCCGGAGGGACGTACGCGACGAGTGGTCAGAACCTCTGGCAATGAAGGTGGCCGTCTGAGGAGCTGTAGTAGATGCGCCGCGGCTCGGCCCGCCAGTAGTGCGTTCGGCCCGCACGCTTTGACCGCCGCTGTGTACCGGGCCTCGAGGTTGGGCGCGGCGTGTCCGACACGGAACACCGCGCGATGAACGAGGACCAGGGTGCCAGCCGCAAGACGGGACTTGATTTGCGCTTGGGTGACACCGGCGCGGATCAGCTCCGTCCGAGTCACCACTCCGTGTGACCGGCTCGCCAGCTGCGCGATCTTTCGCTCGACCGTGGACATCTGTGGTCGTCTCACGACCACTAATCGCCTCGAACCCTCGTTTCGCCCCCGGTCCCGCGGTTCGCTCGGTCCAGCCCGCCTTCATTGTCGGTTTTCGTCCCCGCAACCCCTCATGGCGGGTTTTCGGCCCTCGCTTCCTGTGGCATAGGCTCCTTGCGCACGACCACGCGAGGAGAGGAGAAGGCATGCTGGTCTTTTTCAGCGCCCGGCGCCTCAAGGGCGATCAGTGGGACGAGTTCCGCAGGGCCTGGGGCGGCGAGGGCGAGGAGGCGCTCGCGGACCTGCCCGACGGCGCGAGGATCTACCACGCGCGGAACATCAAGGACGAGGACGAGGTGATCTCGTTCGGCATTTTCGACATCGACCGCGACTCGCTCGACGTCGTTCGCGGCAGCGAGGAGGATGAGGCGAAGCGCCAGGAGGAGATCTCCAAGTACGTCCACGACACCCCGCTCGAGGGAATCTACGAGGTGGTCGAGGAGCTTCACCCGTAGCACCCCGTAGCACCCCACTTTTGCTGATCTAGCCGAGCGTGCCCACGCCCGATAGGGCGAAGGATGGGTTTCGACATCGATCAGGCGCTCACGCACGTCGTCGAGCGAGAGGGATCAGACCTCCACATCAAGGCCGACTCGCCTCCGGTCGCGCGCGTCCACGGCGACCTCTGGGCCCTGCAGGGCTCGGAGCCCCTCGGCCTCAGCGACACCGAGAGCGCGCTGAAGGAGATCGCCACGCCGGAGCTCCTCGCCGAGTTCGAGGAGAACGGCGAGGCCGACTTCTCCTACCAGCTCGAGGGCGTCTCGCGGTTCCGCGTCAACGCCTTCAGGCAGAGGGGCGCCGTCTCGATCGCTCTCCGCGCCATTCCCTTCCAGGTCCGAACGATCGACGACCTAGGGCTGCCGGAGGTCGTCCGCCGGCTGGCCGAGGAGCCGCGCGGGATCATCCTGCTGACCGGCACCACCGGGTCGGGCAAGTCGACCACGCTCGCGGCGATGATCGACCACATCAACTCCACCCGGGCGCGTCACATCGTGACCATGGAGGACCCGATCGAGTACCTCCACCGGGACAAGCTCTCGATCATCAACCAGCGCGAGGTCGGCGCCGACACCAAGAGCTTCGCCCAGGGGATGAGGCGCGTCCTCCGCCAGGACCCCGACGTGATCCTCATCGGCGAGATGCGCGACGAGGAGACCGTGCGCACCGCGCTCTCCGCGGCCGAGACGGGCCACCTCGTCCTCTCGACGCTCCACACCCTCGACGCGTCTGAGACGGTCAACCGGATCATCGACTTCTTCCCGCCCCACCTGCAGCAGCAGGCGCGGGTGATGCTCTCCTCGACCCTGAAGGGCGCGATCTCACAGCGGCTCGTCCCGCGGATCGACCGCGAGGGCCGGGTGGCGGTCTCCGAGGTGATGGTGGTGACCGGGCGGATCCAGGACCTGATCCTCAACCCCGAGGAGACCGGCCGGATCACCGAGGTGATCTCCGAGGGCGACTTCTACGGGATGCAGACCTTCGACCAGGCGCTGCTCGGTTACGTCACGGACGGGGTGGTCTCGGAGGAGGTCGCGATGGAGACTGCCTCGAGCCCGCACGACTTCAAGCTGATGCTCGCGGCCAAGGGACAGCGCGCGAGCGGGATCGAGCAGGTCGTCGGCAACGGCGACGGACAGCCGGTGGGAGCTGAGGCGTCGTGAGAGAGGCAATCAACAACAACCCGATCGTCCAGGTCGCCGTCCTCGGCGGCCTCGCCCTCATCGTCGGGCTTTTCATGATGATGAACATGAAGAAGGGGTCGTCGGACTCCGCGTCAACCGACTCCTCCGCCGCGTCGACCGCAGCGACCTCGAGCCCGTCGACCTCGAGCTCATCGGCCACGGGGGCTACCTCCGCGGCGCCACCGAGCAGCGGTTCCGCGTCGGCCGCGCCGCCGAGCAGCGGCTCGGTCAGCCCCGATGCTCTGGTTCCCGGACCCGGCCTGCCGAGGCCGGTCATCACCGCGTGGAAGCGCGGCGACACGGTGGTGCTCCTCGTGGTTCGCCCGCACGGCATCGACGACCGTCTCGTGCGCAGCTCGGCCCGGTCGCTGTCGAGCGATCCCGGCGTCGCGGTCTTCGTGAGCCGGGCGGACAAGGTCGCGCGGTATTCGCGAATCACCCAGGGCGTCGCGCTCTCGCAGGCGCCGGCGCTGGTCATCGTCCGGCCGAAGCGGGTGAGTGGGTCCGTGCCCGAGGCCCAGGTGTCCTACGGGTTCCGGGATTCGCAGGGGGTAGTGCAGGCAGTCCACGACGCCGTCTACTCCGGCAAGGACAACCTGCCCTACAGCCCAAGGTGAGGTGGTACCCCCATGCGGGAGCTGCCTGAATATCTTCGTCCGGTTCCCGGGCCCGGTGATGGGGCCGGAGCTTCTGCCGCTCACGCGGCGGCGCCGGGCGCCGAGGGAGAGGCGAGTGGGACTCCCGGCCTGATCCCGCCGATGAGCCGCGGGCACACCGGCGGCTTCATCACGGACGCCATCGTCGAGCTGGGCTACGCGACCCGCGAGCAGGTCGAGCAGGCCATCGCGACCTCGCGGACCGCCGGCAGGCGCCCTGAGGAGATCCTTGTCGACCAGAACGTCATCGACTCGGAGCAGCTCTCGCGAGCCACCGCCGAGCGCTACGGGCTCGACTTCGTGGACCTGTCGCTGTTCGACGTCGACATGGGAGCGGCCAACCTGGTCTCCGCCAAGTCGGCCCGCCGCCACCAGGTGCTGCCGGTCGCCTTCGTCGACGAGAACACGCTCCTCTTGGCGATGGCGGATCCGACCAACCTGCTCGCCCTCGACGATGTCCAGATGGGGACGGGGATGAGCTGCTCGGTGGCGGTGGCGCCTGCCACCGACATCGAGGCCCTGATCACCAAGATCGGGACGATGCAAAGCACGATCTCCGACGCGATCACGGAGAGTGCCAAGGAGGACGAGGAGTCCGACGAGGCTCCCGCCGAAATCACGGACCTGCGCGCGGGGGCGGCGGACGGGCCGGTGATCAAACTGGTCAACAGCATCCTCGGGCAGGCGGTGGCCGAGGGGGCCTCGGACATCCACTTCGAGCCCGATGACGGAGACATGCGGATTCGCTTCCGCATCGACGGTGTGCTTCAGGAGAGCGCGCGGGTGCCGAAGCGCATGGTCGCCGGCGTGATCTCGCGCATCAAGATCATGAGCGAGCTCGACATTGCCGAGAAGCGGCTTCCGCAGGACGGCCGCGTCGGGGTGCGGATCGACGAGCGCCGCGTTGACCTGCGAGTTACGACGCTTCCCACCGAGACAGGCGAAGGTGCATCGATCCGCATCCTGGACGAGGCGGACGCCCTCCGGACGCTCGACGACCTCGGAATGATCGGGGACCAGCGGGTGCGCTTCGAGACCTCGTTCCGCAAGCCCTACGGCGCCGTCCTGGTCACCGGGCCGACCGGAGCCGGCAAGTCGACCACCCTCTACGCCGCACTGCAAGAGCTGAACGGCGTCGATAGGCACATCGTCACGATCGAGGACCCGGTCGAGTACCGGATGACGGGGATCAACCAGATCGGGGTCCATCGCAAGGCCGGGCTCACCTTCGCGACCGGACTGCGCTCGGTGCTCCGTGCGGACCCCGACGTGATCATGGTCGGTGAGATCCGCGACGCGGAGACCGGGCGGATCGCAATCGAGGCAGCGCTCACCGGCCACATGGTCCTGACGACGCTGCATACGAACGACGCGCCCGCGGCGATCACCCGTCTGCAGGAGATGGGAATCGAGTCCTTCCTCACCTCCTCGGCCGTGGAGTGCATCGTGGCGCAGCGGCTCGCGCGCGTGCTCTGCCCGCACTGTAAGAAGCGCGTCGTCGTCCCTCAGGCGTCGCTCACCGAGTCCGGCTTCAGGGTCGGCACGGACCTGGAGGCCTACGAGCCCGTTGGCTGCCCGGGCTGCCACGGCAGTGGCTACAAGGGGCGCCTCGGGATCTACTCGGTCATGGTCCTCAGCGAGCGGATCAAGGAGATGGTCGTGGCGATGGCGCCGGAGGCCGAGATTGCCGCCGCCGCCATTCAGGAGGGCATGCTCACGCTCCGTCAGTCAGGCCTGGAGAAGGTGCGCGCCGGACTGACCAGCATCGCGGAGGTCGCCCGGGTCGCCTCGTAGCCCACGGGTGCGACCCCCAATTTTGGGTGTCAAGGGGCGCACGCGAACGGACGATTGGTAAGGGACATGGAAGCGGCCGCTACCCCAACGCGTCAGTTCGACTTCGCCGAGGTCCTGACGAGGATGGCCGAGGAACGCGCCTCGGACGTCCACCTCAGCCCGGGCTTTCGCCCGGCGATCCGAGTGCGCGGGAAGATCACGCCGCTCGAGGAATACGAGCCGCTGACCTCGCAGCAGACGCGCGACACGGTCTACAGCTTGCTCAACGACGATCAGCGCAAGCGCTTCGAGTCAAACAAGCAGCTCGACCTCGCCTACGCGGTCCCAGGGGTCGCCCGCTTCCGCGTCAACTGCTTCTTCCAGCGTGGCGCTATCAGCGCCGCCTTTCGCCGGATCCCCCACGAGATCCCAAGGCTCGACGAGCTCGGCCTGCCGCGCATTCTCGAGGAGCTGACGCGAAAGCCCCGCGGGCTGGTGCTTGTCACCGGGCCCACCGGCTCGGGGAAGTCGACCTCGCTCGCGGCGATGCTCGACATCATCAACGAGGAGCGGGAGGAGCACATCCTCACGGTGGAGGACCCGATCGAGTTCCTCCACAACCACAAGGGCTGCATCGTCAACCAGCGCGAGATCGGCGCTGACGCGGAGGACTTCGCGGTCGCCCTGAAGGCGGCGCTCCGCGAGGACCCCGACGTGATCCTCGTCGGTGAGATGAGGGACCTCGAGACGATGTCGACCGCTCTGACCGCGGCCGAGACCGGTCACTTGGTCTTCGCCACCCTGCACACGCAATCGACCTCCCAGACGGTCGACCGGATCATCGACATCTTCCCGGCCGAGCAGCAGGCTCAGGTCCGGATGCAGCTCTCCATCGGGCTCCAGGGCATCGTCACCCAGCAGCTGCTGCCCACGAGTGACGGCGCCGGCCGCGTGGTCGCCACAGAGGTCCTGATTCCGACCCCCGCGGTTCGCAACCTGATCCGCGAGGGGAAGACTCACCAGATCTACTCGGCGATCCAGACCTCGGGCGCGATCGGCATGCAGACCATGGACGCTCACCTGGCCCAGCTGGTCCGAATGGGCCGGGTCTCGCGCCAGCTCGCCGAGCAGCGAGCCTCGGTGCCCGAGGAGCTCAAGCGTCTGCTCGGCGCGGCGCCGGTAGCCGCGAACGGCGCACCCGCCGCGATGACCAACGGAGCCTGAAATGAGCACGTTTGCGTTCCGTGCGGTCGACGTAGCCGGCGTGCCCGCGAGGGGCGAGGTCGACGCCGAGACCAAGGCGCAGGTGACCGAGCAGCTCCGTGAGCGCGGGCTGATCGTCCTCGACGTCTCGGAGAAGAACGAGGCGTTCAAGCTGGAAAGTGTTTTCGACCGCTTCCGCGGGATCAAGACCCGTGACATGTCGGTCTTCGCCCGTCAGTTCTCGACACTGGTCGCGTCCGGGATGCCGATGCTCCGATCCCTCTACACCCTCGAGGACCAAACGGAGGACGAGCGGCTCAAGGATGCGATCGCCGGGGTGCGCAACGACGTCGAGGCGGGCAGCTCGCTTGCCGACGCGATGGGGAGGCGGCCGCAGATCTTCGACAACCTTTTCCGCGCCATGGTGCGCTCGGGCGAGAGCTCGGGCCGCCTGGACGACTCACTGGAGCGCGTGGCTTTTCAGCTGGAGAAGCTCGATGCGCTGAAGCGAGAAATCCGATCTGCCGTGCTCTATCCGGCTTTCGTCTTCGCCGCGGCAATGCTGATCATGCTCGCCGTCGTCATCTTCATCGTCCCGGTCTTCGCCGATGCCTTCAAGGAAGCGGTCTCCGATCAGCCGGGCGAGTCCGCGGAGCTCCCGACCTTGACCCAATTCATGGTCGGGCTTTCAGATTTCCTCAAAGGCCAATGGTTCATCTGGGTTCCCGGCCTGATCGGGCTGACGATCGGCTTCTTCCAATGGAAGAAGACTGACCGCGGGCGGGCGCAATGGGATCGGATCAAACTCCGTCTCCCGGTCCACATCGGCGACATCGTTCAGAAGGCAGCCGTGGCGCGCTGGTCGCGAACGTTCTCAGGGGCCGTTGCCTCCGGGGTGCCCCTTTTGGAGTCGATCAAGCTCACGGGTCAGACGGCCGGTAACTACCAGGTGGAGCAGGCGATGGAGAAGGTCTACGCGTCGGTACAGAGTGGCGGCACGCTCGCTCACCCGATCGAGGAGGCCGCTGTCTTTCCGCCCATGGTTGGCCACATGGTCAACGTCGGGGAGGAGAGCGGTCAGCTCGAGCACATGCTCACCAAGGTCGCGGACTTCTACGAGACCGAGGTCGACACCAAGGTGAAGGCGCTGACCTCCCTGATCGAGCCGGCGATGATCGTGGTTGTCGGTGGCATGGTGGGCTTCATCGTCATCGCGATGTACCTGCCGCTCTTCTCGCTCTACGACAAGATTCGGTAGAGCCTCGGATCCACGCGGTCGGCTGGACGCAAGTTCGACGCCAGTTCCCTAAGCACTTTTCAGGGACTTGCTAAAGGCTTGTCCGGAGGGGCCGATTCAAGGCGGCGTAAAGAAAAGCCAGGGCCTCGGTGTTAAAGGCAAACCCACCGCGAGGTGGGGACGCAAAGCCAGCGGGGCTCTGAGAGAGATCTCAGAGCCAGCCGGGCTGCCACCGGGGTTAACAGACTCCCAGGAGGCACGGGGCTCTGGCAGCAACTGAACCAAGGAGGTTCAAATGCTGTTGAAGCTCCGAGCGCGCATGAACCGGGAGGAGGGTTTCACCCTCATCGAGCTCCTGGTCGTCATGCTGATCATCGGAATCCTGGCTGCGATTGCGATTCCGACGTTCTTCAATCAGAAGCAGAAGGCAAGCGATTCAAGCGCCAAGGAGATGGCCCACTCGGCCCAGGTGGCGATGGAGACTTACGCCACCGATCACGACGGCCAGTACACCGGCGCTACCGTCGCGCTGCTCCAGGGAATCGAGCCGACCATCGGGACCGGTGGCAACACCGTCACGATCGTGGGCACGCCGACCAATGACAGCTACGAGCTACGGGTCACGAACGCGAGCACGACTCACTGGTTCGGCATTGCAAAGACCGCAACCACGCTCACATTCCCCTGTAACCCCGCGGGTCAGGGCGGTTGCCCGGCCGGTGGCGGTGGCTGGGGCGGCTGATCCAGCTAGCCAATCCGCGTGATGCTCGAGAGAGCCTCACGTGAAAGTGGAGGGCGGGCCTTCGGGCCCGCCCTCTTCTTTTGTGTGGACGCTCGATTCACCAGTCGAGCCCACCAGCGCTCATACGGACGGCCAAATCCCCGAATCCTGGGTATCGCCGACCGTCGCCTGTGCGCCGATGAAGGGCAGAGGCTCTGGAACCTCATGGGAATACGGAAGCTGACACGGATCGGCCGTGACGAGGCGGGTATCGCCATCGTCGAGGTACTGGTGAGCGCGCTCGTGCTGCTCATCTTCTCCGTCGGCGTGTACACGCTGCTCACGGGTGCGTCCCGAGCGACCGCCCAGGAGCGTCATCGATCGCAGGCAAACGAGCTGGCGCAGCAAGAGCTCGAGCGAACTCGCTCTCTGCGGATCGCGGACCTGGTCGGCCTCAACTCGACCAGGAGGGTGCTCGACGACGGCACCCAGCTTTCCGCTGGAGCGTCTTGTCCCACCACCGGGCCCCAGAGGCTGCTGACCTGTTACACGATCACCTCGAGCACTCAGTTCCAGAACGAGCCGGCGGCGACCAGCGGCTGCTCGGCCGGCTCGGGATCGCGGGATTACCTGCTGCTCACGATCACCGTCACCTGGAGCTCGATGGGCACGCTGCACCCGGTTAGGGCATCGACGATCGTCTCGCCGCCGAGTGGGTCTTTGGTGCCGAACAGTGGCTCCATCCTCGTCAACGTCACTGACTCGCGGAACGTAGGGATTCAGGGTGTCGCCCTGTCCGGCAGCGGCACGGCAGGGTCCTTCAACGGCACCACCGGCGCGACCGGCTGTGTCCTCTGGCGCAACGTCCCGGTTGGGACGTACACGATGTCCGTGGGCGGCGTCGCCTCCGCGATGGTCGATCAGGACGGAAATGTGCCGCCCCCGCAGACGGTGAGTGTCGTCGACCAGGGGACCAACACGGTCAACCTCCAGTACGACCGGCCCGGCTCGATTCAGAACATCAACTTCCGGACCCGCGACTACTCGAACAACCTCGTCACCTCATCGGCCGACTCTGTGATCGTCAGCAACACCGGGATGACGCTGAACAAGCAGTTCACGCCTCCGGGTGGCGTCCGCGCGACCTCGATCACCACGACGACGACGCTGTTCCCGTTCACGTCTCCCTACGCCGTCTACGCAGGCACTTGCGCGTCAAACACCCCGCCGGCGGGTCCGATGCTCGGCAACGCCACGGTGCCGGTGGCGGGCGCCGGCTCGCTCGCGAGCCCCGGCTATATCCAGCTGCCCTCGCTTCAGGTCACCGTGAAGAACGGCACCCCTGCCGTCTCCGGCGCGACGGTGACAGCCAGGGATACCGGCTGCAACACCACCAGAACGCTCACGACGAACACGAATTCGAGCGGCCAGGTCCCGGCGGCCGGTGACATCGGACTTCCCTACGGGACATACAGCGTCTGCGCTACGGCTGGTGGCAAGAAGCGGACGGTGAGCCCGGTGACTCTGACCAGCGTCGGCACCACCGGCACCCCTGTGACTATCGACCTCAATGGCGCCGGGAGCGGGACGACCTGCCCATGAGAGACGAGCGAGGATTCTCGATTGCGGAGCTGCTGGTCAGCATGGGCGCGGCAATGGTGGTGATGACAGGCGTCGTGACACTGACGACGACGGTCATGCATAGCGAGGCCCGAATCACCAATCGGGTCGATGCCCAGTCGCGAGCGCGCCCTGCGATGACGCGGATCGTCCAGGGGCTCCATTCCTCCTGCGTGACTTCACACATCGCGCCGATCCGGACCGGGAGTACAGGGACGTCGATCAGCTTCCTGTCGAAGAGGGGCTCGGCTCCGAGCTTGACGCCTGAACTGCACACGATCACCTTGAGCGGCGGCGCGCTGAGGGAGTCCGTCTTCCAAGCGAACTCCAGCACGCCTCCGGGCTACGGTGGCTTCACCACGCAGATCTCAGGCCCGTCACCCCTGCTCACCAACGTGGTCGCACCAGGGGGCGTGATCTTCCGCTACTACGACTTCGTCACCGGCACAGGCCTGCTCAACACGACTCCGCTGACGGTCCCGCTGACCGACACCACCTCAGCGCGGGCGGCATACGTGACTGTGTCCTTCACCAGCTCGCCCAAGCCGCTGGATCCCGGCTCATCGCTGTTTCTGACGAGTGGGGTAGACCTGCGGCTCGAAAACGCCGGCCAGTATCCGAACCAGGACAACCTGCCGTGCGTCTGATCATGGCCATCAGAAGCCGGCTCAGGCTCCTCCGGGAAGAGGACGGCTACTCGCTGCTCGCCGTGATCGCGGCGATCGGATTCTCGACGATCCTGGTGAGCGTGGCGGTGGCGGCCACCAACCACGACCAGACCTTCCTCCGCCACGACATTGACCAAAAGCGCGCTTACGCCGCCGCGCAGTCCGGCGTCGCCGATTACACCTACCACCTCAACACGGACAGCGGCTACTGGGCCCGGTGCACGAACGTGCCGACTCCCAACGCCGTCAATCTCAATATGAACGGGAGCCCGACCAACCTCAGGACGGTCCCCGGGACTACCGATGGCTCCCGCTACGGAATCGAGTTGCTGCAGGCCACCACCAGTCCCAACGGTGCACAGTGCGACTCGCAGAACCCCAACGCCACGATGCTGGAGGCCAACCCGCCGAACGCCGGTACCTTCCGGATTCGGTCCACCGGCTATTCGGGAACTGCGAGGGTGTCGATCGTCGCGACCTACAAGCAGGCGACGTTCCTGGACTACGTCTACTTCACGCAGCTCGAGACCTCCGACCCGGTCACATACGGCTTCGCGAACCCCTCAACGGCGCTGGATGGCGCTTATTCGCAATGCACGAAGTTTCGGCGTGACGGGCGTGAGAGCGTGAACATCCCGGGTACCAGCCAGAAATGCGACCAGATCGTCTTCGTCGATGCCGACCGGATCAACGGGCCCGTGCACACCAACGACGATCTCAGGATGTGCGGGAGCCCCGTCTTCGGTCGCAACGGGGCGGACACCACCGAGGTGAGCGCCCCGCCCGTCGGATGGGCGCACGGCAACAATTGCACCGCTAGCCCGATCTTCAGGGGGCCCCTAGCGACCAGGGCGCCGGTTCTGACGCCGCCGTCGACGAACTCCTCGCTGAAGGCGATCGCCGGCCCGGCGTACACGTACACCGGCCAGACCAAGATCGTCCTCAGCGGGAACAACATGACGATCACGCCGAACGGCGGCGGGACGATTGGCCCAGTCGCGGTGCCGAGCGACGGCGTCGTCTATGTGCAGAATGGGGCCGGCTGCTCCAATTCCTACTCGCCGTTCACGGTCACCTATCCGCCAACCTCCGGCTGCGGAAACGCGATCGTCGATACCGGGGGCGGCTCGTACAGCGGCCAGCTGACAATCGCCGCGGAGAACGACGTGATCATCGACGGCAACATCATCCATAACAGCAGCTCGGCCGACCTCCTCGGCCTGATCGCCAACAACTTCATCCGAGTCAAGCATCCCGTTTGCGAGACCAATCAGACCCCGTCCGATCCTGACTGCGCGGGCGGCACGGGCATACCTGGATCGGTCACCGAGCAGGTGGCGAAGGGAGACTGCGACGCCGACAACGATGGCAACCGCGCCGGTAACGGCAACGGCTCGAACTCAAACCTCAGGATCGACGCAGCCCTGCTCGCCATCGATCACTCCTTCATCGTCGACCACTACGACTGCGGCACCAGCCTTGGGAATCTGACGGTGAACGGGGCGATCTCGCAGAAGTTCCGGGGCGCTGTCGGAACCACGGGAGGCACCGGCTACATCAAGGACTACAACTACGACGACCGCCTGCGCTTCCAGGAGCCGCCGCACTTCTTCGATCCCACGCAGTCCGCCTGGCACGTGCAGCGGGAGACGCTGGGGTAACGGGCATGTTCCCTGTCGCCTCACTTGCGTTCGTCGGCGGGATCGTCACCGGCAGCTTCGTCGGCGTGGTCGCCCATCGGCTGCCTCGCGGCCTCTCGATCGTTGGCCCGCGCTCGGTATGCGATTCCTGCGGAGAGCAGATTGCGGCCTACGACAACGTGCCGTTGTTCTCCTGGCTGCTGCTGCGCGGACGCTGCCGCAACTGCGACGCGTCCATTCCGATCCGCTATCCGCTGATTGAGCTCGCGGTGGGGGTTGCGTTCGCGGCGACTGCGATCGTCCTGCACGACGACCCAGCGCAGCTCGTCCTCGGCCTGGTCTTCGTCGCGATGCTCGCCGCGATCACGCTCACCGATCTGGAGCGGAGGGTGATCCCCAACGTGATCCTGCTGGCCGGTGCCATTGCGGCCGTCGGCCTCGTAGCCGCAACCGACCCCGCGAGCTTCCCGGAGCGCCTCATCTCGGCCGCCGCGGCCGGTGGTGTGCTCCTCGTGTTCGCACTCGCCTATCCGCGGGGCATGGGCATGGGCGACGTGAAGCTGGCCGCTGTGATGGGTCTCTACCTGGGTGATGCGGTGGCGCCGGCGCTGCTGATCGCCGTGCTGGCAGGAACCGTCGTAGGCCTCGGAGTGATGCTTACCCATGGTGCTGGCGCACGGAAGGTCGCGGTTCCATTCGGTCCCTTCCTGGCTCTGGGCGGGGTCGTGGCGCTGTTGGCGGGCGATCAGCTGATCGACGCTTACCTGAACGCCTTCGTTCACTAGGCGAGCGTTTCATCAGTCTTTGGTATGCGGCTAGGCGGGAGTCCCGCCGATGGGAGAGGAGGCGCAAAGGAGCGCCCAGCCAATGATCTCCGGACTTTCCTCACGCAAGAAGACAGCCTCAGTCGGCCTGGACATCACCTCCGACAGCGTTGCCGCGACGCAGGTTCAGAACGGCGGTTCCGTCGGTCGCACCGCGATTGTTCCGCTCCAGCCCGGCGTCGTGAGGGAGGGCGATCTGGTCAACCGAGAGGTCCTCTCCGACGCTCTCAAGGACCTGTTCAGCAGGCACAAGCTGAGCAAAACAGTCCGCGTCGGTGTTGCCAACCAGCGCGTCGTCATCCGCAGCCTGCAGCTGCCCCTGATCGAGGACGACGAGGAGCTCGACACGGCGATTCGCTTCCGCGCCCAGGAGGCGATTCCGATGCCGCTCGAGCAGGCTGTCCTCGACCACCAGGTCGTTGCGAAGCGTGATGGTGCAGACGGCAACCGCGTGATGGACGTGCTCGCGGTGGCCGCCCGTCGGGACATGGTGGCGGGCCTTCTGGAGGCGGTGAGAGGAGCCGGCCTGGAACCCGTCGGGATCGATCTGTCCGCCTTCGGGATGATTCGGGCGCTCAAGGATCGGTCCGCGCCGAGCGCGGTCCAGATCGGCGACGCGCCGCTGCCCACCAGCTTGTACTGCCACCTCGGTGACGTCACCAACCTGGCCGTGGCGCGAGGTGACGATTGCCTCTTCGCACGGGTCAGTCCCTTCGGCATCGAGACCATCGCCGACCGCATGGCGAGCCGCCAGGGCGTCTCGATCGATGAGGCGCGCGATCTGCTGATGGAGGTGGGGCTGGAAGAGGACATCGAGCTCTTCAGCGAGGACGGAGCCCATGTGGCCCGTGATGCGCTCGAGGAGGGTGCCACCAAGCTCGCCGAGGAGCTCCGGATGTCGATGGACTTCTACGGCGCCCAGGACGGCGTGACCCCTGTCGACCGCGTCGTGCTCTGCGGGCCGGGGAGCACGATTCCGGGGTTGCCCGAGCGGGTCCAGACCGGCCTGACTCTCGAGGTCTCGGTCGACCTTCCCGCAGCGCTCGCTCATCTCGACGAAGAGGATGCCGCGCGACTCACCGTGTCCTACGGCTTGGCCCTCGAGGAGTGAGCTGAGTTGCGTCCCGTCAACCTCATCCCCAAGGACGAGCGTCGCGGCGACCGGGCCGCGCTGCGGACCGGGCCGTTCTCCTACATCTTGATCGGCGGCCTGGCCGTGGCGGTCCTGGCAGTCGCCGCCCTCGGACTGACGGGCAAACAGATCTCAGACCGCAAGTCGGAGGTCGCCCAGCTGCAGCAGCAGGAGCAGGCGGCGCAGGCCAAGGCCCAGAGCCTGGAGGCCTTCACGCAGTTCCGGGCCGCTCAGGAGGCTCGCTCGGGCACCATCGTCAGCCTCGCCCAGAGCCGGTTCGACTGGCAGCGGGTGCTCAACGAATTCGCCCGGGTGATTCCATCCGATGTCTGGCTGACGCAGCTGGCCGGGACGGTGAATCCCAGCGTGACGGTTGCCAACGCTCCCGAGATTGAAGGAAGGGACTCGGTGCCCGGCCCTGCGCTCGAGCTTCTGGGTTGCGCCGCCAGCCAGGACGCCGTCGCGCGGTTGATCGCGAACCTTCAGGAGATCGACGGCGTGACCCGCGTGGGCTTGGATTCCTCCGAGCGGGCAACGAACACCGAGGAGCAGACCGCCAGCGCCGCAGCGCCGACGGAGACGGACTCCAATGCTGCGGTTACGGACTGCCGCACGCGCAACTTCATCACCCAGTTCAAGATCGTCGCTGCCTTTGACGCGGTGCCGGCGCCGGCGGGGGCTACCTCGACTCCCTCTGTTCCTTCTGGTGTCGCGAGTTCAGGCGACTCGGGTCAGCTCGCCTCGCAGTCCACTCCCAGCTCGAGTACCGGAGGCTGAGATGAGGGTCAACGAGCGCATGATCATCGCCGGCGTCGCCATCGTGGCGCTCGCTGTGGGCTTCTATCTGCTGGTCCTCGCGCCGAAGCGCAATGAGGCCGCCGACCTGAAGAGCCAGATCAACGAGCTCCATGGGTCCATCACCGCCGCCGAGCAGCAGGCCAGTTACGGCGAGCAGGCTCGGAAGGACTTCCCCAAGTACTACGGCCGCATGGTCGTCCTCGGCAAGGCGGTCCCGGCCGAGTCGGATACGGCGTCCCTCCTGGTGCAGCTTAATTCACTCAGCGACCAGTCGAGGATGGACTTCCAGGCGATTGCGCTGAACGCGGGAGGTAGCGAGGGAGGCAGCGGCACGACCACCCCCGCCGCACCGAGCTCGCCGACCTCGCCCACCGGGGCCGCCACGGAGGCGGCGTCAACCGCGAGCACGGCGAATTCGGCCACCCCGACCTCCACCACTGCGACCGCAACCCCCGCGCCGGCGACGGAGGCGACCGCCGCGGCGCTCCCGATCGGCTCGACGGTCGGACCTGCGGGCCTTCCCACCTTCCCGTACGCCCTCACCATGCGCGGTGGCTATTTCGACATCGCCAACTTCATTGGAAAGATCGACGGGCTGGTAAAGCCGGTCTCCGGCGGCGCCCAGCTCTCGCCCGACGGTCGCCTGCTCACCGTCGATGGTTTCGGGCTGCAGGTCACGGGTCTTGGCGCGTCGCCGCAGCTCAATGCCACCTTCGTGGTCACTGCCTATTCGAGCGGTCAGCAGGGGCTGACCGCCGGGGCATCCTCCTCCGGGCCGTCTCCGGTGAGCCCGAGCCCCGGTGAGACCGAGGTGCAGACCGCGAGCGCGGTGGTGCCCAAGTGAAGCTCTGGAAGGTGCAGAAGTTCGCCGGTGACGTCGTCTACGACCTGCGGCAGCGGAACCTGCTGCTGCCGGCCGTCGGGCTGCTTATCGCACTCGTCGCGGTACCGATCCTGATCGCCAGGGGGGGCTCAGATGGGTCCGCGGTGCCGTTCGGGTTCGGGACGGCCTCTTCCCAGAGCTCGCCTGAGACGGAGAACGCTGTCGTCGCGTACCACCCCGGCATCCGCAACTACAAGAAGCGGCTCAGCCATCTCGGCTCGAAGGACCCGTTCACGCAGCAGTACGTGACACCTCCCGCCTCGTCCTCGACGTCCTCTACGTCGAGTGTCGATGACCTCGCGCAGATCCTGAACGGCTCGTCGGACAGCGGCAGCACCGGCGTCGGCGGGGGCAGTACCGGCGGTGGCGGCAGCACCAAGCCCGGGAAGGTCACGCACCACATCACCTACTTCTGGTGGGAGTCGGATGTGCAGGTCGGCGAGGCTGGCACCCAGCTGACCACGATGAACAACGTCAAGCCCTTCCAGTTCCTGCCCAGCCCGGACAAGCCGGTCCTCACCTACATGGGCACCGTGAGCGGCACCCAGGCCGTCTTCCTCGTCTCCAAGGACGTGAGCAGCATCGGCGGCGAGGGAACCTGCTTCCCGAGCGTGGACGCCTGCCAGCTGCTCGGCCTGAACGCGGGCAAGGGCGCAGACCTGATCTACGGCCCGGACGGCAAGACCTACCACGTCCAGGTGCTGCGAGTGCGGCGTGTGACGGGCTCCAAGCCGCCCAACTTCTGAGCCGCGCCCAGCGCTTCACAAAGTAAAGCTATGGCGCTATCCTGGCCGGGCGATGGACCGTGAATGTCCCGTCTGCCGTACCGCTGAGGTCATCTCTGGGAAGTGGACCCTCCTGATCATCCGCGACCTCGCGGATGACTCGCTCCGCTTCTGTGAGCTCGAGCGCTCCCTGGAGGGCATCAGCCCCCGGACCCTCTCGCTGCGCCTCAGGGCGCTCGAGGAGGAGGGGATCGTCGAGCGCCGGACATTCCCTGAGGTCCCGCCGCGCGTGACCTATCAGCTCACCGACAAGGGCCGTGCCCTCGTCCCGCTGATCGAGGACATGCGCTCCTATGGCCGCCGCTGGCTCCCCCTCGAGGAGCGCGAGCCGGCCGCTGCCGCGATCTAGGGCTTCCAGCAGTCTCGCTGACGGAAACCGGCAATGAAGGGGAGAGGGGCCGACCGTTCCGTCGATTTCGTGCGATTCGCCCCCGTATTCGGGGGTCAAGTGCTCGAAATCGTCGCCCTGGAGACGATCCTGAGCACTTTCCCGGCTCTCACCCGGGAAAGCGACCACGATCCCGATGGCAGCCAGAGGGTTTTGCAGGATTGAAGGGCCTATAGCGCGCGCATCCTTCGAAACTCGCCCGGGGAAGCGCGCGCCGGCTGCGGTCCCCTCTTCATTGCCGATTTGGGCACTCAGTGACGCCGGTACCGGTGTTCCGCTGCAAGTCCCCATTCAGCCGCAGGAACGCCCGACGTCACGGGAAATCCGGAGTGCGTGACAACGCTTGAGAGCACCACCGAGCGCCTCGAGGAGGCGCTGCGCCGCCTCGCCGTCGAGGCCGCCGACCTCTTCGAGGAGCTGCTGGCGAGTGGGGCGGAGATGCCCTTCGACCTGGAGCCCTCCGACGACGGGCCGCTGCCGATGTTCTCCTACGCGCCGCTCACAGGGCAGTTCATCGAGAACCACTTGGCGGAGGTGCGGCGCCTTGAGGCCTTCCTCGAGGTGCGCGAGATCGCCGGCGAGGAGGCGGCGATCGGCTTCCTGATCGGGCTCTGGGATGGGAAGTCAGAGTTCGATGTGGCCGGTGACCGCCTGCGCGGCGCCATCGACGCGGTCGTCTCGATGATCTCGCGCGACTCCGATGAGGCGACCCCGGCGGGCGAGGTGATCGTGCCCCTGGTTGGCTTCCACATGCCTGTTGACGAGATCGAGCTTGATGGGGTACGGATCGTGCGCGCCGACGAGATCGAGGACGCGCCGGTCGACGCAATCGATGCGAGCCGAGCCGGCGGGCGCGGGAAGCCCGGTTTCCTGGCGCAGCTGAGCTGCGGCCTAGCGACAGTGGCGCCGGCAGCCGCCGTCGCCGACGACCTTCGTCGCGCCCTGCGCACGATGAGACTCTTCAGACCCGGCGCCGTAGGCCTGCACGCGCACGGCTGGGCGAAGCGCTCCGGCGGCTGGGAGCGCTTCGGCACCGGCGCAAGCCGTCCGCGGCAGGGTGGCTACCGATTGACCGGCAACGAGGCCCCGGAGCTCGAGAGCTTCTCCCGCATGCTCGCCGAGCGCCAGACGCGCATCCCCTCGCTCGACTGGGCCGCCTCGCGTTTCGAGCTCGGCGCCGAACGATCCTCGTTGATCGAGGCGCTCAGCGACTACCTGCTCGCCCTGCGCGGCCTGCTCGAGGGCGGCGGTCCCGCGAACACCTCGCTCTCGGCCCGCGTCGCGGCCCTGGCCTGCGAGCCCTACGAGCGCGAGCAGGGCCGGGTCACGGTGGAGCGCGCCCTGGCGATCGAGCGCAAGCTGATGAGCGGCGGCCGCTACAAGCCGGTCGCCGGGGCCTCCCCGCTGGATGTGATCGCGGAGGTCGAGGAGCTCCTGCGGCGCCTGCTCAAGCGCATGACGATGGGCGAACTGGGCGGCGACCTGCGGGTCGCGGCCGACGAGATCCTGCTCTCCGAGGGCCTCTCGGCCATCCACGTCGATTCCCCCGGCGTCCAGGAGACGGCCGAGTGGCGGCTACCCGATCCGACACCCGGTGACACGCTCGATCTCTCCGCCATTTCGGACGCGAACCTTGGTGAGGCGGAGATCGACGTGCACCGCTCCGGCCACGAGGAGACCACAGAAGCCGAAACTGCGTCGGAGACGAACGAAATCGGCGATTTGTCCGTCCGCGGGGGCGGGGACGATCCGCAACCAACGACGAGGATCGTCGTCGATCAGGTCGAACTACCCGACCTAATGGCATCCGAGAGCGACCATCGCGCTTCGACTCCGCCACCCGACTTCGGGGGCCGAGCGGATTGGTTCGCGGCCGGCGACGGAGAGCCGGAGTGGCCGGCGTTCGCCAGTCCGAGGCGCAAGCAGAAGCACGACGAGGAGCGCCAGCCCTCCACGGACCGGGTCCGCTACCTCTTCCCGGTACCGGACGCGACCGACTGGGAAGTCGGCGAGCTCCACTACGAGCGCAAGAAGTCCAGTTAAGCCGCGCCCGAATCCGGTTTCCGCGGCGCCTAAGCGGCGCCGCTAGCAGCCAGCTCCTCGCGCTGCTCCTCTGAGGCGAACAGGTAGCGGTCGATCTTGAGCAGCGCCTCGAGGTCGTGCACATCCTCGTCGAGGTAGGGGATGCGGATCACGGCCTTCGGCTGGAGCTCCCGCTGGAGGTGCTCGACGTTGCGGGCATCCCGTTCGGCGAGCGCCTGGTAGTCCGCGAAGTTCCGGGCGACCCGCTCGGCCAGGTCGTCCTCGAGCAGCTCGCTGAGGTCGGCCTGCACCTCGCCGCTGGTCAGGTCCGCCTCGGTCTCGTAATGGACCTTGTTGACGATCACCCCGCCGACCGGCAGCTGGGCCTCGACCAGCTTGCGGTGGAAGTAGACGGCCTCGTCGATCGGCTCTCCCTGCGGGCCGCAGACGACGACGAAGGTGGTCGCCGGATTGGAGAGCAGCTCCGAGACGCGCTTGGCGCGCTCCCGGAAGCCGTCGACCATGCCGCTGAAGGCTTGGAAGAACTCCGAGAGGTCGGAGAGCAGGTCGAGGCCGGTGACGCGCTTCAGCACGCTGAAGGCCATCGAGCTGCCGCGCCCGACGACCTTGGCGGCCACTCCGGTCGGCTTCATGAACATCTGCATGCCGCGCCCCTCGATGAACTGGGTGAGCCGCTTTGGCGCGTCGAGGAAGTCGAGGGCGTTGCGGGAGGGAGGGGTGTCGAGGACGAGGAAGTCGTAGCGGCCCTCCTGGTGGATCTCGAAGAGCTTCTCCATCGCCATGTACTCCTGGGACCCGGCCAGGGCGTTGGAGAGCTGGCGGTAGATGCGGTTCTCGAGGATCCGATCGCGAGTCTCGGCGTCCGGCGCGTGCTTGCGGACCAGCTCGTCGAAGGTCGCCTTGGCGTCCAGCTGCATCGCCCAGAGCTCTCCTCGCATCTCGCTCCCCACCTGCTCGAACACCTGGGGGTCGACGCGCTGGGGTTCGTTGCCCAGCTCGCGGATTCCGAGCGAGTCCGCCAGCCGCTTGGCGGGGTCGATGGTGAGCACCGCGACCTTTTGGCCGCGCGCCGCGAGCCCGGCGGCGAGCGCCGCCGAGGTGGTGGTCTTGCCCACTCCGCCGGAGCCGGCGCAGATGCAGATCCCGTGCCCGTCGACGATGTCGGTGACCGTCGCCATCAGACCAGCGCTCCCGAGATCCGCTCCAAAGACGGGACGTCGAGCTGCGGCTTGAAGATGAAGGGCAGGGTCTTGACCGGGGAGGCGACCGCCTGCTTGAGGCGCTGGAGCTGCTCGCGCTGCGAGCGGCAACGGCGGTGTTCGGAGAGAGCGGCGCGGACGGCCGCCTTCGCGGGCCCGTCGGCGCGCTCGAGCGCCTCCTCGAGCTCGCCCGCGTCACCGCCCGAGAAGCGCTCGGGGTAGAGCGCGTTCATGTAGACGCGGTCGACCGCCATCCCGATCTCGTCGGTGAGTGACGCCTCGAGCGAGGCCGTCTCGTTCACCGGCATCTCTTCCGGCAGCGAGACGATCGCCACGCCGGTCGTGTCGTGATTGGTGATGAAGCTGTCGAGAGCGTGGGCCTGGGCGTGTACCGGTCCGACCCGGGCGATGTTGGCGAAGGTCCGCGGCGTCTGCAGGAAGCCGATCCCGTGGCCGGTGGCCGGGGCGTCGACGATCACCAGGTCGTACTCCCGGGCCTTTTTCACCTTGCGGTTCGGCTGGGCGAGCTCCCAGATCTTGCCGATCGTGACCAGCTCCTTGAGGCCAGGGGTCGCCGCGGTCAGGTAGTTGAAGACTCTGGAGCGAACCAGCAGGTCCCGCATCGCCCTGACCTTGAGCTGGAGCAGCAGGTACTCGCGCAGGGACTGGTCGGGGTCGATCGAGATCGCCCAGAGGTGATCCGAGACCTCGACCTCGTGAAAGCCGATCTCGGCGCGCCTGAACACCCGCGAGGCCGTCTCCTGGCCGCCGATCTCGCAGACGATCGTGCGCTTGCCCCGCGCCGCCGCCGCGAGGCCGAGCGCGATCGAGATCGTCGACTTGCCGACGCCGCCCTTCCCGGTCACGAAGACCAGGCGCTTGTCGAGCAATTCAGGCACGAGCGCGGATTCTTCCAACCACGGGAAGGAAACCGGGCGTTACCTGCGAAATAGCCGCAAAGCAATGGGAATCTTCAAAAACAAGGACGCCGTCGAAGAGGCGGCTGAGAGCGGTCGCATGCGCCCCGAGGACCTCGTGGCCCCCAAGCCCGAGCGTCAGGACGAGCCCGTCCCGGGCACGGACGAGCCCACGCAGGACAAGGGGGAGGACGTGAAGGACGAGGGCGCAAAGCAGCCGAAGGACGAGGCCAAGGGCAACCCCGAAAGGCCCAAGAACGACGGCCCCGCCAAGGTGATCGCCTTCGCCAACCAGAAGGGCGGCGTGGCCAAGACCACCACCGCGCTCAACCTGGCGGTCGCCTTCAAGGAGTCAGGACATCGCGTGCTCGCCGTCGACATGGACCCGCAGGGCAACCTGACCATGTCGCAGGGGATCGACCCCGACAAAGTCGACCGCAGCATGTTCGACGTCCTCGTCCACCGGATCCCGATCCGCGAGGTGATCGTCGAGCGCGAGATCGACGTCGCCGTCGCCTCGATCGACCTGGCCGGCGCCGAGATCGCGATGAGCACCCAGATCGGCCGTGAGCGCTCCCTGCAGAAGGCGCTCGACGCGGTCAAGGACGACTACGACTTCGTCTGCATCGACACCCCGCCGAGCCTCGGGCTGCTGACCGTGAACGCGCTCACCGCGGCCGACAAGGTGATCGTCCCGGTGCAGTGCGAGTACCTCTCGATGCGCGGCCTGGTGCAGCTCCAGAACACGCTTCAGATGATCAGGGAGAACCTCAACCCCGGCGTCGAGATCGAGGGCATCCTGCCGACGATGCTCGACTCGCGGACCGTCCACGCCAAGGAGGCGGTGGAGATCCTCGAGGAGAACTTCGGCGACCTGGTCTTCAAGTCGCGGATCCGCAAGGCGATCAAGTTCGCCGAGGCCCCCGTTCGCGGCAGCTCCGTCATCAAGTACGACCCGAACGGCAAGGCCGCGGGCGCCTATCGCGAGCTCGCCAAGGAGGTTCTCACCCATGGCTCGGAATAAGAAGCGCGCCAGCATGCGCGAGGGCCCCCTCGCCGACCTCTTCCGCTCGACCGAGGAGTCGGTCACGCCGGAGGAGATCAAGGTGACCGCCAAGGCGAACGGCGGCGTCGCCGTCGAGGAGCCGGTCCAGGAGACCCCTCGGCCCGAGCCCGTCCCGGAGCCCACGCCGGAGCCGGTCCCCGAGCCCACTCCGGACCCGGTGCCGGACCCGCTGCCCACGCCCGAGCCCGTGCCGGAGCCGACTCCGCCCGAGCCGGTTGCCGAGGGCGCGGTCGAGGAGCCCGAGATCGAGATCCACCATGAGGGTCTCGAGCGCCTGATGGGCGGTCCCGGCCTCGAGGTGCGGCCCCGCTACGGCCGAGACGAGCCTTCGACCGATCAGCCGGTGACCCGCCAGCCGGTCGTGCCGCGCACCCACCAGGCCGTCCTGCGCGTGGTCGGCGTCGGCGGCGCGGGCGTGAACGCCGTCAACCGGATGGTGGAGGCGAACCTTCCGGGCGTCGAGTTCGTCGCGATCAACACCGACCTTCAGTCTCTGCAGACCTCCCACGCGGACCTGACCCTGCACATCGGCGGCGAGATGACCCGCGGCCTCGGTGCCGGCTCCGACCCGAGGGTCGGCTACAAGGCCGCCTTCGACGAGCAGGACAAGATCAAGGAGCTGCTCAAGGGCTCCGACATGGTCTTCCTGGCCTCCGGCGCCGGTGGCGGGACCGGCACCGGCGCGGCGCCCGTGGTCGCCAAGCTCGCCCGGGACATCGGTGCCCTGACCGTCGCCGCGGTCACCAAGCCATTCACCTTCGAGGGCGCGCGCCGGATGGCGCAGGCCGAGGCGGGCATCGCCGCGCTGGGCACGGAGGTCGACACGATGATCGTCGTGCCGAACGAGCGGCTGCTCACCATCCTCGAGCGCCGCACCACGATCACCGACGCCTTCCGGGTCGCCGACGACGTCCTACGCCAGGCGGTCCAGGGCATCTCCGACCTGGTCATGCTTCCCGGCCTGATCAATCTCGACTTCGCGGACGTGCGCACCACCATGCTCGACGCCGGCGACGCGATCCTCGGCATCGGCATGGGGGTCGGCGAGCACCGGGCGACCCTCGCGGCCGAGAAGGCCGTCGCCTCGCCGCTCCTCGAGACCTCTGTGGAGGGCGCCCGCTCGATGCTCCTTTCGATCACCGGCGGTCCCGATCTCTCGCTGATCGAGGCGAGCGAGGCAGCCGAGGTGGTCAGGCAGGCAGCGCACCCCGAGGCGGAGATCATCTTCGGCGCCAGCGTGGACGAGGAGATGAGCGAGGAGGTCTGGATCACGGTGATCGCCACCCGCTTCGACTCGGCCTTCGCAGGCCGTCACCGGCGCGATCGGCGCTCAGAGCCGCGCGAACCGCGAAGCCTCGACCGGGACGCGGTGCAGCGGCGCGAGCGCAATACGGATCCGCTGGCGGACTGGCGCGCGATGCCGAACGTCCGCTACGGCAGCGCCGACGAGCTCTACGGAGACGGCGACCGGCGCGGCGGACTGGACCGCCGTCCCACCGAGCCGCGCTCGATCGAGAATCGGGTACTGGACGTGCCCGAGTTCGATCCCAAGGACTGAACTTCGGCAAATCCCTGATTGTTTGTGCGGGATGTCGCCGATGCCTCGCGCTGCCTGGGCGGGCAGACTGATCTTCCTGCTCAAAGGCAGGGAAGCTTTGAAAATCGTAAGGAAGCGTCTGGGCAGGGCTTAGGGAGACGGAGGCACGTGAACCGGCCGGCGAAAGCCGGTCGTTTCGTTTTCGCTCCCTATCGAATGTGCGGCTATCTACCGATGCTCAGGGCCCCTGGGATGGGAGACTGGATCGGTTCGCGAGGGCCTTAGGGGGGCCCTCGAATCTCGTCAAGGAGGAACTGCAGATGGGGATTCACGCCCTTCCGGCTCGTCGATTCGGCCGGCTCGGCCTGGTGGCGTTGCTCGGGCTGACGCTCGCGTTGGTCACCGTCAGCGCGGGACACGCCAACGCGTCCAGCTGGCACAAAGTCGGAGCCACGACCGCGAAGAAGAAGAAGTGCAAGAAGAAGAAGCATCACTCGGCCTCATCGGCCAAGAAGAAGAAGTGCAAGAAGAAGAAGCACGCGGCCCCGCCTGCGCTGGTGCCGAGAGGACCGATCGTCCGGCTCGACGTCACCTGGTCCACCGATGCGGAGATCGATGCTCACGCCTGGTCGAATGGGCAACACGATGGCTGGAGCGAGGTCCTCGTTAGCTACGAGACCGGGATCCCCGGCACGACCTTTGAGACGAGCAGTAGCCGGGAGAGGATCACCGAGCTCAACCCGAACCCGAATATCAGCCCGTACACGTTCGGGATTTGTTACTACCCCGACCCCGAGCACGATGCCGGACCCACCGACATCACCGCGACGACGGTGTTCGCTGACGGGGTGAGCCACACGCAGGTCCTCCATGCGCAGTTTGATGATGCGTTCACATCCGATCCGGAGGAGGGCGGTCCACCCGCTCCCCTGGAGGATTGGTGCCCACAGGTGCTCTGATCTCGACCCGCTAGCACCGAAAGTTGGGGACGACCGGCCGGCGAAAGCCGGCCGGTCTCGTTCTGGGGGATGAGGCGCTTACGCTGCGCCCATGCCAAGCGCTCGGGGAGTGGTCGCCGCGGGGCATCCGCTGACGGCTGAGGCCGGCGCGCAGGTGCTGCGCGAGGGGGGCAACGCAGTCGACGCCGCGATCTGCGCGGTGCTCACCTCATTCGTCTGCGAGAGCCAGCTGACCGGATTCGGGGCGGGCGGGTTCATGATGGTCCACGAGGACGGGGAGGACAGCCTGACCGACTTCTTCGTCGCGGCGGGCGGGGCGGACGGAGCCGAGCGCTCAGCGGAGCTGGTCCCGATCCCGGTCTACTTCGACGAGACGCCGCAGACCTTCAACTGCGGGGCCGCTTCCTGCGGCGTGCCCGGTAACCCCGCGGGCCTCGAGCACGTCCACCGGCGCTTCGGCTCGTTGCCCCTGGCGAGGCTCGCCGCGCCCGGCATCGAGCTCGGCCGCGAGGGGGTCGAGCTGACCGCGGCGGCGGCCTACTTCCACGAGATCCTCCATCCGATCATCACCTCTACCCCCGAAGCTGCGGCTCTCTACGCCCCCGAGGGCGAGCGGCTGGTCGAGGGCGACACCTTCCGGTATCCGGAGATGTCGGATGCTCTGGAGCGCTTCGCGGCGGAGGGCGCGGAGCCCTTTTATCGCGGCGACATCGCCCAGCGCGTTTGCGACTGGGTCCGCGAGCGGGGCGGAACGCTCGGCATGGAGGACATGGCCGCGTACGAGCCGATCGAGCGCCGCCCGGTCGAGGCCCGCTTTCGCGGCTATGACGTGCTCACCAACCCGCCGCCCTCCTCCGGAGGGATCCTGATCGCCTTCTCGCTGGGCGTCCTCGAGCGCCTAGGCGAGCACAGCGGGGTGGAGCAGATCGTCGCGGCGACCGAGGCCGCCAACGCGCGCCGCACCGACGACTTCCACGAGGGCCTGCACGACGACGCCTACGTGGAGCGCTTCCTCGCCATCGACCTCGACGAGGTGGCGGAGCGGATCCGGGGCGGCGATTGGGTCGGCGGGCACGGCGGGGCCGGCGGTCCCGCGGACACGCTGGGCTCGACCACCCACCTCGCGGTGTTGGACGCCGATGGCAACTGCGCCTCGGTCACCTGCTCGAACGGCACCGGCTCGGGCGTCGTGGTGCCGGGGACCGGCGTGCACGTCAACAACATGCTGGGCGAGGAGGACCTCAACCCGCATGGGTTCCACCGGATCCCGCCGGGCCGCCGGGTGAGCTCGATGATGTCTCCGACGCTGGCCCTGCGCGACGGCGAGGTGATCCTCGGCCTGGGCAGCGCCGGCTCCAACCGGATCCGCTCGGCGATCGTGCAGACGACGGTCAGGGTGCTGGAGGACGGGATGGACGCGGACGAGGCCGTCCACGCTGGGCGCCTTCACTTCGAGGCGGGCACCGTGCAGGCCGAGCCGGGGGTGGACGAGGCGGGCCTGGCGGACCTGGAGCGACGCGGCGTGCCTGTTGTGCGCTGGACGCGGGAGAACCTCTTCTTCGGCGGAGCCCAGGCGGTGGCGCGCGACCCCGGGACCGGCGAGCTCAGCGGTGGGGGAGACCCGCGCCGGGGCGGCGGGGTCGTGCTGGCGTAGGGCCTATTCGGGCAGCCCTGGGAACTTGACCTTGCCGTTACCGGAGGCCCGCTCGGCGGCCTCCTCGGCACGCTCCAGCGCCTTGCCGACAGCGCCGAGCGCGTTAGCGAGCAGTGTCATCCGCTCGTCCTCGTCACGCGTCTCCAGCAGCCGCTGCTTGGTCTCTGGGGGCAGCTCGATCCGGGCGGCGATCGCGTAGGCCGAGGCGCCGTCGAGCTCCTCGGGCTCGGGCCGCTCGCCCGTGGCCTTCTCGGCCAGCTCCGCGAAGGCCTCACGCGCCGCGCTGGCCGCCTCCTCGTCGATCGGCGGCACGTCCTCCTCAGCCATCAGCTCGACCTCACCGGCCGGGTACTCGGTCGACTCGAAACGGTCGAGCACCTTGAACGGGGCCTCTCCGCTGACCACGATGTTCATCCGGCCGTCGTCGAAGCGCTCCAGGACGTCGTCGACGCGGGCCGTGCAGCCGACCGAGCGCGCGCCCTCGTCGTCGCGCAGCACGATGCCGAACGGCTCGCCCTGCTCGAGGGAGGCGCCGACCATCCGCTTGTAGCGCTCCTCGAAGATGTGGAGGGGGACCTGCTCGCCGGGGAGCAGCACGAGCGGCAGCTCGAAGATCGGAAGCTCGAGACCCGCCATCCCGGCCCATCTTAGGATCAGGGCGTGGCCGGCATCGATTTCGAGGCAGAGGGGCTGCTCGGCGGCCTCAAGGGGAGGGCGCGCGAAGCGCGGCTGGCCCTGCTCGAGGAGCTCTCTGACCAGGGCGTCTCCCTCGAGGAGCTGAAGCGCGCGGTCGAGGAAAACCGGCTCGTTCTGCTTCCGGTGGAGCGGGCCTTCGACGAGGGGACTGATCGCTACACGCTCTCCGAGATCGCCGAGGCCTCAGGGCTCAATCCCGAATTCATCGAGCGGCTGCTGCAGGCGCTCGGCGCGCCGATCCCGGAGGAGGACGAGCCCTTCTACGGCGACGCGGACGTGGAAGCCGCGAAGCGGGCGAGGACGTTCCTCGACGCGGGGCTGCCGGAGGAGGGCGTCCTCGAGACCTCGCGCCTGATCGGCATCTCGATGGCGAATCTCGCCGAAGCCAATGTCGATCTGGTCGGAGACGTCTTCACGCAACCGGGCGTCGACGAGCGCGAACTGGCGATGCGCTACGCGGCCGCCGCGAAGACGATGGCGCCGCTGCTCGGCGAGACGCTCCTGCACGCGTACGGGATTCACCTCCGCGAGCGCATCCGCCAGGCTGTCATCAGCGAGGCCGAGGTCGCCGCGGGGAGGGTGTCGGGCGCCGACGAGGTGACGATCGCGTTCGCCGACCTGGTCGGGTTCACCCGCCTCGGCGAGTCGCTCGAGATCGAGCAGATCGGCGATCTCACCGGGCGCCTCTTCCAGCTCGCCGCCGAGGCAGTGCGGCCCCCGGTGCGCCTGGTGAAGATGATTGGCGACGCGGCGATGTTCGTTTCGCCGCAGTCCGATCCACTACTTGATGCAGTCGTCGGACTCGTCGAGTCGGCCGGGACCGAAGAGATCCCGCCCCTGCGGGCGGGGGTTGCGCGCGGCCTGGCGCTCGGGCGTGGGGGTGACTACTACGGGCGGCCCGTGAACCTGGCCGCCAGAATCACGAACTTCGCCCGCCCGGACAGCGTCGTCGTCGATCAGGCGGTGAAGGACTCGATCGCGCAGACGAACGGGCGGCTCTTCGACTTCTCCTTCGCTGGCAGGCGCCACTTCAAGGGCATCCAGGGGGAGGTGCCGGTGCACCGGGTCCGGCGGGCGTCGAGCGGGGAGTAATCCGTGCTTAACGGCTCGGCGTAACGCTGGGTAGATCTCCGAGTCTGGACCGAGATGGCACTGCTGATGCTGTTCGCGCTCGTGGCCGGGGCGGGCACCGCCCTGTCGCCGTGCGTGCTGCCGATCCTGCCCGCGGTGCTCTCGGCGGGGGTTACCGGCGGACGCCGTCGCCCGCTCGGCGTGGTCACCGGGCTGGCCCTCTCCTTCACCTTCGCCACGGTCGGGCTCGTCTATGTGATCGACCTGCTCGGGCTGCCTAACGGCGTCGCCCGGGACATCGCCATCGTCGTCCTCTTCGCCTTCGGTTTCAGCCTCCTGGTGCCGCCGATCGGCGACCGAGTGGAGGCGTTCGCCAGCCGGCTGGCGCCCGGCCCGGCACGATTCGGTGCCGACGGGTTCGGCTCGGGGCTGATCGTGGGCGCCAGCCTGGGCCTGGTCTACGCGCCCTGCGCCGGGCCGATCCTGGCCGGCGTGATCGTCGTCTCCGCGGCCCAGGACTTCACCGCCGGGCGCCTGGCCGTCGCACTCTCCTATGCCGTCGGCTCGGCCATCGTCCTCTACCTGCTGCTGCTCGGCGGCCGGCGGCTGTCGCAGCGGCTCGCGCCGGTGCGCGGACGGGTCCAGATGGCGCTCGGCGCGGTGATGGTGCTGGTGGCGGTTGCGATGACCGCGAACCTCGATACCCGCTTCCAGACGGCGATCGCGAGCGATCTGCCCGGTTTCCTGGTCAACCCGACCGGCGGCCTCGAGGAGAGCCACGTTGTCGCAGCGGACCTGGCCAAGGTGCGGCAATCGGGGAAGCCGATCGTCGATCGGGCGGAGCTCGATCAGCCGGTCAGCCTTTCCACCTACGGCCAGGCCCCGGACTTCACCGACACGCAGGGGTGGTTCAACACGCCCGGCGGCGACTCCCTCTCGATGAGCGATCTGCGCGGCAAGGTCGTCCTGATCGACTTCTGGACCTACACCTGCATCAACTGCATCCGCACCCTGCCCTACCTGGAGGCCTGGCAGCAGCGTTACGGCCGCGACGGCTTCACGGTGGTCGGCGTCCATTCGCCCGAGTTCCCCTTCGAGAAGGACGCCGACAACGTCCAGGCCGCGATCCGCCAGAACCACCTCACGTACCCCGTCGTGCAGGACAACGACCTGGGCACCTGGGACGCCTGGGGCAACCAGTACTGGCCCTCCGAATACCTCGTCGACGCGCAGGGGAACGTCCGGGAGGCCCACTTCGGCGAGGGGAACTACGACGAGACCGAGCGAGCCATCCGCACCCTGTTGCAGGAAGCGGGACATCAAGACCTCGGCCCCGGGGCTCGCGCCACGGCGCAGGCGCCCTCGACCGACACGACCACGCCGGAGACCTACCTGGGCGCCGCCCGGGCGCGCGGCTGGGCGAACGGGACGATCCACCCCGGCAACCAGGACTTCGGCGCGCCGCCCGCCGAGCTGGACACGAACCAGTTCGCCTACGCCGGGAACTGGGGCGTCACCGAAGAGGACGCGACCTCCGGCGCCGGGGCACAGATCGACCTCGAGTTCAACGCCCGTCGCGTCTTCCTGGTGCTCGGGTCCACCGACCGGGCCCGCCACGTCCAGGTGCTCCTCGACGGCCGGCCGATCCCGGCGTCCCTCGCCGGAGCCGACGTGCGCCACGGGCAGGCGACGATCGAGGCCCAGCGCCTCTACCGCCTGGTCGACCTGCCGGCGGTGGCCCGCCATCGGCTCTCGCTGCGGTTCGAGCCAGGCGTTACCGGTTACGCCTTCACGTTCGGGTAGCGCGCGCGGGCCGGAGCGATCGCGGACAGCGAACACCGGCAATGAAGGGGCGAGATTTCAGGCGTTGGCGACTTACCCACCGACGTGGGTGGGTCAATCGCCAATACCGATGCGGATGCCGCTATCGCGCGGGTAGCCGCGCGTCAGCACGGTGTGGTTTCGCTTGCCCAGCTCGATGCCGCCGGGATTCGCGAGCGGGGGCGCCTTCGGAGAGTCAAGGCCGGGCGCCTTCATCGCCTTCACCGTGAGGTTTTCGCTGTCGGGCACCGCGGAGTGAGCAAGGCAGGCAGGTGGATGGCGGCGGTCCTAGCGTGTGGGGAAGGGGCGGTGCTGAGTCATTCCAGCGCAGGAGAGCTCTGGGGAATGCTTCGGGCTCGCCGCCCTCCTTCCCCAGCCGCAGTTGACGTTGATCTACATGTCACGGTTCCGACTGAAGCGGGCCGCCGGCGCCTCGGAATCGTCATCCACCGCTCTCGCACCCTCGCGCCATCCCAAGTCACCCTTCGCCTGAACATTCCGGTGACGACGCCGTCCCGAACGCTCGCTGACCTACGGCGCACGCTGCCGAGGCCCCAGTTCGCGGCCGCACTACGGGAAGCGGAGTTCCTCAAGCTGCCGATCGAGCAGTCATTGGAGCCAGAGAGGGCGCGGAGCGAGCTCGAATCGCGGTTCCTCGCCCTGGCGCGTCGCCACCGCCTGCCAAAGCCCGAGGTGAACGTGCGCGTCGGCCCCTTCACCGTTGATTTTCTGTGGGCCGCCGCCCGGCTCGTCGTGGAGGTGGACGGCTGGGGCTCGCACGGGACTCGTTCGGCGTTCGAGGCCGACCGGGAACGCGACATGCACCTGAAGCTCCTCGGCTACGAGGTCGTCCGCTTCACCTGGCGCCGGCTCGAGGACGATCCCACGAGCGTGGCCGGCGCCCTTCATCAGCTGCTTCGCAAGTAGCATCAGCCCCCTTGGACGCGGAACGAGCAAGAGCGCGGCTGGCCGAGGAGCGGGCCCGGGTCGAGCGCGAGCTCGCCGGAGTCGGGCCTCAGGAGGCCGAGGAGCAGCCCGAGGACACCGGCGATCAGGCGGACGACCTCGACCAGGCCGGCAAGGACGAGGCGATACGCGAGCAGCTGCAGCGCACCCTCGAGGAGATCGCGCGCGCCGAGGCGCGGCTCGACCACGGCACCTACGGCAAGTCGGTGGTCAGCGGTGAGCCGATCCCAGACGGGCGACTCGAGGCGATTCCCTGGGCTGACCGGCTGGTCGACGAGGAGCCGGGCGGCCGCGGCTGAGCGTTCTCGGGAGCCCGGCGGCTTCGGCTAGACGTTCTCGGGCTTACGGGCGGCGACCAGCAGGTTGTAGAAGAGCTGCGGCGGCAGGTGCGGTTCGAGTACCTGATTGTCCAGCCGCTGCAGCGCCAGATAGCTGCGGAAGGCGAAGCGCCGCCACGCCCAAGGCACCTGATCGGGCTCGGCACTCGCCTCGAGCGTCCGCACGGTCCAGCCGTGGATGGAGGCGAGCAGCTCCTCGCCCCTGACCCTGGTCTCGCCCAGGCCCGCCGCGGCACAGAACCTCTGCAGGTCGCCCGGGGAGAACGCGTGGACATCCACCTCTCCCTCCAGTGAGTGCCCGTTCGCCTCAACATCGGGGTGGTCGTGCCGCGGCGAGGCCCGCATCGCCCGCCTCCAGAGCGGCGCAGCGAGTAGGGCCGTCCGCTTCGGGAGCGCGGCCAGGAAGTCGCCATATCGCGACGGCTCGCCGCAGAACGCGAGCGTCCCGCCCGGCCGCAGCACCCGCGCGAACTCGGAGAAGGCCCGCTCGAGGTCCGGGATGTGGTGGAGGACGGCGTGCCCGAAGACGAGGTCGAAGCTCCCGTCGGGAAACGGCAGCGTCTCGGCCTCGGCCGCGGCGGTCTGGATCTCGAGGCCCAGCCGCCCCGCGTTCTCCTCCAGCGTCGCCAGCATCCCAGGAGAGATGTCGGTCGCCGTCGCCCGCTCGATCAGGCCGGCCTGCATCAGGTTGAGCGAGAAGTAGCCGGTTCCCGCGCCGATCTCGAGCGCATCGCCGAACGGCCGATCCGGCCAGCTCCCGAGCGCCTTGCGCAGCTTGCCGGTCACCTGGTCCTGGCCGACCTCCCCGAAGTCGATTCCCCACTTGGAGTCATACGAGGCCGCCGCCACGTCGTGGTAGCGCTCGTTGACCTCCTTGATCCTCTCGGGGCTCGGCACGGGCGCGGATGTTACGCAGCGACCTTCGGCCCGAGTGCCGTATAGGGTGGCCGCGATGAGCACCGGCGCCGCGATTGCCGTCGGTGGGGGAGTTGGCCTCGTGATCGGGGTCCTGGTTGCCGTGGCTACCGATCTGCCCCTTGCGCCCGAGGGCGGTCTGGTTGTCGGCCTTCTGGCCGGCTGGCTGGTGCGACGTTGAGCGAGACCGTCACCGGGCTCGCCCTGATTGCCGTCCCCACTGGTCGCTGGCGCTCGGGGTCGCGTTCCTGGTCTAGCC
>JBKPND010000090.1:0-14032 GCA_046732465.1 Actinomycetota bacterium
CCCATATCTTGCTCCCGGTCCTCACGAAACGCTCCCAACGGTTTACGGGCGACCTCGATGAGGAGATTCGAGCTAGCGAGCGTGACGTGGAAACCCTTGTGGCCGCCCTGAACGACCTCCCAGGGACGGTGACGGGGGCCATTGGTGATGCCGACCCTCGGCTCGCCGTTGAGGACACGCTTCGGACGTTTCAGGCCGACGAGGTAATCACGATCCCACCGCCAGCCGCAGAGCTCAACGCCTCAAAAATCTCACCGCCAGACGAAGTCTTCAAAGGTATTCGCCTGCCTGTGACGGTGGTCCAGGATTCCGCACGTCCTCGAACTGGCTGATTGTGCTCACTTAGATGCGCCTGGGCGGCACGGTCATGGGACATGTCAGTTGGTCTGCTTCAGAAAACTCCACGCAAAACGGAGGGGGCCGGTCAAACCGCCGCTTCCATGCAAAGCAGCACTCTGGACAGCCGACTGATTTGCCGCGGGGACGACGGGGACGCTGGGGACGCGCGTTCTCGTCGGAGCGGAAGAAGTAATCGGGGCGACTGGATTTGAACCAGCGACCTTTCGGCCCCCAGCCGAATGCGCTACCAGACTGCGCCACGCCCCGAGGGGGTTTCTCAGCTCATGCTACGCCGAAGCGGGCGACGGGGATCGAACCCGCGATGGGAGCTTGGAAGGCTCCAGTGTTACCAACTACACCACGCCCGCATTGGCGCCGATTATAGGTTCGGCCGAACTGAGTCCTCAGCAGCTGCCATTCCGAGATTGCAGCTCTTCCACAAGAAGCGCCCGGACCGAACCTAGGCGCCGGGCCGTCCTCCGGCGATGGCAGTTCGCACAAACAACGTCGCATTTCTCCATTTCCTCGAGGAGCGCCTCCCAGTTGCGATCGGGCAGCCCGGCGCCGATATCGAAGCGTTTATCTGCCAGGTGATCGAACTCGAGGACTAACGGATCATCTTCGCCGCAGTCAGCGCATGGTCTCGCATTGAAGTACTCGAGCAAGAACCGCATCCGTTTCTCGGCTCTAGCCCGCTTCCGCTTGGCTTCTTGCTCGATGTAGTGCCGCCTGTTAGCGGCGTAGTGCGCCTTTCCGTACTTGGACTGGCAGGTCCTGCAGTACGGCTGCCGCTGTCCTAGGGCCTTCCTGTGCCAGGCGAAATCCTCCGGCAGCTTGACGTCGCCACATTTCGAGCATCTTCTCTTGCCATCGCCCATGGGAACATATGTTCGTAGAGGTATCGGACGGACAGCCGTAGCCTGCCGCCGCCAGACTTGCGAAACTCGTCGGCCGCGGGACGGTTCTACGGGGCAGGCTCGCCCGCTCAATCTCGATTGCCCAGGCATGCAGCTGCTTCCACGGCCAAGACTGATGCGCGCCCGTGCCCTGCTCGTTTCAGGGGTGGCGCTGCTCGCCCTCGGCGGAGCGGTCCTCGCGGCCGGTGACGCGAGCGGCGCCACGACCGGCGCGAACGTCGTCTTCATCCTCACCGACGACATGTCGTCGAGCGAGCTCGCCAGGATGCCGAACGTCGAGTCGCTGATCGCCGGCGAGGGCACCATCTTCAACGAGGCGTACGTCTCCTTCCCCCTCTGCTGCCCCTCCCGCGCCACGATGCTGAGCGGCCAGTACATGCACAACCACGGCGTGCACGGCAACCTCCCGCCGAGCGGGAGCTGGTTCAAGTTCCGCTCGCACGAGTCGAACGACCTGCCGGTGTGGCTGCACGACGACGGCTACTACAACGTCCACATCGGCAAGTACATGAACGGCTACTCCGTCGTGAACGGCATCCTTCCCGTACCCCAGGGCTGGAACGAGTGGTACGGCAAGGTCTCTGAGGACGCGCTCTACTTCGACTACAACCTGATCGAGAAGACCTCGTCGGGCCGTCCACCTCGGATCACGTTCTATGGCGACCAGCCGGCCGACTACCAGACCGACGTGTTCGGCGACCGCGCCGTCGACTTCGTCCGGGACAGCGCGGTCTCGCACGAGCCCTTCTGGCTGAACCTCTGGTTCAACTCGCCGCACGGCCCGTTCGACCCGGCGCCGCGGGACCTCTTCCGCCTCTCGGGCACCCCCCTGCCACGACTGCCGGGATTCAACGAGAAGGACATCCGCGACAAACCGAAGTGGCTGCGCCGCCAGATCAGGAAGCCCCTGAGCAAGAAGCAGATCAAGGTGATCGACAACGAGCGGCGCCGGCAGCAGGAGCAGCTGCTCTCGGTCGATCAGGCGGTTGGCAACCTGATGCGCACCCTGCAGAGCAAGGGGATTCTCGATGACACCTACGTCATCTTCGCCTCGGACAACGGGTTCTTCCGGGGAGAGCACCGGATCGGGAGCGGGAAGTACCTCCCCTATGACCCGGCGGCGCGGGTGCCGCTGATCATCCGCGGCCCGGGGATCCCGCACGGCGGGGTCAGCAACGAGCTGGTCTGGAACGGCGACATCGCGCAGACCATCGACCAGATCGCGTCGGGCTCCGAGAACCCGACCGCGGACGGCCGCTCCCTCCTTCCGTATGCGGAGAATCCGGCTCTGCGATCGACGCGACCCGTGCTACTCGAGGGCGACACCGGACCCGGCGGAACGGGCGCCGAGTCAGCGCACAGCAGCGCCGCCAGGGCGAGGGTGGCGAAGGTGCACGTCGCCGGCCGGCGCGGGGTCAGAAACCTCGAGCAGGAGCCGGACGCGATCAAATCCGCGGCCGCTACCGACGCCGCTCCGGCGTATCGCTCGATTCGAACCGACCGCTACGAGTACACGGTCTACGCCAACGGGCAAACCGAGCTCTACGACATGAAGCGCGACCCGGCGCAGCTCGACTCGCTTGCCACGAACCCGCGCTACCGCCTGGTTCGCAAGTGGCTCTTCGCCCATCTCACCCCGCTCACCACCTGCGCCGGGGAGACCTGCCGGGTCCAGATCGGCCCCGACCCGCTGCCGCTGCCGAAGAGCGCGTTGCGGCCGAAGCGGAAGAAGAAGCCACCAACCACCCAGGGCTAGGATTCGATTGCCTGGGGCACTGGCCAAACTGGCTAAGGCACCGGTCTCCAAAACCGGCGATTCCAGGTTCGAGTCCTGGGTGCCCCGCTGCTCAGCCCGCCACAGGCGGGCTTTCTAATCCCCGCGGCGGTCGGCGACCGCGGTCCGCGTCGCGTCGAGCAGCTCCGCCATCGGCGTGCCCTTCTCGATGTAGCGGTCCGCGCCGCGCTCGAGAGTTGGTGACGCCATCCGGTCAGCGGTGAACCCGGAGAGCACGATGATGGCGATGTCAGGGTCGCTCTTCCGGATCTCGAGGATCGCCTCCAGGCCGTTCATATCCGGCATCGAGAGATCGAGCAGCACGGCCGCGGGGCGCGTCTCGGCGATTCCCGCGAGCGCGCTGCGGCCGTCCCCGGCCTCCCCCACCACCTCGAAGGTCGGGTCGTCCTCCATGCCGTACTTCACCAACTCCCGCAGCTCTGGCACGTCATCGACCAGGTACACGGAGATCGGCGCCTGCTCGGTCACGCTGCCCCTGCCTGTCCCAGCGTCAGTACGGGGCATCGCCCCCCGCCACGGCCACTCGGCAGATTGAGATTTCTGCGGTCATCCTGACCTCCCTAAGAAAAAGCGGCCGAGGCCTATGCCCCGGTCGCGGGCGGCATTCTTCCAGAGACCCCAGGGCGGCCGCATCGATAGTTCTCCTGATTCCGAAACTAGAATCGGAGCGCCACGCGGGCGTGGTGGAATCTGGAAGACACGCGGGCTTTAGGTGCCCGTGCTCGAAAGAGCGTGGGGGTTCGAGTCCCTCCGCCCGCATTCGATCCGCAATTTGCGTGTAGCGCGTTTCCAGCCGAGTCCATAGACTTGCTCGCCATGGAAGCGGGAGCGATCCGTCCCGGATACGAGCTCTGGCGTCCGAACAGGGAGAAGCCCGAGGCGAAGAGCGCCCGGGCTCTCGTCGTGTTCCTGCTGCTCGTCACGGCCGCGCTTACGTTCGTGATCATCATCGGGGGCTGGACCCGTCTCGAGGGCGTCAAGGCCCTCACGATCATCTACGCGGGCCTCTATGTCCTCTTCGCGTTCCTGGTCGCGCGCTGGAACCGCGGCGTCCTTCCGGTGGCCTCCGCGCTCGCGATCATCCTCGCGATCTTCGCCGGGATCGCCGCCCCCGCCTGGTTCGACCGGGCAAAGGACGGCCTGAGCGACCCCGCGCTGCCACCGGACCTGCTCGGCATCCTCTGCCTGCTGCTGGTCCCGCTCCAGGTGATCCTGATCGCCGTCGCGATGGTGGCCTTCAACCAGGACTGGCACGTCGAGGAGGAGCGCCCGATCGGCGACGAGATCCCGCCGGGGAACGAGCCCGACCAGGGGAACGAGCCACGCAGCACGCGTCGCAGCGGCCGCACCACGCGCTCGAGTCGCACCGCCCGGAGCACCGCGGCGCGCCGGCCTAGAAAAGCCTGAGCGGCGGCTCGATCAGCGCCGGACCGTCCTGGCGCACGTCGTTGACCGCATCCGAGACCTCGGTGACCACCAGGTCGTCCGTCGGAACCAGCAGCTCCTGGAGCTCGTCTGGGCTCGCCGCGGGATCGAGCCAATCCGCCTCTGACTCCCCCTCGAGGATCACCGGCATCCGGTCGTGGATCGGGGCCACCACCTCCCCGGGCTCACAGGTGACGATCGCGCAGGAGTGGATGGAGGAGCCGTCGGCGCGACGCGCCTCGGCCCACAGCCCCGCGAAGGCGAACGGCTCACGGTCGGGCCGCGTGATCCAGACGGGCTTCTTTCCGGTCTCCTCGGCCCGCCACTCGTAGAAGCCGTCCGCAACGATCAGGCAGCGCTGGCCCTGGAAGGCGTCGCGGAACGCCGACGCCTCGGCCACCGTCTCGGCCCGAGCGTTGATCAGCAGCCGGTCGAACGTGTCCGCATTTGCGTGCTGCGGGATCAATCCCCAGCGCAGGATTCCGGGCTCCCGCTCACCGTCCTGGAGCCGGATTGCAAGCACTGGATCCGTGGGCGCGACGTTGTACCGCGGCTTCAGATCGATCTCGGCCGACTCCGTCAGCCCGAACCGAAACCGGAGCAGCCGCGGATCGGGATCCGTGAGCGTGTACCGCCCGCACATGAACTGGAGGCTAGGCGGCGGAGCGGCGCTCGGATAGCCGCGCAGCCACCCGGCGAAGGACGTCCCGCACTCCTGCCTCCTCGAACCGCACCTGTGCGTGGGTGAAGCGGAGCGTCGTCAACCCGGCCACAGTGTGGACCTGGTCGCGGCGCCGATCCCGGGCCTGCTGTGCCGGCGTCCGGTGGTATCTCAAACCGTCGGTTTCCACGACCAGACCCAGGCAGGGCCAGTAGAAGTCGACCCGGAAGCCGTTGAGGTGAGTACGTGTTCGCGGGGTGGGGAGTCCCGCCTTCCGGACCAGTCGAAGGAACCGGCGCTCGAGCTCGGAGTCCGTGAGACGGAACACCTGACGATCAAGAAGGCGGCGGAGGGCAGGAACTCCGCGCTGCCCGGACATCTCACCGAGGGCGTCGCGGAGAGCAACGGGATCAACCAAGCCGAGCTTGTCTGCTTCGTTGATCGCGGCTTCCAGCTGAGATTGGTGTAGACGGCCGCTCAGGTCGGCCAGCGTGCGGGCCGGGCTCGTGACGGGGATTCCCGACTGGATTCGGCGGTCCGTGTCGGTCAACCCGCTGCGGCGATGGACGCGGAGGCCCTTGGGGCGCCGTCTCGCGCTCTCCGGAACTGAGACCTCAACGCGCCCAGCCCGAGGCTTTCGGATACCCCACAGCTCTGCCGCACTCTGGTGGCTTAGGAGGGCGTCTTCTCCGCAACCAAGCACCGCAGCCATCCAACGCTCGAGGCTGCCGACTTCGCGTCCTCCAAGCACGAGAACCCTTGATGAAGGGGGCGGAGGCGGCCGGTCGAGAGGCGGTGGTCGATCGCCTCGTCGCTGAAACCGAGCGCGAGAAGTTGCGCCCGCGTGATCACTCCGTGCTGCCGTCGAGCCAACTCCCACGCTCGCGCCGACTTTCGGTCACTTCTCCGGGCTATAGCACTGAGAAGTGACCAGGACTTCTGATTCGCCCCCTTCCCCAGCCGCTTTAGCCGTTGAGGTCATGCCGGAGGTGGGATTCGAACCCACACGTCCCGAAGGACAGCGGCTTTTGAGACCGCCCTCTATACCAGTTTGAGCACTCCGGCCTGCGGGGGAACGATAGCCCTGGGTGGGACGCGATAATCGCCGCCGGTGGACGACGCGGGACGAATGGAGGTGATTCGCGAGCTCTGCTCCTTCGAGGGGCGAGGGCCCGGAACCGACGCCGAACGCCGGGCCGCAAACGCACTCGCCGGCCGACTCCGCGGCATTGGCCGGCGCGCCGAGATCGAGCCCTTCTTCGCCCACCCCCAGTACGCGGTGGTCCACCTGATCCACGCCGTCCTGGGCATCGCCGGCAGCCTGCTCGCGACGGTGCAGCCCGCGGTGGGCTTCGCCCTCGTCCTGTTCGCGGCGGCCTCCACCTACCTCGACCTGAACACCCGCCTCTACCTGGTCCGCTCGCTGCTCTTCCGCCGTGTCTCCCAGAACGTCGTCTCGCCCGGAAACCATCCGGATGCCCCGGCTCGCCTCATCCTCATGGCCCACTACGACGCTGCCCGCACGGGCTACGTCTTCTCCAAGGCGTCGAAGCGGATCCGCCGCCTCCCGGAGCGCACCCGGCTCGGCCTCGGCCCCTTCCGCCTCTTCTTCTGGGTCGGCCTCGCGCCCCTCCTCCCCATCCTCGGCGCCCGCATGGCCGGGCTGGACGCGACATGGCTCAACGCGATCCAGGCGGTCCCCACCATCGTCCTGATCGTCGCCGCCTTCCTCCTCATCGACATCGCGCTCTCCGAGATCATCCCCGGCGCCTACGACAACGCCTCCGGCGTCGCCGCCGTCCTCTCCGCGGCCGAGGATCTGACCATCGACCCCCCGGACAACCTCGACGTCTGGGTCGTCCTCGCCGGCTCCGAGGAGTCCTTCTGCGAGGGCAGCCGCGCCTTCGTCCGCTCGCGCCGTAAGCAGCTCGACCGCGAGCGCACCTACTTCCTGAACGTCGACTCCGTCTCCTGGGGCGGCGTCGCCTACGAGGTCAGCCAGGGCGCCGTGATCAGCATCCCCCACGACCGCCACCTGATCGAGCTGTGTGAGGCCCTGGCGACCGCGGACGCGGCTGACGGCGGCGGCAGGCCCATCCGCCATCCCCTCCTCGACGACGCGCTGCCTCCCCGCATTCGCCGCCTCCCCTCGATCACCGTGCGCACGACCGACGAGAGCGGCAATCTGGCTCCCTGGTACTACACCCACGACGACCTCCCCGAGCGCGTCGACCCCGCCGCCCTCCACCGCGCAACCGACTTCGTCGTCGCCCTGTCGCGACTCGTCGACCGCGAGGCGGGGCGCACCGGGGGAACGCCGGCGGGCGCCACGCGGTCGGCAGCCACCGCCGAGCGCGTGTAAGGATCACGCCATGGAGGAGAGCACCGTCGCCGGGAAGGCCACCGAGCCCGAGGTCCTCTGGGCGCCGTCGGCCGAGATGGTCGAGCGCTCGCCACTGACCCGCTACATGCGCTGGCTTGCCGAGGAGCGCGAGCTCGACTTCGAGGACTACCACGCGCTCTGGCGCTGGTCGACCACCGAGATCGAGGAGTTTTGGCGGACGATCTGGGAGCACTTCGAGGTCATCGCGTCCGGCGAAGGACATCGCGAGCTCGAGGAGCCCTCACCGGCAGTAGTGCTTGAGGAGCGCGTCATGCCCGGCGCCAAGTGGTTCCCCGGCACCGAGCTCAACTACGCCGAGCACATCTTCCGCGGCAAGGCCGATGACGAGGTCGCGCTGGTCTACGCCTCGGAGCTCCGCGAGCTCTCCGACCTCCGCTGGGGCGAGCTGCGCGAGCGGGTCGCCGCCGTCCGCGAGGGTCTCCGTGCCCTCGGCGTCACCAAGGGCGACCGCGTCGTCGCCTACCTGCCGAATGGCCCCGAGGCCGTGATCGCGTTCCTCGCCGCCGCCAGCCTCGGCGCCACCTGGTCAAGCTGCTCCCCGGACTTCGGTTCCGGCAGCGTCGTCGACCGCTTCGCACAGATCGAGCCAACGGTGCTCTTCTGCGTCGACGGCTACCGCTACGGCGGCAAGGACTTCGACCGGCTGGAGACGATCGCCGAGATCACCGCCCAGATCCCGAGCCTCGAGCGGATCGTCGTCGTCCCATACCTCAGCGCCTCGCCCGAGCTGTCGGTGCTCGAGGAGCGCCAGTCCGCCACGCCGATGACCTGGGGCCAGCTGCTCGACCTGGGCCAGGGCGTCGAGCTCTCCTTCGAGCGCGTGCCCTTCGACCACCCACTCTGGGTCCTCTACTCGTCGGGCACGACCGGCCTGCCCAAGGCGATCGTCCACGGGCACGGCGGCATCCTGCTCGAGCAGCTCAAGAAGGGCTACCTCCACCTGGACGCCAAGACCGGCGACCGGGTCTTCTGGTTCACGACGACCGGCTGGATGATGTGGAACTTCCTGGTCGGCGTCCTGCTCACGCCGGCCTCGATCGTCCTCTACGACGGCAACCCCGCCACTCCCGACATGGGCGTTCTCTGGGACCTCGCCGAGCGCACCGGCATGACCTGCTTCGGCACCAGCGCCGCCTACATCGCCGCCTGCATGAAGGACGGCGTCGAGCCGAGCTCGGGCCGCGACCTCTCCCGCCTCCACTCGGTCGGCTCCACCGGCTCCCCGCTCTCGCCCGAGGGGTTCCAGTGGATCTACGACCACGTCGGCCAGGACACCTGGCTGTTCTCCACCAGCGGCGGCACCGACCTCTGCACCGCCTTCGTCGGGGGCGTCCCCCTGCTCCCCGTCTACCGCGGCGAGCTCCAGGCCCGCGCCCTCGGCGCCAAGGTCGAGGCCTTCGACGAGGACGGCAACGCGGTGACCGACGAGGTGGGCGAGCTCGTGATCACCGAGCCGATGCCCTCGATGCCCGTCTTCCTCTGGGGCGACGAGGACGGCACCCGCTACCGGGCCAGCTACTTCGAGATGTACCCCGGCATCTGGCGCCACGGCGACTGGATCGAGATCACCTCCCGCGGCAGCGCGATCATCTACGGCCGCTCGGACTCGACCATCAACCGCGGCGGCATCCGGATGGGAACCGCCGAGATCTATCGCGCGGTGTCGGCGGTGCCGCAAGTGCTCGACGCCCTGGTCGTCGACCTCCCCCGGCCCGGAACCGACGGCTGGATGCCCCTCTTCGTCGTCCTCGAGGACGGCGTCGAGTTGAACGACGAGCTCGTCGCTGAGATCAAACGGCGCATCCGCGAGCAGTGCTCGCCCCGTCATGTGCCCAACGAGATCCGCCAGATCAAGGAGGTCCCGCGCACGCTGAGCGGCAAGGTCCTCGAGGTTCCGGTCAAGCGGATCCTGATGGGTGAGCCACCCGAGAAGGCGGCGAGCCGGGATTCCCTGGCGAACCCGTCCTCCCTCGACTACTTCACCGAGCTGGCAGCCACTCTCTGAGCTCCGGCTGATCCGTCCCCGACCGCCCACCGTAGTGAGTGGTCATGGACATCAGGGAGATTCCTGACCGCGGCAGCTGGAAGCAGGACCTCGCCCCCTTCCTCGAGGTCGACGAGCGGCGCAGCCTGGCCCAGATCGCGAGCGTCGTGCTCCCCTATCTCACCGTCTGGGTGCTGGCCGCGCTCATTCAGCCGAGCCCGCCGGTCGCAATCGCTCTCGGTCTCCTCGCGACCGTCTTCCTCACGCGCATGTACTCGCTCTTCCACGACCTCACCCACAACTCGTTGTTCGAATCACGGCAGGCAAACGGCCGCTGGGGCCACTCCCTCGGCTTTCTCCTGTTCACGCCGTACCGCTGGTGGCAGCGTCAGCACGCCATCCATCATGCGCACACCGGCGACCTCGACCACCGCGGCATCGGCGAGATCAACACGATGACCGTCGCGGAGTACGAGGAGGCATCCCGAGCGTGTCGCCTCGGCTACCGGCTCTACCGCAATCCGCTGCTCATGTTGCTGGTCGGCCCGAGCCTCGTCTTCCTCTTCGAGCGCCGGTTTCCCCAACGAGGAATGACGCCGAGAATCCTCCTGAGCGTCGTGCTGACCAACCTCGCGCTCGTCGCCTGGGTGCTGGGCTGGAGCGCGCTGGTCGGCCTGGGCACCTTCCTCCTGATCCAGGGCACGACGCTGATCGCCGGCGGGGCCATCGCCGCCTGGATGCTCTACATCCAGCACCAGTACGAGGACACCTACTACCAGTCACCCGAAAGCTGGCGCTTCGAGCTCGCCGCCCTGCAGGGCAGCTCATACCTCGAGCTGCCCCGCCCCCTCGCCTGGATGGCCGGCAACGCCAACTTCCACCACGTCCACCACCTGAGCGCCAAGATCCCGAATTACCGCCTGCGCGCCGCACACGAGTCGCATCCCATGTTCCGGCAGACCCCGGTGGTCACGATCCGCAGCAGCGTCGAGAACTTTCGCCTGAAGCTCTGGGACGAAGAGAGCGAGTGCCTCGTCCCGTTTCCGAAGCGGCGACTACGCGGGCGTGACCGGGTTGCGGCGCTTGGCGAAGCTGCGGTCCTTGGTGGCGGCAAGCGCGTAGCGACGGACGAGCTCGGCTCGTAGCCCATCCGGCTCGATCACGGCGTCCACCACCAACTCCGAGGCGAGGTGGAGGATGTCGATGTCCTCGGCGTACTCCTCGCGCTTCTCCTTGACGAAGCGCTCCCGCTCCGCGGGATCCTCGATCTCCTGGATCTGGTTGAAGAACACGGCGTTGATCGCTGCCTCCGGGCCCATCACCGCGATCTGCGCCTGCGGGAAGGCCAGGCACGAGTCCGGCTCGAAGGCCGGTCCCGCCATCGCGTACAGCCCGGCCCCATAGGCCTTGCGCACGATCACCGAGATCTTCGGCACGGTCGCCTCGGAGACGGCGCTGATCATCTTCGCGCCGTGCCGGATGATCCCCTGACGCTCGACCTCCTTGCCGATCATGAAACCCGGCACGTCTGCGAGGAAGAGCAGCGGAACGTTGAACGCGTTGCAGGTCATGATGAAGCGGGCCGCCTTGTCGGCCGAGTCGACGAAGAGCACGCCGCCCTTCACCTTCGGCTGATTGGCGACGATCCCGATGACTCGCCCGTCGAGCCGCGCGTAGCCGACCACGACCTCCTTGGCCCAGCGGTCGTGCACCTCACAGAACGAGTCCGCGTCCACGACCGACTCGATCAGGTCCTTGACATCGAAGGGGTCCTTCTCGTTGTCGGGCACGATCTCCGACGGCGTGGAGCCCGATCCCGGGTCGGCGGGCGGCGCCGCCGGCGGCTCCTCCCGCCAGCTGGCGGGCATGTAGGAGAGGTAGCGCCGGGCGAGGTCGATCGCGTCCTCATCGGTCTCCGCGAGCATGTGGCCGCACCCGCTCACCGAGGTGTGCATCCGAGCGCCGCCCATCTCCTCGAGCGTCACCTTCTCGCCGATCACCATCTCCGCCATACGCGGCGAGCCGAGGTACATCGAGGCGTTGCCGTCACGCATGATCACGATGTCGCAAAAGGCCGGGATGTAGGCGCCACCGGCGGCGCTCGGCCCGAACAGCAGACAGACCTGCGGCACCTGACCCGAGAGCCGGACCTGGGTGTGGAAGATGTGCCCGGCCCCGCGCCGGCCAGGGAACATCCGCACCTGGTCGGTGATCCGGGCGCCCGCGGAGTCCACCAGGTAGACGATCGGCACCTGATGGCTGAGTGCCCGCTCCTGGATCCGCAGGATCTTCTCGACCGTCTTCGGCCCCCATGAGCCGGCCTTGACGGCCGGGTCGTTGGCCATCAGCGCGATGGGGCGCCCGCCGACCGTTCCCATGCCCGTGACCACGCCGTCGGCTCCGAGCCCCTCCTGCTCCCAGTTGGCGAGCAGTCCCTCCTCGGCTAGAGAACTCTCATCGAGCAGACGGGCGACCCGCTCCCGGACCGGCAACTTCTCCTGCGCGGCGACCTTCTTCCGATGGCGCTCCGGACCGCCCTCCAACGCCGCGTCGAGGGCCTCCCTGACGTCGCTCACGGCAACTAGGTCCTCAGGTCCTGGCGCTCAGGGCGCGACTGCTCAGGGACGTCGCGCTCCTGGGTGTCCTCGGGCTCCCGGACAGCGTCTTGCTCACTTGTGATCGAGTGCTCCTGGGTCTCCTGCGAAGCGGGGGCGACCTGTGTCTCCTCGGACTCCGGCTCGATCGGCATCTCGTCGGACTCCGGCTCGATCGGCATCTCGTCGGACTCGGGCTCCGCCAGCGGTTCAGGCATCCGCAGCTCCTCCGAGCGATGCTGCTCGACCGCGGCGCTCAGCTTCCGCGAGAGCTCCTCGGTGTCCGCGATCACGTCCTCACGCCTGCGAATCAGGTCCCCGACCAGCGCCTCCATGTCTTCCCGCCGCTGGTTAGCCTCTTCGACGATCCGCCGTGCTTGGGCCTGAGCTTGCTCGATCGCTTCCCGAGCCTGCCGATCCGCCGCGGCCCGCGCCTCGGTCGCGTAATTGTCCGCCTCGGTGCGGGTCTCGGTCGCCTCCAGGTTCGCCGTGTTGACCGTGCCGCGGGCCTCGTCCTCGGCCTCCGCCCTGATCTGCTGGGCGCTCTCCTCGGCCTGGGCCAGGATTGCACCGGTCCGCTCGCCGACCCGCTTGAGCTCCCGCTTCACCGCATCGGAGCGCGACTCGTCCCCACCCCCGGTCTCGAGCCAATCCGCGAGGCGGCCCAGGAACTTCTCGACCTCGTGCTTGTCGTAGCCCCGTCGCACGGACGGGAAGGTGGCGTTCCTGATGCGGTCGAGGCTGGTCTGGTCGACTCCCATGCTCAGAACCCTCCTTGAGCTGGCTTAGTTCCCGGAATCCACCGGGACGGGCGAATCGCCGGAGTAATCGTAGAACCCACGGCCTGACTTCCTGCCGAAGTCCCCGGCCGAGACCATCTTCTTGAGCGTGTCCGGCGCCGCGAAGCGCTCCTCGCCGTAGGCGTCGACCATCACGTCGGCGATCGCAGCCAGCGTGTCGAGGCCGACGAAATCGGCGAGCGTCAGCGGGCCCATCGGGTGGCTCGCCCCGGCCATCATGCCCGTGTCGATGTCCTCGATCGAGCCCACGCCCTGCTCGTGGGCGCGGATCGCGTCGAGCATGTACGGGACCAGCAGGCGGTTGACGATGAAGCCGCGGTTGTCGTTCGCCGCCACCGTGGTCTTGCCGAGCTTTTCCCCAAGCTCAAATCCGAGGTCCACGGCGTCGTCGGCGGACTTCTCGGCGCGGACGACCTCGAGCAACGGCATCACCTGGGGCGGATTGAAGAAGTGCAGCCCGATCATCGCCTCGGGCCGCTTGGTCGCGTCCGCCTGCGTCGCAACGGAGAGCGAGGAGGTGTTGGTTGCCAGGAAGGCGTCGTCCTTCACGATCCCGTCCAGCTCACCCCACATCTCGAGCTTGCGATCGAGGTCCTCCGTGATCGCCTCGATCACCAGGTCCGAGTCGGCCAGGTCCCCGTAGTCGAGCGTGGGAGTGATGCGCCCGCGCACGGCGTCGGCTTCCGACTGCTCCATCTTGCCCTTCTCCACCGCGCGGCCGAGCTGCTTCTCGATCTTTCCCATGCCCTTGTCGAGCGCCTCCTGATCGACCTCCCGAACGACGACGTCCCAGCCCGCCTGGGCGCAGATCTGAGAGATCCCGTGGCCCATGAGCCCGCAGCCCACGACGCCGACCTTGCTGATTGCCATTTCGCTGGTTCCTTTTGTGCGAGGGCGCGCGTCAGCGCGACCCGTTTGATGGGTTGACTGGCGGCGTGAGCATACGTTGGTCTACCCTTCCCGGCTCCGCGAAGGGCGCAACCGCCCGGGGGGTCGTGGGTTTCACTTTCGATGGGCTCGGGGCGTTCACACAGAGTGGGGTTCTCGCTTGCCGTCGCAGCGGCTGCGCTGCTCGCCTGGGCGGCCGCGGGCGCGCTCGGGGCACCCTCCCCG
>JBKPND010000091.1:0-15449 GCA_046732465.1 Actinomycetota bacterium
GGCCCATCCCCGAGAGCAGGTCGTCGAGCAGCGAGTAGCCCGCGTACCCCTCGACGATCACCAGCATCAGCATCGTCACGCCGACGTAGTAGTTGATGTCCCGGGGCTTGCGGAAGGCGCCGGTGAAGAAGATCCGCAGCAGGTGCAGCGTGATCGCGGCGACGAAGACGAGCGCGGCCCAGTGGTGGGTCTGGCGCATCAACAGGCCCCCGCGGACGTCGAAGGACAGGTTCATCGCCGAGGCGAACGCCTTCGACACCGTCGCGCCCTCGAGCGGCGAGTAGGAGCCGTGGTAGGTGACCTTGGCCGTGCTCGGCTCGAAGAAGAACGTCAGGAAGATCCCGGTCGCGATCAGGACGACGAACGAGTAGAGGGCGATCTCGCCGAGCAGGAAGGTCCAGTGGTCCGGGAAGACGTAGCGGAGGACCTTCCGGATCCCCGAGGCGCTGCCGGTGCGGTCGTCGATCCATCGGACTCCCCGCTGGGTGAGCCCGCCGCGCCGCTCGATCGCCCGCTCCCGCGTCACGTTCGCGTTCCCCTCCAGGCCGGTCCGACGTCGCCGGATAGCTCGCCGGCGGCGACGAGCGTGCCGTCGGGATCGATCGAGAGCGGCAGCTGGGGCAGGGCGCGGCCGGCCGGGCCGAAGATCACGTCGGCCCCCTTCGCCGGGTCGAAGGTCGAGTAGTGGCAGGGACAGACGAGGGCGGGCCTGGGTGCCCGCGGCGGGTACAGCGGCGAACGCGGGATCGAGACTGCGCACCCGGCGTGCGTGCAGATCTTCGAGTAGGCGACCAGGCCGTCCGGCGCCCAGCTCTCGCGCCCGTCCGGTAGGTCGAGCGAGCTCGGGTCGAGGTGCATGACGATCACCGGGGCGGCGAGCTCGTCCTTGTCGACCCCCTCGGGGAAGGCGGTGATGAAGCCCCGCTCGCCGATCCTGGCAGGGGTGACCGCGGCGTCGTCCTCGTCGACCAGGCGAACGCCGGAACGCCAAGGCGAGCGGTGCAGCCGGTCGTCGACCGACGGGCCGAGTGAGGCGGCGGGGACGATCAGGGCCGCCCCGAGCGCGTTTCCGGCGGCGCCGCCCGCCGCGATCAGCAGGCGGCGCCGGGTGATCGCCTGCCCGGGGCTCGTGATCTCGCCGGCGACCTCCTCGGCCGTCTCCGCGGCGGGGCCGACGGTGACCCCGGGGTCCTCCGGTGGCTGCGCGAACTCCGCGCGCTCCTCAGCGGCCGGGGTGCTCGGAAAGAGGCGGTTGGCGGCGACCAGCAGCGCCGCCGCCAGGAGGGCGAGCGCCGCGCCCAGCGAGATGCCGAGAGCCTGGGTGTCGGCGCCCTCGACGTAGATCACGATGAAGGCCACCGAGGCGGTCGCCGAGCCCGCCAGCAGGGCCGCGATCAGCAGCTCGATCCGCTTCATCGGGCGCCTCCCTCGGGTCGCGACGAGTCGGATTCGGGCGGCACGCCCTCCGACCGGGTTCCGATCAGCCGGGCCACGAGCAGCAGCGCGGCGGTCGCCAGGAACCAGGCGACCAGGCCCTCGGGAACCGGGCCGATGTGGCCGATTCCCCAGCCGCCGCGATCGTCGGGGTCCTGGACCGCGTCCTCGACGTAGCGGGCGATCGAGTTCAGGTTCGCGTCCGAGATTTGATTGCGGTCGAAGGAGGGCATCAGGTAGGGCCCGACCCGGACCGCCTCGGCGACCTGCGTCGGGGTGGCCTGGTGGAGCTCCGGAGCGAAGCCGCCGACCACAACGCCGCCCTCGCCGGTGATCGAGTGGCAACCCGCGCAGTTGGAGCCGAAGAGCTCGGCCCCCCGGCTGAGCGAGCCGGCGGACGGGTCGACTACCGGAATCGGAGGGCCGCCGAGCGAGCTGACGTACGCGACGATCGCCTCGATCTGGTCGTCCGGGTAGGCGGGGTCAGCCCGCTCCGGCTCGCGACCGGGCTGTGAGAGGGGCATCCGGCCGGTCCGCAGGTAGAAGTCCGCCGACGCCGCCCCCACCCCGACGAGGGAGGGGCCCTGGCCCTCGACACCCTTGGCGTCCATGCCGTGACAGGAGGAGCAGCCCTCGACGAACAGCTGGCGCCCCTCGGCGATCTTCGCGGCATCCGTGGCCGGCTCTGCACCGCCCTGACCGAAGCTGCCGGTGGCGAAGGTCAGCGCTCCGGCTGCGATCGCCGCGAGTGCCGCGGTCCGGATCACGCCGTGCCCTCCAGGCCGGCCTGCGCCTCCTCGGCGCGCGCGAAGCGCCAGGCCGATACCGCCGCGGCGAGCCCGATCGGCGCCATGCCCGCGACCATGGCGGCCCCCGCCAGCGGCTCGCCCTTGACCATCAGCCAGGCGGCGGAGAGATCGATCGCCGGCATCGCCAGGATCAGATAGAGCGCGGGACCGAGCCCCGTGAGGCGGCGGGGCCTGAGCGTCGAGCCGATCGCGACTTCCCAGAAGAGCAGGGCGGTCGCCAGGTACACGAAGTGGCTCAGGGCGTCCACGGACGGCGACGCGTCGTAGAGGCCGGCCACGTGGAATGCGACCTGGGTGCCCACGAACAGGACCCAGGCGCACACGGGAGAGGTCAGCCGCCGCCCGATCTCTGAGCGCACCTCGATCCTCCACGGACTGGCGAGCACGGCCGCCGGAGCCAGCACCGCGACAAGCGCGCAGTGGAGCAGCATGTGGAGCGCGAGGCTCATGAGCGCCGTGCCCTCCGCTGCGCGCGCAGCTCCCTGATCAGCCAGAACGTCCCGATCACCACGATCTCCACCCCGATCACGATCAGCCAGAGCCCCGCCGCAAGCCCGAGGACGGTCACGGCGATCCCCGACGCCACGACCACGGTGGGCAGGCTGGTGTCGGGAAGCGGTCGCGGCTGATCGGCCCGGCCGCCCGGGACGAGCATGATCCAGCCGAGCGGGGCGAGCGCCAGGGCAGCGCCGGCGAGCAGCGCCCACACGTACTGCGGTGGCGACCACAGGCCCAGCACCAGCGCGAGGACGGCAAGCATCGCTCCCCAGCCGGCGAGCACCACGCTCGGGCGGATCATCCGGCCTCACCGCCCCGCTCGCGGCGATCGAGCAGCGGCGCGAACGAGCTGATCTCCGGCAGCCGCCCGCGGAAGTTGAAGCGCGGCGGCGGGGAGGAGGTCGCCCACTCGAGCGTCTGGCCCTCCCAGGGGTCGTCGCCGGCCGGCTCCCGGTGGCGCAGCGAGACCCAGAGGTTGGCGAGGAAGACCAGGACCGCGAGCGCGATCACGAAGGAGCCGATGGTCGAGAGGAGATTGAGGTCGCCGAAGCCGCTCGAGCCCGGGTAGTCGGCGATCCGCCGCTGCATCCCGTCGAATCCGAGGAAGAACATCGGGAAGAAGGTCACGTTGGTCCCGATGACCAGCAGCCAGAAGTGGAGCTTCCCGAGACCCTCCCGCAGGGTCACCCCGGTGACCTTCGGGAACCAGTAGTAGGCCGCGGCGAAGAAGCCGAACACGCTGCCGGCGAACAGCGTGTAGTGGAAGTGGGCGACGACGAAGAAGCTGTCGTGCACGTGGTAGTCGATCGGCGGCGAGGCGACGATGATCCCGGTCAGCCCGCCGATCAGGAACTGGAGGATGAAGCCGAGCGCGAACAGCATCGGCGTGCGGAGGAGGATCGCGCCGCCGATCAACGTCGCGATCAGGTCGAAGTACTCGATGCCCGCCGGCACGATCAGGGCGTGGGAGGTGAGCGAGTAGTACTGGTTGGTCACCTGCCCGGTGGTGAACATGTGATGCGCCCAGACGCTCATCGAGAGCGCCGCGAAGAGCAGCATCGAGATCACGAACAGCGAGTAGCCGAAGAACCGCCTGCGGGAGAAGGTCGAGACCACCTCCGCGACCGCCCCGACGAAGGGGAAGAACATCACGTAGACGACCGGATGCCCGTAGAACCAGAAGAGGTGCTGGAAGAGGGCGGGCCCGCCGGTCGAGTCGAAGACCGGGCTGACGTGCCGGTCCCACTCGAGCAGCCCCATCGCCCCGATCAGGACGGGGAACGACGTGATCACCATCAGGCAGGTCGCCACCAGGGTCCAGGTGAACGGCGGCATCCGCAGCAGCGTCATCCCGGGCGCCCGCTCGCGGAGCGCCGTAGCGAGGACGCAGAGGCCGACCAGGAACATGCCGAGCACCGCCAGGCAGACGCCGAGCACCCACATGTCCATGCCGATGCCGGGTGTCCAGTGGTCGGTGGCGAGCGGCACGGTGGGCGCCCAGCCGGTCCGCCCCGAGCCCTGGTCCGTCAGGAACCCCGAGAACATGATCGCCCCGCCCGCGACGTAGATCCAGAAGCCCGCCAGCGCCAATCGGGGCGACCAGATCTCGGCGGCGCCGACCTGGAGGGGGACGAAGTACAGACCGAGCGCCAGCGCCAGAGGGGTGACGACCAGGTAGATCATCCCCGAGCCGTGCATGGTGAAGAGCTCGTTGTAGGTCCCCTCCGACACCACCTGGAGGCCCGGCTGGGCGAGCTCCGTCCTCATCACCAGGGCGAGCAGCCCGCTGGCGATGAAGAAGATCAGCGCGACGCCGGCGATGCGCACGGCGGTCACCTTGTGGTCGGCGCCCGCGACCCAGGTGAGCGGCCCGCTCGGCGCCCGCTCGACGGTGGCGACCCCATTCGGCGGGGTCATCGAGCCCCTCCTGTCCGGTCGGCGAGCCAGGACTGAAAGTCCGGCTCGGACAGAGCGAGCACGTTGAAGGACATCTGCGAGTGGCGCAGCCCGCAGAACTCGGCGCAGACGCCGCCGTTCATCCCCGCGTGGTCGAAGTCGAGATCGAACTGCGTCGTCCGGTTCGGGAAGGCGTCGCGCTTGAAGCGCTGGTCGGGAATCCAGAAGGCGTGGATCACGTCCCGCGAGGTGAGCGTGAAGCGGACCGTCCGATCGGTCGGCACCGCGAAGGTGGGCGGGGTCTCGCTGTTCCCGGTCACCCTGAGGCCGTCGGGATAGGTCCAGGTCCAGCCCCACTGGAAGGCGGTGACGCCGACGTTCAGGGCGGGGTCGCTCGAGACCGCATCGACCTTGTCCTCCGTCCTGAACGTGGCGATCAGGAGCCCGGCGACGATCAGGACCAGAAGCCCGACGTAGGCCAGCTCGCCGCGAAGCCAGTCGCTGCGCCGGCTCGGCTCCCGGCCCGGCCGCCGGCGGTACCGGATCAGGGCGAACCCCACCGCCCCGAAGACGATCACGGCAACGCCGACCGCGATCCAGAGATAGGCATCGAAGAGGTCCTGGACCTCGACGCGCGTATCGACCATCAGTCCCGGGTCGTGGTTCTGACGGCGGCCGCCGCGACGGCTCCGGCCCCGGCGATCGCGGCCGCCCCGATCGCCTTGCGGTGCTTGCCCAGCCAGAGCAGAGGGCTCCGATGGCGTGTGCCCTTCTCGAACCGCCCATGCGCGCCGTGGTCCCCCTCGACCGGGGCGAAAAGGTTGTCGGGCCGGTCCCCATTCACCGGCTCGTCGGCCAGCTGTCCTTCGTAGCCGTTCTTGGCCAGGTAGCGGTCTCCGATGCCCGGGGCGATTCGCTCGCCCCAGATCGTCTTCCAGGTCGAGGCACCCACATAGACCTCCCGCTCTCCGGTGCGCGCCGTCCACGCGATCGCGTCGGCCGCGACCTCGGGCTGGTAGATCGGCGGTACCGGCTGTGGCTGCTTCGGCAGGCGCGTTCGGCAGTGCTCGAACTGCGGCGTGTTGACGGCCGGCAGCTCGACAATCGACATCCGGACCGAGCTGCCGTCGTGCTTGAGCTCGGCGCGGACCGACTCGAAGAATCCCTTGATCGCGTGCTTGGACCCGCAGTAGCCGGACTGGAGCGGGATGCCGCGGTAGGCGAGTGCGCTGCCGACGAGCACAATCGAGCCGCTGTCCCGCGGCATCATCCGCCGGAGCGCGGCGCGGGTGCCCCAGACCACACCCAGATAGGTGACCTCCGTGACGCGGCGGAACTCGTCCGGCTCGATTTCGGTGAAGGGTGCGAAGACCGTGGTCATCGCGTTGTTCACCCAGACGTCGATCGGTCCGAGCGACGATTCGGCCCGCTCGGCCGCCTCCTCGACCTGCTCGTGATCGGCGACGTCGGCGGGCACGACCAGCGCCCGGCGGCCGAGCCGCTCCACCTCTGTGCGGGCCGCCTCGAGACCCTCGCGTCCACGAGCCAGCAGCGCCACGTCATATCCCTCTGCGGCGAGGTGCCGCGCGGTCGCGCGACCCACGCCGGCCGAGGCACCGGTGACCAGGGCGACGCCCTCCATGGTGGCCGGTTCCTTCCCCTCCGCGATCCGCCGCAAACGGCATCGGCATGCCGAGATCCGGCCACGTTTCGCCGGGCAGCCCGGGGGAAGACCTCGGACAGAACCAGCCAGGAGGATCGATGTCCAATACCGCTGCTGACTTCATGCTCGAGCGACTGGGGCAGTGGGGGATCAAGCGGATCTACGGGTACCCAGGGGACGGGATCAACGGGATCCTCGGCGCCCTCGGTCGTCACGAGGATGAGATCGACTTCGTGCAGGCCCGCCACGAGGAGATGGCCGCCTTCATGGCCTGCGGGCACGCCAAGTGGACCGGACAGCCCGGCGTCTGCCTTGCGACCTCGGGCCCGGGCGCGATCCATCTGCTCAACGGCCTCTACGACGCCAAGCTCGACCACCAGCCGGTCGTCGCGATCGTCGGGCAGCAGGACTCGATGGCGATCGGCGGCAACTACCAGCAGGAGGTGGACCTGGTCGGCCTCTTCAAGGACGTCGCCAGCGAGTACATCGTCTTCGTCAGCAAGCCGGCGCAGATGCGTCACGCCGTCGACCGCGCGGTGCGGATCGCCAAGGCCGAGCGGACCGTCACCTGCATCGTCATCCCCAACGACGTCCAGTCCGAGAAGGCGGTCGAGCCCCCGCACGCGCACGGCACGATCCACTCCGGGGTCGGGTACAGCGAGCCCCGGGTGCTGCCTTCGGAGACCGAGCTCGCCAAGGCCGCGGAGATCCTCAACTCCGGCGAGCGGGTCGCCATGCTGGTCGGCCAGGGCGCGCTGGGCGCTCGGGATGAGGTCAAGCAGACCGCGGAGCTGCTCGGCGCCGGTGTCGCCAAGGCCCTGCTCGGACGTGCCGTCCTGCCGGACGACCTTCCGTACGTGACCGGCTCGATCGGGCTGCTCGGCACCAAGCCGAGCTGGGACCTGATGATGGGCGCGGACACTCTGCTGATGATCGGATCGAGCTTCCCGTACTCGGAGTTCCTGCCCGAGGAGGGCGACGTCCGCGGCATCCAGATCGACCTCGACGGGCGGATGATCGGCATCCGCTACCCGATGGAGGTCAACCTGATCGGCGACGCCCGCTCGACCCTGCAGGCGCTGATCCCGCATCTCGAGCGCAAGGAGGACCGCTCCTGGCAGGAGGAGATTGCTGACGGCGTCGAGCGCTGGTGGCGGATCGTCGAGGAGCGCGCCATGCAGGAAGCCGACCCGATCAACCCACAGCGGGTCTTCTGGGAGCTCAGCTCCCGGCTGCCCGACTACTCCATCCTGAGCTCGGACTCAGGCTCGGCGGCCAACTGGTTCGCCCGGGACCTCCGGCTCCGCGAGGGCATGATGGCCTCGCTCTCGGGAACGCTGGCGACGATGGGCCCCGGCGTCCCCTACGCGATCGCGGCCAAGTTCGCGCATCCCGACCGCCCAGCGATCGCTCTGGTCGGCGACGGCGCCATGCAGATGAACGGCAATGCCGAGCTGATCACGATCGCCAAGTACTGGCGGCGCTGGTCGGACCCGCGGCTGGTGATCCTGGTGCTCAACAACACCGATCTCAACCAGGTGACCTGGGAGCAGCGCGTCCTCGAAGGCGACCCGAAGCTCGAGGCGAGCCAGGACATCCCGGAGTTCGACTACGCGCGCTACGCCGAGCACATCGGGCTGCGCGGCATCCGCGTCGAGACCCCGGACGCAGTGGGAGCGGCCTGGGACGAGGCGCTCTCGGAAGGACCGCCCTGCGTGATCGACGCTGTGGTCGACCCGGCCGTGCCGCCGCTGCCGCCCCACATCCGCATGGACCAGGCGAAGTCCCTCGCCTCGGCGATCTTCAAGGGCGACCCGGAGGCCTGGGAGGTCATCAAGCAGTCCATCAAGGGCAAGACGAAGGAGTTCGCGACGCGCTGATGGCGACGCACGGGGTCACAGCGGGCGCGGAGGCTCTGTCATCGACGGGCCCCGAACCGCCCTCCGTGCGCTCCCGCACCACCCACGTCAGTCCCAGCGTCGAGGGCGTGGAGGCCACGGCCTACGAGATTCCGACCGACCAGCCGGAATCCGACGGGACGCTCGAGTGGGACTCGACGACGATCGTCGTGGTCGAGGCGTTCAACGGCGGGGAGCGCGGCGTCGGCTACACCTACGGCGACCGCGCCGTGGCGGCACTGATCGATTCGAAGCTCGGCGACATCGTCCGCGGAGCTGACGCGATGCGACCTCCGGCGGTCTGGGCGGAGATGCGTCGCGAGCTGCGCAACGCCGGCCAGCCCGGCCTTGGGTCGATGGCGATCTCCGCCGTGGACATCGCCCTCTGGGACCTGAAGGCGCGTCTGCTCGGCACCTCGCTGGCGGATGCCCTGCCGAGGATCCACGACTCGGTCCCGATCTACGGCAGCGGCGGCTTCACTTCCTACGACGAGGGGCAACTGCGCCGGCAGCTCCGCGGCTGGGTGGAGTCGGGAATCCGCTCCGTGAAGATGAAGGTGGGCCGGGAGCCGGAGCTGGACCCGGCTCGGGTGGCCGCGGCGCGCGACGAGATCGGTCCGAACGCCGAGCTGATGGTCGACGCGAACGGCGCCTACTCGCTCCCGCAGGCACTCGGGCTCGCCGAGCGCTTCGCGGAGGAGCGGGTGTCGTGGCTCGAGGAGCCCCTGAGCTCGGACGACCCGGAGGGCTTGGCCGAGCTCCGCGGCCGCATGCCCGCGGGCATGGCGCTCGCCGCGGGCGAATACATCTGGAGCTCGCTCGACGCGCAGCGGCTGATCGAGGGAGGCGCGGTCGACGTGCTGCAGGCCGACGTCACCCGCTGCGGCGGGATCACGGAGCTGCTCCACATCGGCGGCCTCTGCGGCGCTAACCGGGTGCCGTTCTCGGCCCACTGCGCGCCGGCGGTCTCCGCGCACGCCTGCTGTGCGATCGAGACCGTCGAGCACATCGAGTACTTCCACGATCACGTCCGGATCGAGTCGCTGCTCTTCGAGGGAGCGCCGGAGCCAGGGGATGGGGAACTGCGGCCCGTCGAGCCGAGGACCGGCCTCGGGCTCGAGCCGCGCCGGTCGGTGCTGGAGGAGTACCGGCTGGAATAGAGCGGTACCTCACGCAACGTTTCACCGGAAATGACGACCCCAGATCACCACCAGACTGCGTCCTCGGTCGCCCGAATAGCGCTGCTATTCGGGCTCCCTGCGTCCTGGTCTGGCGGCGCCTGGGTTCCGTCATTTCCTGGCGAACGTTGCGAGAGGCACCGCTAGCGCTGAGGAGGCGGGTGCGGTGCGAATCGACCCCCATGTGATGAGGAAGCCGGGGGGCGTCGACGAGATCGATACTGAGGCGCTCGAACGGTCGCTGCGCTCGACCGTCCGCGGCGAGGTGCACTTCGACGCCGGGAACCGAGCCGCCTACGCGCACGACAGCTCCAACTACCGGCAGGCGCCGATCGGCGTCGTGCTGCCTCTGGATGCGGACGACATCGAGGCGGCGGTGGCGGCGGCGCGCGAGCACGGCGCGCCGGTCACGCCCCGCGGCTGCGGGACCGACCTGGCGGGCTCCTCCTGCAACGCCGCGGTGGTGATCGACACCTCCAAGCACATGCGGAAGATCGAAGAGATCGACCCCGACGCCAGGTTCGCCCGCGTCCAGCCGGGGGTGATCCGTGACGACCTCGCCCGGATCACGGAGGAGCGCTGGGACCTCACCTTCGGGCCGGACACCTCGACCCACGAGTACGCCACCTTCGGCGGGATGGTCGGTGCGAACTCGTGCGGTGTCCACTCGGTGATGGCCGGTCGCACCGCCGACAACGTGATCGAACTCGAGGTTCTCACCTACGACGGCCAGCGCCTGCATGTCGGGCGGACCGGCGAGGAGGAGCTCGAGCGGCTGATCGGCGAGGGCGGTCGCCGCGGCGACGTCTACCGGCGGATGCGCGAGCTCCGCGACCGCTACGCGGACGAGATCCGCGACCGATATCCGGACATCCCCCGGCGGGTGTCGGGCTACAACCTCGACGAGCTCCTCCCGGAGAAGGGCTTCGACGTCGCCCGCGCTCTGACGGGGAGCGAGGGCACGCTGGCCACGGTGCTGGAGGCGAAGGTCCGGCTGGTGGACGCGCCGCCGATCCGCTCTCTGGTCGTGCTCGGGTTCAAGGACATCTTCATGGCGGCCGATCACGTGCCGGACGTCCTCGAGCACGAGCCGACCGGGCTCGAGGGGATGGACGAGGAGCTGGTCAACGACATGCGGCGCGAGGGCCAGCACGTCGAGGACCTCGAGCTGCTCCCCGAGGGCAAGGGCTGGCTGCTGGCGGAGTTCGGCGGCGAGACGCGGGAGGAGGCGGACGACAAGGCCGAGAAGATGATGCGCGCTCTCGGCAAGGGCCCGGGCGCGCCGGCGATGAAGCTGTATGACCGTCAGGCCGTCGAGATGAAGCTCTGGAAGCTCCGCGAGTCGGGCCTCGGCGCCACGGCGTTCGTGCCGGGCGAGCCCGATGCGTGGGAGGGCTGGGAGGACGCCGCCGTGCCGCCGGAGCGCGAGGGCGAGTACCTGCGCGCCTTCCAGAAGCTTCTGGACGAGTACGGCTACCACACGACCAAGTACGGGCACTTCGGCGACGGCTGCATCCACTGCCGGATCAACTTCGACCTCCGCACGGCGCAGGGCCTCAGCAAGTGGCGGACCTTCCTCGACGAGGCCGCCGACCTGGTGGTGGAGCACGGCGGCTCGCTCTCCGGCGAGCACGGCGATGGCCAGTCACGCGGTGAGCTGCTGGTGAAGATGTATGGGCCCGACCTGGTCAAGGCGTTCCGGCAGATGAAGGCGATCTGGGACCCGGACGGTCGCATGAACCCCGGCAAGGTCGTCGATCCGTATCCGATCCTCTCCAACCTCAAGCTCGGGACCGGCTACGACCCGCCCGAGCCGCAAACGCACTTCGCCTACTCGGAGGACCGCGGCAGCTTCGCCCACGCGACCATGCGCTGCGTAGGCGCCGGCCTCTGCCGCGACACCGAGAGCGGCACGATGTGCCCCTCCTACATGGTCACGCGCGATGAGCAGCACACCACGCGCGGCCGCGCCCGGATCCTCTACGAGATGCTGCAGGGGGATGTCATCACCGACGGCTTCCGCTCGCACGAGGTCCACGAGGCCCTCGACCTCTGTCTGTCCTGCAAGGGCTGCAAGGGCGACTGCCCCGTGAACGTCGACATGGCCACCTACAAGGCCGAGTTCCTCTCGAAGCACTACAAGCGCCGGTTGCGCCCGCTGGCCGCCTACTCGATGGGGCTGGTGATGTTCTGGGCGCGGATCGCGAGCCGGGTGCCCCGCCTGGCGAACGCGATCACCCGCATCCCGCTGCTCGGCCGGCTGCTCATGCGAGCCGCCGGCCTGAGCCCGGAGCGCGAGGCGCCAGCGTTCGCCCGGAAGACCTTCCGCTCCTGGTTCCGGGAGCGCGGCACGGCGAACCCGAACGGCCTGCCGGTGCTCCTCTTCCCGGACACCTTCAATGAGCACTTTCATCCGGACACCGCCAAGTCGGCGACCAGGGTCCTGGAGGCCGCGGGGTTCAGGGTGGTCGTCCCCGATGGCTTCATCTGCTGCGGCCGGCCGCTCTACGACTACGGGATGCTCGACACCGCCAAGCTCCTGCTGCGGCGGCTCGTCGAGCGCCTCACCCCGTACGCGCGCGCCGGCGTCCCGATCGTCGGCCTGGAGCCGAGCTGCGTGGCGGCGCTCCGCGACGAGCTGCCCGGCCTGCTCGTCCATGACGAGGACGCGACGCGGATCGCCGAGTGCTCGATGACGCTGGCCGAGTTCCTCGAGGAGCACGCAGCCGAATGGACGATGCCGCGCCTCGGTCGCCGCGCGATCGTGCACGGGCACTGCCACCAGGAGGCGGTGATGGGGATGGACGCCGACGAGACGCTGCTCGAGCGCCTCGGCCTCGACTACGAGCTGCTCGACTCGGGCTGCTGCGGGCTGGCGGGATCGTTCGGCTTCGAGGCCGACAAGTACGAGATCTCCGTAGCGATCGGGGAGCGCCGCCTATTGCCCGCCGTGCGGGAGGCGCCGGCCGACTCGCTGATCGTGGCGGACGGCTTCAGCTGCCGGACGCAGATCGAGCAGCTCACGGATCGCCGCGCAATCCACACCGCCGAAGCGATCGAGCTCGCGCTGACCGCTCAGGACCTGCCGCCGGCCGAGGCCGCCTCGGGGGCCTCCCGCGTCAAGGCGAGCGCCGCCTCGATGTGAGAGAGATGCGTTAGCGCCTGGGGAAAGTTGCCGAGCATCCGCTGCTGCCGCGGGTTGTACTCCTCCGAGAAGAGGCCGAGGCCGTTGGCGGTGGCGACGGCCCGGTCGAACACCTCGCGGGCATCGTCGAGCCGCGCCTGCTTGGCGAGCACCTCCGCCAGCCAGAAGGAGGCCGGGAGGAAGGCGCCCTCGTCGCCGTTCATGCCGTCGTCCCCGCGGTAGCGATAGATCAGCCCGTCGGCGTCGAGCTCATCCCGGATCGCGTCGGCGGTCCTCACCATGCGCTCGTCGTCGTATTCGACGAAGCCGACCACGGGGAGGCGGAGGAGGGCCGCGTCGAGCGCCTTCCGGTCGAAGACCTGAACGAAGACCCCACGGCGATCGTCGTAGCCGCGGGTCTCGACCGCCTCCCGGATCTCGTCTCGCGCCGAGCGGCAGCGCCGCTCCGGGGCCTTCCTCATGCAGGCCTTGGCCAGCGCAAGCGCACGGTCCAGGGCGGTCCAGCAGAGAACCTTGGAGTGCGTGAAGTGCTTGCGGCCGCCGCGCCATTCCCAGATGCCCCGGTCGGGCTCGTTCCAGCGCTCGGCGGCGGTGTCGGCGAGATCGACGATGAAGCGCCAGTAGTCGTCGTCGGGCTCGTGCCCCCGCTCGTACCAGCGCCAGCTCTGCTCGACCAGCTGGCCGAGGACGTCGAGCTGCACCTGCTTCGAGGCCTCGTTGCCGATCCGGACGGGCCGCGAGCCGCCGTATCCGTCGAGCTCGAGATCGAGCTCCTCCTGGCGGCGCTCACCGCCGACGCCGTACATGATCTGCAGGTCCTCGGCGTTGCCGGCCGCGCTCCGCTCGACGAAGCGGCGGAAGGCGTCCGCCTCGCTGTCGCAGCCGAGATCGCCGAGCGAGCGGGCGGCGAAGGTCGAGTCCCGGACCCAGCTGTAGCGGTAGTCGTAGTTGCGCTCGCCGCCCTCGTCCTCCGGCAGGGAGGTGGTCGCCGCCGCCACCAGGGCACCCGTGCGGTCGTAGGTCAGCGCCTTGAGCGTCATCGCCGAGCGGACCATCTCGACCTCCGCGTCGTTCGACACCGACAGCGTCTCGGTCCAGTTCTCCCAGAAGGCGATGGTGTCGTCGAGGGCGCGGTCGAGGTCGCCCGGCTCCGGCGACCCCGGCCGATGTTGCTCGATGGTCGCGGGGTCCGCGTAGGCGAGCGCGACCCGAACGCGCTCCGAGGCGCGGACCGAGCAGCGGCCGCGCAGCACGTGCTCCCCGGCCTCCAGCTCGAGATCGCCCGAGATCACCAGGCCGTCATCGCCGCCGCTCGCCGAGTAGACGTTCGGGCCGTGCTTGCGGATCCAGGCGTCGATCTCGCCGTAGTCGTAGCGGGGCACAATCTCGATCTCGAAGTCCACCGAGCCACGGACCCCCTCGATCACCCGCAGGATCTGCGGGCCGGTGCCGGTCGGGCCATCCGGCGACATCGTCATGCAGTCGATCAGCACGGCCTCGCCGCCCTCGACCCTGAAGGTGGTCTCGAGGACCATCGTCTCGCCGCGGTAGCTGCGGTGGATGTCCGCTTCACGCGCTTCCTCGACCGGTGCGATCGAGAAATGGCCGCCGCGCTCCCAATCGAGCAGACGCCCGAAGGAGCTGCCGGAATCGAAGCGGGGCAGGCAGCACCAGTCGATCGAGCCGGTGCGCGAGACCAACGCGGCCGACTGGCCGTCCCCGATCAGGCCGTAGTCGGCGATTGGTGGATATTCCGCACTCACGGGTAGGTAATACCCGCATGTCTCGTGTCGCCATCCTCGACGTCGACGGCACCCTCGTCGACACGAACTACCACCACGCGATCGCCTGGTTCCGGGCGTTCCGGCGCCACGACCTGACCCTCCAGGTCTGGAGAATCCACCGCCACATCGGGATGGGCGGCGATCAGCTGGTGGCGGCGCTTGCCGGCGACGAGGTCGAGCAGCGGCTCGGCGACAGCATCCGCGATGCCGAGTCGGAGCTCTACCGGGAGCTGATCGACGAGGTGCAGGCGATGGAGGGCTCGCGGGAGCTGATCGAGGACCTCCGCGACGCGGGCAACGTCGTCGTGCTCGCCAGCTCGGCCAAGGACTGGGAGGTGGAGCACTACCTCGAGCTGCTCGATGCCGAGAAGATCGTCGACGCCTGGACGACCTCCGACGACGTCGAGGAGACCAAGCCGGAGCCTGACCTCGTGCACGCCGCGCTGGACAAGGTCGGAGGGCGCCCGGAGGACGCGATGCTGATCGGCGACACGGTCTGGGACGTGGAGGCGGCTCACCGGGCGGGCGTCGAGACCCTCGCCGTGCGCACCGGCGGGTTCTCCGAGCAGGAGCTGCGCGATGCCGGGGCGAAGGACGTCTACACGTCGGTCGAGGAGCTGCGCCAGGCGCTGCGGGAGACCGCGTTCAGGGCGTAGCCCGCGCCTCCTCGAGCGCCCGCTCCGCGAGGCGCATCGTCTCCTCGTCGAGCTCCGCGTCGACCAGCTCGTAGCGCTTGGCGAGCTCGGCGATCAGCGCCTCCTCGACCTCGCCGACATCGACGTCCCGGCCCAGCTCGTCTGCGACGCTGCCCGAGGTGGACGGGTCCCAGTCGAGCTCCAGGGCGCGGTAGACGGGCACGAGGACGCGCGCGACCTCGCTTCCATCCGACGCCACGACCACGCCGCCCATGTGGGCGCCGCCGCGGATCATCCGCTGGCCGATGCCGGCGAGCTTGCTCTGGCCGCGGGCGTTGACGCTGTAGGCGCCCGGGCAGTACTCGCCCGGGACCTCGCCGACCCTCGCGTCGACGCCGAGGCCCCGAAGCGCCTCGGCGATGAGCTCGGCCATCTCCTCGAAGCGCGCGTAGGTGCGCTTCGGCGGCTGTGGATCCGCGTAGGCGCGGGCGATCGCGATCGTGCCCTCG
>JBKPND010000092.1:0-45182 GCA_046732465.1 Actinomycetota bacterium
TAACACAGTCTCGTGGGCTCGGAGATGTGTATAAGAGACAGCTCCAGCAGCGCGCGCAGCGAGGTGTTCTGGACGGTCGCGAGCAGCTCCCGTAGGTCGGACTCGAGCAGGTCGACGGACCGCGCTGGCCCCTCGGTCAGCTGCTCGGCGTCGTACTCGCCGGGCCCGGCGGCCCGGACGGCGGCGAGCTTGATCTGCCGGCCGAACTGCGCGTGGATCGAGAAGTTCCCGCTCACCAGGACGATCGAGCCGGGCGCGCAGATCTCGAAGCACTCGGCGACGCCTTCCCAGGCGACGGCGGGAACGGTCCCCGTCTTGTCGGCCAGAACCACCCGCAGATAGTGCTCGCCGTTCCGCTTCTGGCGGCGCTCGCGCTCGCGCACGACGAAGGCGCCGGAGACCTCATCTCCGTCGCAGAGCTCGCGCAGGGTGACCGCCGTCGCCGGCTCAGACACCGCACTGTTCCCGTTCTCGGTCTCGAAGAGGCTCTCTGCCATTCCTAATTGAAAGTAGAGGCGGACCCGGACCGAACTCTCCGGCCGATCCACGTACCAGACTGCTCTCGCTGTGACCGAGGAGGGCAAGAAGGGCGTCGAGGCCGAGCGCGAGCCCAACTTCCTGCTGGCCCGGCTCGAGCGCCGCTTCCTGCCGTGGGCCGCCGGCAAGCTGCCCCGCTGGATCCTGCCCGACGACATGACCGCCTTGGGCGTGCTCGCCGCCTTCGGCGTCTGCGCGGCCTACCAGCTCTCCAACCAGGGCAGGGGCTGGCTCTGGGTGGCGAGCGGGCTGCTCGTGGTCCAGTGGATCGGCGACAGCCTGGACGGGACACTCGCCAGGGTCCGCGGCATCCAGCGGCCCAAGTACGGCTACTACCTCGATCACATCGTGGACGCGATCGCCACCGCGGCGATCGGCCTCGGCCTCGGGCTCTCGCCGTTCATGCTGCTCTCGATCGGAGCGCTGATCGTGGTCGGCTACCTGACCCTCTCGATCAACGTCTACCTGGAGAGCATGGCCATCGGCCGCTTCCGGCTCGGCTACGGCCTGCTCGGCCCGACCGAGATCCGCGTCGTCCTGATCTTGATCAACACGGCGATGGCGGTCGGCCTGGGGCTCGACTTCCGCTTCCTGGAGCTGAACCTGACCGTCTTCGACGTGATCGGCCTCGCGATCGTGGCCGTGATGCTGGCTCTGCTAACCGTCAGGGTGTTCGGCAACCTGCGCGAGTTGGCGAAGGAGGAGCCATCGGCACCGAGGAGATGAGCAACGACGAGCTTCGGGTCTCGACGCTCGAGCTCTTCTTCGACCTCGTCTTCGTCTTCACCATCACCCAGCTGACCGCGGTCCTGGTGCATCACCCGAATGGGGAGACGCTCGCACAGGTGGTCCTCATGCTGACCGCGATCTGGTGGATGTACGGCGCCTTCGCCTGGCTCACCAATGCGGTGCCCCCCGACCGCACGGCGCTCCGACTGCCGCTGCTCGCCGGGATGCTCGCCTTCTTCGCGATCTCACTGACGATCCCGACAGCCTTCACCGAGAACGGAGTGGTCTTCGCCTGCGCCTACCTCGTGGTGATCGCGGTCCACACCGTCCTCTACATGCAGTCCGCGAGCTGGACGGTGGCTGGCGTCTGGAGCTTCGCGCGGATGAACATGGTGGCCGGGGCGCTGATCCTGGCGGGAGCGATCATCGGCGGCGCCGCCGAGTACGTCCTCTGGAGCCTCGCTATCACGATCTTCGTGGTGGTTCCCGCGCTCGTCCCGGAGGAGGCCGGCTGGCTCCGGCCCTCCCACTTCGTCGAGCGGCACGGCCTGGTGGTGATCGTCGCGCTCGGCGAGTCCGTGGTCGCCGTCGGTATCGGCGCGTCCGGGGTCGACGTGAGCTGGCAGATGCTGACCGTGGCGACCCTCGGGCTCACCCTGAGCGCGGAGCTCTGGTGGGTCTACTTCATGGGGGACGACGAGGAGGCGGAGGATGCCCTGCGGGCGATGACGCCGACCAAGCGTGAGTTTTACGCCGCGAACGTCGCCTACTACTGGGCTCACCTGGTGATGCTGCTCGGGATCGTCTGCATCGCCGCGGGACTTGAGCGGGCGATCGGACACGCCTTCGATGAGCTCAGCTTCGCGCGGGCCTTGGAGCTGGGCGGTGGGACCGCGCTCTATTTGGTCGGGCACGCGTTCTTCCGCTCGGTCCTGGGCCTGTCGTTCAAACCATGGCGGGCGCTGGCCTTGGTGCTCGCGCTCGGGACGATCCCGCTCGGGACGGCGACCTCCGCGCTGGCTCAGTTGGCCGTGCTGGTCGCCGCGCTCGGCGCCTGCATCGCTGCCGAGGCCGTGCTGGCGGAGAAGACCACGGGCCGCCGCTCGCAGACCCGGTTGCGTCCCTCGGACTTGGCCTCGTAGAGCGCCTCGTCCGCCGCTGCGAAGACCCGGTCGTAGTCGAAGCCGGCACCGTGCGCGGACGCCGCCACGCCGAAGCTGATCGTGAGCCTCGTGCCGTCCCCGACGGTTTTGGAGGCGACGACCTGGCGGAGGTCCTCGGCGATCCTCGCGCACTCATGGATGTCGGCGCCGGGCAGCAGGATGAGGAATTCCTCGCCGCCGATCCGGTAGGCGAGGTCGAAGGCGCGCAGCCGCTTGCGAAGCAGGTATCCGAAGTCGGTGAGCGCGGCGTCGCCGGCGGCGTGCCCCTCCGAGTCATTGACGTCCTTGAAGCGGTCGAGGTCGCCGAGAATCATCCCGACCGGCTCGCCCGTGACCTCCGACTGCTGCGCGAGCTCTCCGACGCGGTTCATCAGCGCCTTGCGGTTCAGCATCCCGGTGAGCGCATCGATCACCGCCTCGCCGCGGTGGTGCATGTCGGACTCCATCAGCGCCGTTGACAGGACGGCGATCGCCAAGATCAGCGCGAGCGGAGCGAGCACCAGCGGCGGGTTGTCGAGCACCTCTCCGGCATCCTGTCCGAAGGCGACCAGAAGCAGTAGTGCGATGGCGATCGCCACCCCGGTCATCACCCCCCGCAGCGAGAAGCGGGCGCTCAGGGTTACCACCGGAATGGCAATCCACGACAGAGTGGCGACCGCGGGGCCGCCCGTGAGCGCCACGGCGCCGGCGATCATCACCTCGGAGCCGACCCAGGCGCCGAACATCAGGTACTCGGGTCGCTCGGTGCGCCGAAGTCGCGCGTCGGCCGCAAGGAAGAAGCCTGCGGCGACCGCCAGCGGGAGCAGCGTCCACCAGCCGATCCAGGGCGCGCCGGCGACCAGGGCGAGGGCGAGGATGCCCATCGCGACCCGGCGCACGGGCTTGATGCGCTCCTCCATATCGAGTAGGCGCTCGCGGTCGAAGTCGTCTCGGCACAGCCAGGAACCCGACATGCCCGAGAAATCGGCCCCATTCACCGGGGCAGCGACCGTATAAAGCCGAATTGAGCCGAACGTCCAGGCGTTCTGCAGGCGGAATCCCGCCTAGGACAGGGCCTTACGCACGAACTCGATGTCCGCCCGGATGCCCCTGCCCGGCGTCTCGACCACGACCGGCGGGCCCGCTGCCTTGATCATGGCGCGGAGCGCGTCGGCGCCGATCTCGCCCTTGCCCAGGTTGGCGTGGCGATCCGCCCCCGTGCCGGGCGGGTCGCGCGAGTCGTTCGCGTGCAGCAGGTCGATCTTCCCGACGATCGCCAGCACGCGCTCGACCGCGTCGCCGAGCTCCTCGCCGGCGGCGTGGGCGTGGCAGGTGTCGAAGCAGAAGCCGAGCTCGAAGTCGGTCTTCACCTTCGAGATGCCGTCCCAGAGCCGGCCCAGCGCGTCGAATCTCCTGGCCACCGCGTTCTTGCCACCGGCCGTGTTCTCGAGGTAGACGGGAACCTCGGACTCCAGCATCTCGAGACTCCGCTTCCAGCGGCCGACGCCCTCCTTGACGTCATCGTCGGCATGGCCGCCGTGAACGATCACCGCCGCGGCCCCGACCTCGGCGGCGGCGTCGCAGGTCTGCTGGAGGATCTTGCGCGAGCCGTAGCGGACGTTGTTGCGCGGAGAGCAGACGTTGATCAGGTAGGGCGCGTGGACGTAGAGCGGGACCTTCGAGGCGCGCAGCTCGTCCGCGTCCTTGCGCGGCGGCGGCTTCTTCCAGCCCTGCGGGTCCGAGAGGAAGATCTGGACGCAGTCGGCGCCGACGGCCTCTGCCTCCTTCAGGGGCTTCGCGGGGGCGAGGTGCGCGCCGACGATCCTCTTCTTCCGTGCCATCGCACGGGAGTCTCCCGGAACCCTCCCCAGCACGTCCGGGGGAAGGTCCCGGGTGACTCACTCGGCCCTGTCCCGGAGGCGAGCTCCCTACCAGGGCCTCTCCGGCAAGACCCCCGACTTGCGCGCGGGTACGACCGCAAGCGCGAGCCGCCCGAGTGTCAGTGCTCCCAGCATCAGGCCGAAGTCGCGGAGCGCGATGTCGTAATAGGTCGGCGGGTCAACGGTGAGCAGGTTGACCACGATGCCGCCCAGCCACGCCGCGACGACGAACGCGCCGATGCGCGGGGCCAAGAGCACGAGAAAGCCGGCGAAGATCTCGACTCCGCCGACGAAGTACATGAAGTCCTGGCCGCTGCCCGGGACGATGTCGTTGACCCAGCCCGCGAGGTAATCGGGCCAGTCGACCGACCAGTTGAAGAACTTGTCCAGGCCGAACAGGATCGGCGCGACGGTGAAGGCGATCCGCAGCAGCCAGAACGCCTGGTGCGCGGCGATCCCGAGCCTGCGATCCGCGGCGGCGTCGGCGTGGCCGTTCGATGCCCCTTCGGCCCTGCCGGCGGGGACCCCGGATCTGGTGGTGGTGGTGACGCTCGACATCGATGAAGCCTCCTCTCAAGTCGATTTCAGCTGTCATCCCTTGAGCGTCCCCGGGGCGCGGGTTCTTACCTCCCGGGCCGACCGGGTAAGAAACTTGTCTCGAGCGACGCTAAGTGGGTGTGGCAATCGCCGTGGCTGAGACAAGCCAGGTCGCCGACCGTATGGACGCCGAGTCCCGCAGATGGCTGGAGCGCCTCCGCGCGGAGGGTCGCGACCGTGAGGGCGCGATCGCGGAGCTCCGAGAGATCCTGCTGAGGGCTGCCCGCTTCGAGGTTCGCCGGCGCTGCGCGACCATGTCGCAGCTCCGCGGCGGCGACCAGGAGGACCTTGCTCAGCAGAGCGCGGGCGATGCGATGGTGGCGATCCTCAGCAAGCTGGAGGGCTTCCGCGGCGAGAGCCAGTTCACGACCTGGGCGTACAAGTTCGCCCTCTACGAGGCGGCCGCGAAGATCCGCAAACTGGCCTGGCAGGGACGCGAATTGCCACTCGAGCCAGAGGACTGGTCACTGGTGGCGGATCCCGGTCCCGCGCCGCAGGGTGAGGTCGAGATGAACGATCTCCTCGCCGCCATCCGGCAGGAGATCGAAAACAGCCTCACGCCGCACCAGCGCGAGGTGCTGATCGCCCTGGCGCTGAACGAGGTGCCGATCGACGTGCTCGCCGACCGTCTCGGCAGCACGCGCGGGGCGCTCTACAAGACGTTGCACGACGCGCGTCAGAAGCTCCGCGCGGCGCTCGCCGCTCGAGGTCTGATCATCGATGAACGCCGGGAGGAGGAGAAATGAACGAACCATCGCCACAGGATCGATTGGTCGGCCGGCTGCTGGGGCCGGCGGGCCCGGAGCTCAGCTGCGATCAATGCTTCGAGCAGCTCGATCGCTACGTCGAGCTAGAGCTGGCCGGTGCGGACGCGGATGCGGATGCGGCCACTCCCGGCATGCGCGCGCACCTGGACGGCTGCTCGGCCTGCGCGGAGGACCACGAGAGCCTCCGCGCGCTGCTCATCGAGCCCGAGACCGGTCCTACTTCTTGAAGGAGATGACCTGCTGGATCCCCGTCGGGCGATTCGAGTACGGCGAGGTCACAAGCGGGAGCGGCGTGTAGGAGAACTGATCGTCGATCGCACTCGCGCGCCACGCCGCCGGATCCGAGGTTCCCTGCTCCGCCGTCAGCTGGTTCCCCGCGGCCTGGATCGCATTCCAGACCTCCGAGCGGCAGAGCCCGAGGTGCCCCTTGCCGCAGTAGGCCAGGTTGAACCGGTCCGGGAGCTTGCTGCGCTTCTTGGCGAGCAGCCCGCGGACGTCGCGGTCGAAGTACTGGTACCAGCCGTCGTACTGGCCACCAGGCGGGGCATCCCAGCGGCCGGCGAGCTGGTTGAGCTCGGGGAGCAGTGACTGGCCCAGGCGCGCGGCGAGGGCGTTGTTGACGATGTTGGTGTAGGCGGTGTCCATGATCGCGGCGCCGGGGAGGTCGATCAGCCCGTCCCCGTTCAGGTCGAGGCGGTTGCCGCCCTGTGCGCGCCACTGCTGCATCAGGCTGAGCATCTGGGCGGCCTGCGGCGAGGGCGCCGTGGTGCTGCGGAGCAGCCGGCCGAGCAGCGGCACCATCACGATCGCGCGCACGTCCTGGGTGGCGGCGGCGTTCATCGCCGAGGTGACCGTTGCCGGTGACCACCTGCCCTTCTTCCGCAGGCGCTTCAGGTCGAAGTTGAGGAGGTTTACCCGGCCCACCGAGCCGTTCCGCATCCACTGGTCGTCGGCGGCGCCGAAGCCGCGAGCGGCGCCGTTGTTCCAGTTGGTCATGAAGCCCTGCTTGTTGTTCTTGCCGTGCATGTGGGCCATCGGCTTGAGGAACCCCCGCCACTCGAATTGGCCGGTGCCCTTGGTGGGCAATCCCGGATCGACGTTCGGGTTGCGGATCGGCAGTTGCCCGCTGGTGTACTCGGCGATGTTCCTGGAGTCGATGTAGAAGGAGTTGAAAGTCTGCGGGGTGAGTGAGGCCGCGCGGTAGAAGTCTTTCGGGTCCTTGATCGAGCCGTTCGAGAGCCTTCGGAAGAAGAGCTGGTCGAGCACGTCCTTGCCGCGGCTGGAACGCTTCGAGGAGATCGCGACGGTGCGCCCGCGGACCCGCGCGTAGCCGACGACGGGCCCGTGCACGGTGGTCAGGAAGTTGACGGGATCGCCGTCCAGGGTGCCGGCGTCGAAGTGCCCCATCTGCCGGCACTTGCCCTTGTAGAGATAGCGCTCGTTGCTGCCGCCGCAGAGCGTCTCGGCGTACTGGTCGATGATGTCGCCGCTCGCGGAGGTGAGCGTGGTGGAGAAGCGCGGCGTGCGGCCGATCAGCAGGTAGCCCGGGAAGGGAGCCGAAGTGGCGCCGCGCCAGTTCAGGTGAGGCGCGTGCATGTCCATCTCCGCGACCAGTCCCGGGAAGAAGTGGCTGATCTGCGGGCCGCCCACCAGGATCGGGTGACCGGTCGTGGAGTGACTGCCCGTGACCATCAGCTCGTTGCTCGCCTGCACGCGCTTCGGGGTGAACCTGCGCGCGACGCTGGCGGGAACGGCGGGCGTCGGCGTGAAGCTGTTGTGGTCGATCACGACGCTGCCCGGGTGCTTCCTGGGGATGTGGCCGTAGGGGAAGCTTCCCTTCACCGAGACGACGCTCCTCGGATTCTTGAACTGACGCAGATCGTTGAACGCCGCCATGCCCCGACCCCTGCCGAGCTGCTGCTGGAGCCCGTTCAGGAACGAGGCCCGGTTCGCCTCGTCGCCGCCGCCCTGGCCGAGGAACTGTCCCTTGAGGGCGTTGACAGCGTAGACGTCGTTGCGCGTCCAGGGCGCGTTCGGCGAGTTGGTGGATGCCAGATAGGCGTTGATCCCGCTGACGTAAGTGTCGATGTCTCGGAGAACGGCCCTCCCCTCCTTACCTCGCCGCTCCAAGGCCTTCGTCTCGGTCGCCGTGAACGCTTCGGTCTGTGCGCTCGGCTTGAAGGTCTGCAGGCCGGCCGTGAGCTCGATGGCACTCAGTCCCGGCGCATCGATGACGGCAACGCGCGCGTTGTAGCGAGCCTGCTCCAGGAGCAGGCCGCGGTCCTCGGCGAAAATCCATCCCGCTGCCTGGATCCCGCCGGCACGCGTGCTGGCGAAGATGTGCGGGACGTTGAAGCGGTCTCGCTGGACGGTGACACCCGGGAACGGCACGGGCTCGACGGTGACCGGCCCGTCCGTGTCGATCCCGAGCTTCTCGGACTTGAAGTCCGTGAACAGGTCGGCCGGGGTGACGCGGTCGAAGAGCGGCGTGAGCGCGTTGTACATCTCCGCCTGCGTGGCGGCGTTCGGGTTCGGGACGCCGTACTGCCCGGAAGGCAGGATGTTCCGGGCGATGATCGTCGGGTCCTTCGGCGCCTTCGCGCTGGCGCTGGCGCAGGCGCCTAGGACGAGTAGCACCGCTCCGACCGCAACAGCGACTCGACGCATCCCGCCTTGTCCTCTCTCCAATTTGCGCGCCCATTCCCCTCGGGCACGCAAACCGGAACCTAACAGACTGGTTAGCCAGCCAGTCCGTCGCCGGCCATGGCGAGCAGCGAGCCGAGCTCCACGCGGGTGTCATCCCAGTTCTCGCCGCCGTCCGTGCTTCGGAGCAGGTGACCGTTCGCCATCCCGGCGAGCAGCTCGCCGTCCGCCGCCATGAGCGCGTAGGGCATCGAGTCGGAGGCGAGGTCAAGGGGGCGCCAGCCCTCGTCCCAGCGGTAGAGGCGTCCCGTCGCGTCCGGCCCGCTGTGCGCAGTGAACGGGCCGTCGGCCGCGGATACGTACCAGCGCTCCGGATCCGCCGGATCGACGGCGAGGGCCCAGCAGTAGGGAAGGTCACGCCCCTCGTCCGCGGCGGTCCACGTCCGCCCGCCGTCACGGCTCCAGGCGGCACCATCGCCCGCGGCCTCGTAGGCCCGGCCCGCGGCACTCGGGTGCCAGGCGATGTTGTGGGTGTCGCGCTTCGCCCCTGGCCGGTGGTCCGAGAAGCTCGCCCCGCCGTCGTCGGTGTACATCAGCCCGCCCAGCTCGATCCCGACCAGCAGCCGCTCCGCCTCCTTGGGGTCCGGCGCGATCCAGCGCACGTGATGCGTCCACGGACGTGGGGGAAAGCTCCAGCTCTCCCGCGAGGGGATCTCCTGGAGCGCCTCCCGCTCGGTCCAGCTCTCGCCGTCGCGTGAGACGAACAGCCGACTCGGCTCGCTGCCGGCGTACAGAGCGCCGTCCACGGGCCCGATCGCGACCGAGAAGAAGTCCGACTCCGGCAGATCCGGAGCCTCCCAGCTCGCCCCGGAGTCGCTGCTGACCCGGAGGCCGTCGCCGCGGGTCCCGACCAGCACCCTGTCGCCCTCCGCGGCGACGCACTGCGGCTCGACGTCATCCAGGACGACCTCTGCGGTCCAGGCACCGGGGCGCGGCTCCAGCCGCGCAAGCTGCCCGTCGCGGGTGCAGACGAAAACCGCCATAGGAGCTGAGTACCCCGCTCGCCGGCGTCCATTCGTGCCGCCGCGCAAGCGCCTAGGTCAAATGGCGAGGGCCAGAATCGAACTGGCGACACCACGATTTTCAGTCGAGGAACTCGAAGCATGGTTTGGCCGTGGTTGCAGGGACTTTCCTGATCAGGCCTGCCGATGAGTTACCGATGGTTCCCCACGGATTACTGTGGGTTAGGGTCATGAGAACGATGTCGTGACCAATCAAGCCGTCTCAGGGTTGGCTCATGATCTGCGGGACGGAGGTTCGAGTCCTGCCCGGCCCATGAGCGTCCCTGCGACTTTCGATGTGGGGTAGCGCCGGGCTAGCGTCTGCGGAGCGTCAGCTTCGTAGAGCGGATACCGGGGTCGCCGCCGTCGGGGGTGTAGGTGATTCTTGGCTTGACGGTGACCTTGCCGGTTCGGTTCAGCTTCCGAAGACTCTTCCCGGTCGCCTTGATCAGCAGCTGCACGGTGCCCGGCGTCTTCGCGACGAGGGGACGGGCGGCCTTTACCCCGTTGCCGGAGAGAGCCAGCCGGCCCGGGCCCGGGAGGGTCACGGACAGCGCCGCGGTGCCCTTCCTCCGGTTCAGCCGCGGTTTGCTCAGCCTGAACTGGTTCGAGGGAGGGGAGGTCGCCGGAGGGGCGGTCGGCGAGGGGCGCGCATCGACCGCCACCCCGCAGGGCCTGAGAGCTCCGCCGATGAAGCTCTGGTTCGTGCCCGAGCCGTCGAGGTTGGCGCGCCCGATCGTCCCGTCGTCGCCATTTGTCCAGTAGAGGTGTGCCGGGTCGACCGTCACCCCGCAGGGAGCGTGGGCGCCAACGATGAAGCTCTGGTTCACGCCCGTGCCGTCGAGGTTGGCTCGGCCGATCGTGTTACTCAGCCCGTTGGCCCAGTAGAGGCGCGCTCCGTCGACCGCGAGCCCGCAGGAGAGGCCGGCGCCCCTGACGAAGCTCTGGTTCACGCCCGTGCCATCGAGGTTGGCGCGGCCGATCGTGCCGGTGAGGCTGTTGGCCCAGTAGAGGTGCGCCGCATCGATCGCCACCGCGCAGGGGAGGTTGGCGCCCGCGATGAAGCTCTGGTTCGCGCCCGTGCCGTCGAGGTTGGCACGAGCGATCGTGCCGCCGTCGAGGGTCCCCCCCGCATCGACGTTCGCCCAGTAGAGATGCGCGGCGTCGACCGCCACCCCGCAGGGGTTGCTGGCGCCGCCGACGAGGGCCTGATTCACGCCCGTGCCGTCGAGGTTGGCGCGCCCGATCGTGCCGGGGAGCGCGCTGTTGGCCCAGTAGAGATGTCCGGCGTCGACCGCCACCCCGCAGGGGTTATTGCCGCCGGCGACGAAGCTCTGCTCCACCCCGGTGCCGTCGAGGTTGGCACGCCCGATCGTGGTGCCCTTGGTGTTGGCCCAGTAGACGGACGCGGCGGCGCTCGAGCCGATGCCCACCGTGAGGAGGAAGACGGCGGTGAGCAGCACGACCCTCGACAGGCGCGAGCGAATCATCTCCAAGTCCCTCGGATCTCTGAGCCAAAGGTCAGGCACGCGATATCGATGGCGGCGAGCTCGAACTCGTAGTGGGCCATCTCGCGGAGCGTGTCCGGCGGATGGAGCTTGTCCGCGCCGGACCGCTCGAGAACCGTCGCGAGCTTGGTCGAGGCCTGGTCGAGGATCTCGGCGATCTCCAGAATTTCCTCGGGGCGGCGCATCACTCAGTCGGAGCGATCGGGTTCGCCGACACCGCAGCTGAGAGCGGTTTGCACTCGGCGGTGGCCGGCTCGTTGGCGGGCGGTTGCAGCCGCCAGCCCGCTTCGGGCGGGTCGGCGAGGACGAGCACGCCACGGGCGGAACGAGGGAGCTCGTATCGCCCGTTCGTGAAGGTCGCGTCTGGTGCGTCCATCTTCATCGTGATCAGGATCGGTGCGCGGAGGCCGGAACGCATCGGCGACTTCGCCAGTCGCGGTCGCCGGTCTCCACCGGCCGCCTTGGCGGTAGGGACGGCTCCCGGACTCTGGTGACCGACCGTCAGGCGGGTTGCGGCTCGCGCACACCCATCTGCACGAGCTCGGTCCGCGAGGACACGCCGAGCTTGCTGAAGACCTTGCGCAGGTGGTAGTCGATCGTGCGCGGGCTGAGGTAGAGCTGTTCGGCGACCTGGCGGTTGGTCATTCCAGAGGCGACGAGCCCGGCGATGTGGAGCTCCTGTGGAGTGAGCTGGTCGAGCGTCGAGGGATCGCGCCGCCTCGCCGTCTCGCCGGTGGCGCGTAACTCCGCTTCGGCCCGCTCCTCCCAAGGCGGCGCGCCGACTTGGCGGAAGAGGTCGGACGCCCTGCGCAGATGGCCGCGGGCCTCGCGGCGCTTGCGTTCGCGGCGCAGCCATTCGCCGTAGAGCAGCTCGGTGCGGCCCTGCTCGAATGGCGAGAGATGCGCAGCGCCAGCGAGTGCCGTACCGAACTGCTCTGCCACATCGCGTTGCCCCAGCAGCGCACGGCAACGTGCGAGCAGGGAAATGCGAGTCGGAGTCGGCGCCTGCTCCACCCAGTCCGCGTAGCGATCGAGTCGATCGACAGTCTCGTTGAGCCGCCCGGAACGTGCAGCCCCCTCGATCAGGTCTGGGATCGACCACAGAGCCGGAAACTGATTCGACTCCGCTCGCTCGCTGTCGCTGATCATCACCAGGCGATCGGTCGCCTCGCCCGGGCTGCCCAGCGTGAGCTCGAGCACGCCAAGCGCCCACCCGGCGAATTCGCCGATCAGTACGGCGCCGCTGCTCGCGGCGAGTTCGCTGGCCTCGTCTGCGTGAGCACGCGCCGCCGGCTCGTCTCCGCGCACCGCGTCGACCATCGCGAGGTTGGAGAGGTTCCGGCCCACGCCCCATTGGTGTCCGAAGTCGCTTGCGAGCCTGATCCCCTCATCCGCCGCGGCGTAGGCGAGCTTGAAGCGGCCATGACCGATCAGAGCTGACGCCTGATGCGACAGCAACACCGCCAGGACGCTGAGCACCCCCCGTTCCCGCGCGATGGTGACCCCGCGCGTGGCGTGGGGCAGGCCTGATCTGGGCATGTCTCTGATAGCCGCCGCGCGTACCGCCCAGATCAGCGCGTGCGGATCTTCGACCTCCTCCGCTCGCTGGGTCGCCTCAAGTAGGAGCGGTGCGGCTCGCTCGTACTCGCCTGCGAGCGCGACAGCGACCCCGCCGAGGGCCGCAACACGGAAACGATCGGTCTCGTTCTCCGGCTCAATCCCTCTGGCCCGCGCCCCGAGGCCCGCGGCCTGGAGATCGTCGCCAGCGTACATCGCGGCCTCGGTGGCCTCGGTCAGCACCTCGAGCATGAACGATCCGTCCTCGCTGGCGTCCGCCGCCTCGGCCAGCATGGCGACGGCACCCCGTGCGTCGCGGGTTCTAGCCTCGATCACGCCGCGCAGATAGAGGAGCCTCGGCCGCAGCTCGCCTGTCGCGAACGGCAGTGCCCGCGCGCTCAACTCGCGCGCGCGCTCGGGCTGCCCGGCGGCCCAAGCCGCCTCCGCGGCAGCCGTGAGCCTGCGCGCGCGGCCGTCCTCGTCGGCACTGAGCTCGGCCGCGCGAGCGTACGCCGTGGCAGCCGACGCGTGTCCGGCGCGTGCCTGAGACCGGCGGGCCGATGCTTCCAGCGCCGCGGCGACCTCTTCGTCGGTGGTCAGCGTGGCCAGAGCCTGGTGCCAGACGCGTCGGTCGCTGTCCTCGGCCGCGCTGAGCGCCGCCGCCAAAGCTGCGTGCGCGCCGCGGCGCTCAGTGAGTGTCGAAGACCCCTGCACCGCGGAACGCACCAGCGGGTGACGAAACTCGATCCGACCGCCAACCAGGCGCAGCAGGCCCGCCTTCTCGGCGGAGTCGAGCGTGTCCTCGGGCAGGCCCGACTCCCCCGCCGCACGCACCACGGTCGCAATCTCTCCGCCGTCATCGAGCGCCGCGATCAGCAACGCGGTCCGCGTCGCGGGCGGCAGGCGGACGATGCGCTGCTCGAACGCCGACCGCAGCCGCGAGCTGAGCGGGATCGCCGCGGGCAGAGCGGCGCGACCCTCCAGCTGCGCCGCGGACAAGCCGGTTGGAAGCTCGAGCAGCGCGAGCGGATTGCCGCCGGCCTCGGCGAGCAACCACTCGCGCACCGGGTTGACCGCCGCCGGCGCACTTGACCGCAGGAGCTCGACGCCCGCGTCGGGATCGAGGCCGTCGAGTGCAAGCTCGGGCAAGCCCTGCGCCTCGAACGTGCGCGCCTCGCCCTCGCGGACCGCGAACACCATCCCCACCGGCTCGGCCGCCAACCTGCGCGCGGTGAAGACCAGCGCCTCCGCCGACGCCGTGTCCAGGAACTGCGCGTCATCTATCAAGCACAGCAGCGGACCCTCGTCGGCGGCCGCAGCGAGCAGACTCAACGTCGCCGCCGATACGAGCAGGCGGTCCGGGCCGAGCGAGGGACCGAGCCCGAGCGCCCCTGCCAGGGCAGCCGCCTGCGCCTCCGGCAGCTCGCCCAGCTTGTCCACGATCGGACGGAGGAGCCCGTACAGGCCCGCATAGGCGAGGTCCGACTCCGCCTCGACCCCGACAGTGCGGAGCACGGTCCGACCGCCGGCGCGCTCGGCCGCGTAGGTCAGCAGCGCCGTCTTGCCGATCCCGGCCTCGCCGCGTAGCACCAGGGAGCTGCTCTCTCCCCGGGCCGAGGCCTCCAACAGCCGGTCGATAGATGCGATCTCACGCTCACGACCGAACAACGCGCCGGCAAGCCCATCGGGCGACGCCATAAGGCGATCGTAGACCCCCGCGCGTTGCCTGACTGGCGATGGCGACTGGCGAACTCGCTGATGCGTTCCAGGGGCGGCTCTGGCCAAATCTGATGCGCACGCAAACCACGAAAGCGAGTTCAGATGACAACCCAGATCAGAAGTTCATTCCGCAGGCGGCCGCTTACGCGGATCGCAGCGGTCGCGGCAGTCGGAGCAGTCGCCGTCACCGGCCTCACCGCTGCCGCCCATTCGAGCGCAAACCACAAGAGCCACAAGAGCCACAAGAGCCACAAGGCGAGCCACAGGGTGGAAGGCGTTCGCGCCGACCTCAAGCGCGGCACGCTGCGCGTCCGCGGCAGTAACGGCGGACAGCGCGTCGCTCTTCGCCTGAAGGCCGGCGATCCGAGCCGGATCCAGGTTGACGCCGGCGACAACGGCTCCGCCGACTTCACCTTCGATCGCGCTGACGTCCAGGCGATCACTGTGAGGATGGGCTACGGCAACGACTCCGCCCGGGTCGACGACGCCAACGGCGCCTTCACCGACTCGATCCCGACCACGATCGCCGGCGGTCCAGGCAACGACTCGCTCGAGGGCGGCCAGGTTCAGGTCGCGGCCGAGAACGAGACGTTCTACGGCGGCCCCGGCAACGATCTGGTCGACGGCGGCAAGGGTGCCGACACGGCCTACCTCGGTGCCGGCGGTGACACGTTCCGCTGGGACAACGGCGAGGGCTCGGACGTGGTCGAGGGCCAGGAGGGCACCGACACGCTGGAGTTCAACGGCGCCCCGGGCGGTGAGGACGTGACGCTGTCGGCGAACGGAGGAAGGCTGACCTTCTTCCGCGTCCAGGGCAACGTCACGATCGACACCGACGATGTCGAGATCGTCGACGACAACCCCATCGACGGGGCCGACAACGTCACCGTCAACGACCTGACGGGGACCGATGTCACGCAGACGAACATCGACCTCGCGTTTGCCGCCGGCAGCAGCTTCTCCGACGGCATCATCGACAACGTGACGGTCAACGCCACCGACGGCGACGACAACCTCGCGATCGTCGGCAATGGCGCGGGAGCGGATGTGACCGGCCTGGCCACGGCCGTCTCGGTCACACATGCCGACCCGAACGACACCCTCTCCGTCAACACGCTCGCGGGCACGGATCACGTGACCACCGCCGGCGCGTTCGGAATGCAGGTGCTGGTCGACGGCCTGGCTGTCTAGCGACTGGCCGTCTGGCCGACTGGAGCTGGCGGGCCCCGGCCGCAGAGCCGGGGCCCCGCTCCTTCCAAGACTTTCGAAATCTCACCCAACCCAAAGGAGCTCGGCATGACTCGCGCCTGGGATCACCTTCACTCCCACGGGCGGCGACCCACGCACGCAGTCGAGGGGGTTGGAGCTCAAGAGGCCCTAGCCAGGATGCGTGTGTCCGACACCGTCGACACCCTGATCCTCGACCTCCTCGAGTGGATTGGCCCCACCACCCGCCCCTACGCCGAGGTGCTGGAGGCGTGGCGGACGTCGTGTCCGCGTCTACCGGTATGGGAAGACGCCAACGACCGAGGCTTCATCGTCCGTCATCGCGCGCGGGGACGCGGCACTCTCGTTTCAGTGTCCGCCGCCGGCGCGGAGCATCTGCGGAAGCACCGCCAACGTCCCCGCACTGACGGCCGACCGCGATGAAGATCTCCATCCTCGACGACTACCACGACACGCTGCGCACGCTCGACTGCTTCACGAAGCTGTCGCGGCACGACGTCGAGGTCTGGAACGATCATGTCCAGGACGTCGACGCGCTCGCCGAGCGATTGCGCGAGACCGAGGTGCTCGTGCTCATTCGCGAGCGCACCGAGATCCGCGAGCCGCTCCTCCGACGGCTGCCGGAGCTCCGGCTGATCAGCCAGCGCAGTGTCTACCCGCACATCGACGTCGACGCCTGCACCGAGCTCGGGGTGGTCCTCTCTTCGAGCCTGCATCCGGGGACGCCCTCGTACGCCGCGGCGGAGCTCACCTGGGCGCTCGTGCTCGCGGCGATGCGTCAGCTGCCCCAGCAGGTCGCGGCGTTGGGGGCGGGGAGGTGGCAGGTCGGCGTCGGCCACACGCTCCGCAGTAAGACGCTCGGGATCTACGGCTACGGCCGAATCGGCAGCGTGGTCGCGGCCTACGGGAGGGCGTTCGGGATGAATGTCCAGGTGTTGGCCGGCAGTGACTCCCGCGAGCGCGTGCGGAGCGACGGCTACATCGTGGCGCCCAGCAAGGAGGCGTTCTTCTCGGAGTGCGATGTGCTCTCGCTCCACCTGCGCCTGGTGGACGCCACCCGCGGCATCGTCACGGCGGGCGACCTGGTCCGCATGAAGCCGGGGGCGCTGCTCGTCAACACCAGCCGAGCCCGACTCATCGCGCCGGGCGCGTTGGTCGCCGCGCTCAGGAGCGGGCGTCCGGGGATGGCCGCGGTCGATGTCTACGAAGAGGAGCCCCTGGTCGACGCGCACCATCATCCGCTGCTCGCCATGGAGAACGTGGTCTGCACGCCGCACATCGGCTACGTCACGCGCGACGAGTACGAGCTGCAGTTCTCTGAGGTTTTCGATCAGATCGTGGCGTACGCGGAGGGCACGCCGATCAACGTCGTGAATCCGCGTGCGCTGGAGCCCGGGGGCCCGCGCCGTTAGTGCTTGCCACGTTGCCGCTGGCTGACCTCAGAACACGGCCCGATTGGCAGGAGGTTTGAATGGCGAGGGCCAGAATCGAACTGGCGACACCACGATTTTCAGTCGTGTGCTCTACCAACTGAGCTACCTCGCCGGGGGGCGCAAAGGCTAGCGAGCGCCGCCCCGAGGCCAGTGAGCCGCATAACTAACTGTCAGTCAGTTAGGGTGCCGGCCCCATGAAGGCAGCAGTCAAGGCGAAGGGTCGGCGGAGCCGCATGTCGCGCGCCGAGCGCGAGGAGCTGATCCTGGACGCGGCGCAGAAGGCGTTCGCGGAGTCCGACTTCCGCTCCGTCCCAATGGAGGCGATCGCCGAGCGGAGCGGCGTGACCAAGGCCCTGCTCTACCAGTACTTCGGCTCCAAGGACCGGCTCTATGAGCTCTGCGTCGAGAGGGCGCGGGCCCGGCTCTTCGATGAGCTCGAGCGGCGAGTCGAGGAGGCCGACCCGGGCTGGGAGAAGCTGCGCGTCTTCGTCGAGCACTACTTCGACTATCTGGAGGCCAACCGGAACACCTCCTGGCTCCTCTACGGGGAGGCCTCGCGCGCGGTCGTCGACGACATGCGGGAGCGAAACGTCCGGTCGGTGGCCCGGATCTTCACGAAGGCGGCCGAGCAGGCCGGGCGCGTACCGGACCCGGTGGGGATACAGGTGCTGGCCCAGGGCCTGGTCGGAGCGGGCGAGCAGATCGGCCGTTGGTGGATCGGACAGCGGAAGGTCTCGAAGGAGGAGGCGGTCCGGCGCTTCATGTCGTACTCCCGAGGCACGGTCGCGGTCAGCTTCGCGGCGATGGACCTGAAGGGGCGGAAGTGAGGGCGCGCCTCGCGACCGCCCTGGCGCTGGCGGTCGTGGTCGCCGTCTCGGCCGGACTCGTTCCATCTGCGCTGGGAGCGGGGCCGGCCCCGCTCTCCGCCGAGCGCGCGCTGCCGGACCTCTCGGCTCGCTACGGGAGCGGCTCCTTCGGCCGCTGGGGCGTGGACCGCTTCGGGCTGCCCGCCTACGCCTACACGATCGACCCGGCCACGGCCCCGCAGGCGCACCAGAGCGAGCTCGACGGCAGCACCGACGCCTGGCATCAGCTCGGCAACGACTACCTGGTCGCGGACGCCCATAACGAGGGCTACGTCCAGCTCTGGAGCCAGGCTCGCGCTTACCAGTGGATCAACCGCTACGATCCGGACGCCGGGCACTACGCCGGCGGATACGGATACCTGCGGATCGGCGACCGCACGATCAGCACGCTCTACGCGGACCGGCCCGCCGGGGCGCGCACGGCGCGCAACTTCGGCTCCGGCTACTTCCACCGGCGCACGGCGTCGAAGCCGGTGGCGATCGATGAGAACGTCTACGCGCCGTTCGGCGACGCGCCTCTGCTCCTGCACGACGTCACGATCAAGAACACCTCGCACCGCAGGCTGCGCGCCAGCTGGGTCGAGTACTGGGACGTGAACCCCTACGACCAGTACCGGGCCACGCCCCTCGGCCTGGGGTCGCCGCAGTTCTCGAAGCGGAACCGCACCCTTTCGGTTGGCGAGGCTCCGGACGGCGTCGACCCGAGCCCGCACTCGGTCTTCGCGGCGGCGCTGCGCGGCCGGGTTCGCGGTTGGGAGACGAACGGCACGGCATTCTTCGGGGCCGGCGGCCGGGCCAACCCCAGCGAGGTCGCGGCGGGCGGCCTCGGCAAGTCGCTCGCGCCGCCGGTCGCCGAGGGCCAGACCGGTTCGACGATCTTCGCGCTCCGCTCGCCGGTCAACCTCCGGCCGGGCCAGTCGGTGACCCTCCGCTACGCCTACGGCACGGCGCACGCCAAGCAGATCCCGCACATCGTCGCCCGCTGGCGGCAGGCCAGGTCGCCGTTCGGCCGCAGCCAGCAGGCTTGGGGTCGCTGGGTGCCCCGCGCGAGCTTCTCGCGGCACAACGGCTGGCTCTCCAGGGAGCTCGCCTGGGACGCGTACATGCTGCGTTCGGGTGCGACCTTCCAGGAGTCCTGCGGCCACCACATCGTCTCCCAGGGCGGCTACTACCAGTACGACTTCGGCTGGCAGGCGGCGTATCGCGACCCGCTCCAGCACGTCCTACCGCTGATCTACGCCGCTCCCGAGCTGGCGAGGGAGGTTCTCCGCTACTCCGCCCAGGAGCAGGATCGGGCCAGCGGAGAGATCCCCTACTCGATGGGCGAGATGTGCCGCCCCCTTCCTCAAGGGACGTCGAACGACCTCGACCTCTGGCTGCTCTGGACCGCCGCCGAGTACGGCCTGGCCAGCCGCGATCTCTCCTTCTTCAACGAGAAGCTCGGCTGGCGAGACGGCGGCACCTCGACCCTGTGGAGGCACCTGGTCCGGGCCTTCACCCATCAGGAGAGCCTGCGCGGGCCCCACGGCGGCTACCTGACCACGGGCACCAACGGTGACTGGTCGGATCTCTCCACGGACCTCCTCGGGATGACCGAGTCGACCCTGGTCACGGCCCAGGCCGCCTACATCTACCCGCGCCTCGCCGAGCTGGCGGCCGCCCGCGGCGCCAAGGGCTTCGCGCGGAAGCTGCGCGCCGCCGCGGCGCAGGACCGGGCCGCCCTCGCGACGCAGTGGACGGGAGGGGGCTGGTACTCGCGCGGCTACGCCGGCGACACGCAAATCGGCACGGGGGCGATCTTCGGCGAGCCGCAGCCGTGGGCGCTGCTCGATCACGCCCCGAGCCGGTCGCAGGCCCGGACGCTGGTCGCCAACATCCGGCGCTTCCTGACCGGCGTCGGGGCGCCGCCGGACCTCCATGGACCGGCCCAGATCGGCTCCTCCCAGTCCCCCGCGCGGAACGACCCGCTGGTCACCGAACGGACCTTCGCGGGCCTCAGCCCGAACAACGCCGTATTCCCGGGCGGGGCCTGGTACTCCGTCAACGGCTGGCTGGTGATGGGTCTCGCGGAGATGGCCGGGACCGTCCCGCACGCCCGCGCCTACGCCTTCGACGAGCTCCGCCGAAACACCCTGGCGGCGCACGCGCACGCCTACCCCGACCACTGGAACGGCGTGCTCTCGGTGGACGACATCTGTTACGCGTACTACGAGACCGATCCCTCACGTTGTGGGATCGGCTTCACCACCAAATACGACACGCAGATCATGCATCAGCCGGCGTGGAGCCTGTTCGACACGATCACGCTCGCCGGCCTTCACCCGACCCGATCCGGATACCGGATCGATCCGCAGCTGCCACTGCGGAGCTTCTCGCTGCGGCTGACGCGGGCGGGAGTCGCCTACTCGCGGGGCCTCGCGCGCGGCTACGTGCGGCCGGCGGGCCACCGGATCATGAAGATGTCGGTCTCGCTGCCCTCCGGCGGCGGAAAGGTCAATGCTTTCGTCGACGGTGATCCGGTGCCGGTCAAGTTGAAGAAGGGTGTGGCCCACTTCGCCGTTCGCGCGGATGGCGGAAAACCGGTCGACTGGGCCGTCGTGCGCGGCTGAGCCTGATCCGCGCCTCGACCGCGTTGCTCGCGAAGCTAGCGTTCGTCCCGTGAGGCGGAGCATCGTCGCGGTCGGCGCAGCGGTTCTCGTTGCCGCCTCGGTCTCCGGCGCGGCCGAGCAGCCGCCGGAGCCGATCCAGACGGGGATACCCGGCCCTCAATTCGGCACCGTCCGCACCGGCCCGTTCTCACCGACGAGCGTGCGCACCGGCTACCGCCCGCTCGGGCCGGAGGCGCCGATCTGGGCCCAGCGCCTCTACCGCCGCTCCGTTCGGGCTCTGGTCGCCCTCACCGATCCGCGGAGCGGCGCGATGATCGCCGGCGAGCGCGACGGCTGGGACTACGTCTGGCCGCGCGACGCGGCCGCCGGGGCGATCGCGCTCGAGGCGGCGGGTTTGGACGCGGAGGCACACCGAGTGGTCGGCTTCCTCGAGGGCCTGGACGTCCACGCCGCCGCCCGCTTTTACCCCGATGGCTCGCGGGTGCCGGGGCGAACTGCGGCTGGGGATGGGGAGGGGTGGATCGAGGCGGCGGAACGGGCCGTTCGAAGCGGGTCCGGAGAGTCCGTGGCGATTAGCGGTCGATATACGACTACAGATCGCCACGAACCCCTTGATTGGCGGGACCGCCAGGACTACGGGGAGAACGTCACCGGCGACCTGCTCGGCAACGCGATCGCGTCCGGCGCCCCGGCCGCCGAGATCACGAGCAGCTTCAAGACGCCGCGCGGCCTGGTCAGAGATGGAGACAGCCGCGACCTGGACTCCGCTGCCGCCTGGGCGGTCACCCTCTTTCCCCAGCCGGGTTTGCGCGGAGCGATCAGGAGAACGCTTCTTGCGCTCACCCGCGAATCGACCCCCTACGGCATCCCACCAATGGAGGGCTGGACTCCCGGGGAGGTCTGGACCGCTCCGACCGCGTGGTCGGCCTGGGCGCTGGTCATGCTCGGCGAGACCCGGGCGGCGGACCGGCTGCTCGGAGAGCTGCGTCGCGCGGAGACGCTCCATGGGACCCTCCCCGAGCGGGTCGACGCGAGAGCCGGCGCGCCTACCTCGACCACACCGCTTGCCTGGTCACACGCCTTCGCGATCCTCGCGCTGCGCGCCCGATACCCGGGTTAGCGATGTTCAGAGCAGGTTGACCTGCTCACCGCGAACAACGGTCCGCAGGCGGTGTGCGAGGCCGGCGTCCTCGAACGCGCGGCGAAGATCGTCGGGCCCGAAGCTGAAGTGCGCCCAGCCCTCCTGGTGGATCGGCACGGTCGGCGCATCGCCGAGCAGCCGTGCCGCCTCGACGGCGGTATCGGGGGTCAGGGTGAGAAAGGCGTCCGGCCCCCAGACCTCCGGGACCTCGGCGCCGCCGCAGAAGAGCACCGCGGAGTCGATCGGCCCGTGCTCGGCGACGACCTCGCCCACGACGTCCACCGATGCGTTGTCGCCGCTCACGTACACGGTCGGCTGGTCCTCGGCTCGCAGGACGAACCCGATCACCGGCCCGTTCTTCGGAGCGACCTCGGGCGGGCCGTGATCGGCCCGGACGGCGACCACCTCCACCTGGCCCTCCGGGGCATCGAGCGCGACCGACTCCCCCGGCTCGAGGCCGGTCGCGTCGACCTCCAGCCGCTCCGCTCCCGCGCTGGTCGTGAGCACCCCCCCGGCCCGCGGCAGGAGGGCTCGTCCACCGTGGTCGAGGTTGTCCGAGTGGTGATCGTGCGAGATGAGCACGGCGTCGACCGGCTCGATCTCCTCCGCTGAAAGCGCGGGACCGGTGAGCTTGTGCAGGACCACCGGCGTTCCGGGTCGTGGGTAATCGCCCGGCGGATCGAAGGTCGGGTCCGTGAGCAGCCGCAACCCGCCGTAGACGATCAGCGCAGTCGGGCCGCCGATCAGCCGCAGGCTGGACGGAGTGGGCTCAGGCATTCTCGAGCTCCGCTGCGGCCGCCAGCGCCGTGCGCACGGCCTCCTCCGCCGAATCGGCTTCGACGATCCCCAGATCCGTGCCGGAGCGGTTGCGGAGCGTCCAGCTCTGGATCGCGACGACGGGGCGGCCGAGCTTGCGGGCATGGGCGATCTCCGAGAGCGTTCCCCACTCGCCGCCCACCGCGATCACCGCCTCCCCCGATGCCACCACCGCCAGGTTCCGGGCCTCGCCGATCCCGGTGGCCACGGGGAAGGTGACGTAGGGGTTGGCCTCGGCGGGGGAGAGGCCTGGGAGGATGCCGACCACCGAGCCGCCGGCCTCGGAGGCGCCCCGCGAGGCCGCCTCCATCACCCCGGTCCGGCCGCCGCAGACGAGTACGGCTCCGGCCTCGGCGATGCGCCGGCCGACCTCCTCTGCGTCGCGAAGGATCTCCTCCTCGCCCTGTGCGGTGCCGATCACCGAGATCTGCGGCGGGCGGCTCAAGAGGCCTTCGCCCTGCCCTGCCCGCGCATCATCCCCATCAGCTCGAGCGCCCCGCCCTTGTGGAGGTGCTCGTTCAGGTTGCCGCACTTCGGGCTCTGCACGCAGGAGGGGCAGCCGTCGTCGCAGGGGCACTCCCGGATCAGCCGGTCGGCGTCCCCCACGAGCCGCTCGAACTCCTCGTAGCCGCGACGGCTGATTCCGACGCCGCCGGGGTGCCCGTCGTAGATGAAGATCGTCGGCTGGCCGGTCTGGAAGTGGATGTTGGTGGAGAGCCCGCCGATGTCCCAGCGGTCGCACATCGCGATCAGGGGCAGCACGGCGATCTGGCCGTGCTCGGAGGCGTGCAGCGCGCCGAGCAGGACCTCGCTCGGGAGCGAGGCCGCCATCCGCTCGGCGACCACGTACCAGAGCGCCTGGGTGACGAAGTCCTGCTCGGGCAGGTCGAGCGCCACGATGTCGATCACCTTGTTGTCTCCGAGCCGCTTGCGCTGGTAGGCGATCACCTGCTCGGAGACCGAGACCGTCCCGAAGTTGAGCTCGACGCCCAGGGCCGAGCGCTGCGTCTCGATCCCCTCGATGTAGACCTCGGTCTCCTTCTTCACCTGCGTGTAGTAGTCGCCCTCGAACGGCTTGACGATCGCGCGGCGCGACCCGATGTCGAGCTCCGCCACCTGGTAGGAGCGGCCCAGGTGGAGATAGATGGCACCGGGGTGGACCGTCGAGAAGGCTCTCTCGGCCTCGACGTTGCCGAGCATCTCACCGGAGGAGGCATCGACCACCGCGACGCTGTCGGCCGAGGAGGAGCGCAACGCGATCCGGCCCGCGACGAAATCGCCCGAGCGGGTCAGGTAGCGCTCGCCGCGCCCGCGCCGCAGCTCGCCCGCGGTGACCATCCGCTCGGCGCGCTCCCGCCACCCCTCGCCGAGGATCTCGTCGTCGTCGGGCCCGAGCGGCGCCTCGTACGCGGCGGCGAGCAGGTGCTGCATCTGGATTTGCTGGGAGCGGTGGTCGAGGATCGCCGCCTCGACCGGCCGCTGCAGGAACTCGTCCGGGTGACGGCAGAAGAACTGGTCGAGCGCGTCTTCGCCGGCCACGTAGACGGCGAGCCCGCGGCGGCGTCGGCCGGCCCTGCCCCACATCTGGCGGAGGCTGGCGACGGTGCCGGGGAAGTTGACGCAGATCGCCGCGTCGAGCTCGCCGACGTCGATACCGAGCTCGAGGGCGTCCGTGGCGGCGACGGCGAGCAGGTCGCCGGAGGCGAGCTGCGCCTCGATCTCCCGGCGCTGCTGCGGGGTGTAGCCGGCCCGGTAGGGGGCGATCCGGTCGGCGAGTCCGCCCTGCCCACGCCGGACGAGCTCGTCCGAGGCGAAGCGGTTGATCAGCTCGATGCCTCGGCGGCTGCGCATGAAGCAGATCGTCCGCACCCCGCGCGAGACCAGCTCTACGAGCAGGTCGGCGGCCTCGGAGACCGGCGAGCGGCGGGTCATCGTCCGCTGCTCGATCACCGGCGGGTTCCACATCGCGATCTCGCGGCCGGCCCGCGGCGCCCCGTCGTCGTCGAGCAGCTCGAAGTCGAGGCCGGTGAGCCGTTCGGCGAGCTCCTTGGGGTTGGCGATCGTCGCCGACGCCATCACGAAGCGGGGCTCGGCTCCATAAAGGCGCGCGACCCGCCGCAGCCGCCGCAGCACGTTCGCGACGTGGGAGCCGAAGACGCCGCGGTAGGTGTGGGCTTCGTCGACCACGACCCAACCGAGGTTGGAGATGAAGTCGCCCCACCGCTTGTGATGGGGGAGGACCCCGACGTTGAGCATGTCCGGGTTGGTGAGCACGAGATTGGCGCGCCGCCGGATCGAGGGGCGGTCCTCGCGGGGCGTGTCGCCGTCGTAGATCGCCTCGCGCAGGCCCGGGGGGCGCACTTCGCCGAGCTTCCGGGCCTGGTCCTGGGCCAGGGCCTTGGTCGGGTAGAGATAGATCGCCCGGCGCTTCGGCTCCTCCGCGATCCCGTCGAGGACCGGCAGGTTGAAGGAGAGCGACTTCCCGGAGGCCGTGCCGCTGGTCAGGATCAGGTTCGAGGCCTTGGCGGTCTCATACGCCGCGGCCTGATGCGAGTAGAGGGACTCGATCCCGGCCGCCACCAGCGCCTCGCGCAGGGTCGGATTGAGCGACTCGGGCAGTCCCGTGAGCTTCGCCATCGTCGCCGCCTCGGCCGACTCGGCGACCACGCGGCCGTCCTCCCGGGCCGGGCCGAGCGCCGGCTCCCAGGCGCCGCCGGCCACGGCAGCCCGGCTAGCCAACCTCCACACCCCTCGGCGACTCGATCGCCGCGGCGATTCGCATCGCCTGCAGCGCGCTCACGTCGTGCAGCCGCAGGATGTCCGCCCCGGCCATGACCGCCAGCGCCACCGCCGCCGCGGTCGCCCACTCACGATCGCGCGCGGGCAGCCGCTCCTCCCAGGAGCCTGCGAGGACCGCTCCCAGGAAGTCCTTGCGCGAGAGCGAGACGTAGAGCGGTCGCCCGAGCTCCTTGAGCTCGCCGAGGCGCCGCAGGACCTCGAGGTCGTCGGCGACCGAGAGGTCGAAGTCGAGGCCGGGATCGAGCACGATCTGCTCCTCGTCCACGCCGCGCTTCGCCGCGTATTCGAGGCGGGCCGTGAACCAGCCCTTCAGGTGGTCGACCGGGTCCTCGTACCTCGGCGTCTCGCGATCCTCTCTCGGGGGCCCCTCGATCTGCATGACGACCAGGCCGCAGCCGCTCTCCGCGGCCAGCTCGAGCATCGCCTCCGAGCCGCCGGCGATGTCGTTGATCGCCACTGCTCCGGCATCCAGCGCCCGCCTCGCCACCTCGGGCGAGAAGGTGTCGGCCGAGATCGGCAGCTCGCTGCGCCTGGCGAGCCCCTCGATGGCCGGGACCACGCGCTCCGCCTCCTCCTCGGCCGGCACCGGGGGCCCGCTGCGGGCCGCGACCGCCCCGACGTCGAGCATCTCGAATCCGGCCTCGGCAAGCCGCAGGCCGTCCTCGATCGCCTGTTCGGGCGTGCCACTCCTGGCGTCCTCGAACATCGAATCGTCGGTGACGTTGACGATGCCGACGCCGAGGGGGGCGGCCAGGTCAAGCGTCCGGTCACTCAGCTTCCAGGGCAATGCCACCGGTCAACGGTAAACCCGGTCCGACCCGGAGCGTCCGGCGACCCTCAGCCGCGGAATCGGCCGAGCAGGACGGTCTAAGATCCACCGTTGAGTGCTCCTCGGTTCCGGAGCGGACTGGAGGCCGTGATGGCGATCAGCAAGACGGAGTCCGGCCTCGACTCGGCGGTTCCAGGGGAGTATCGGGCGGCCGTGGTGGAGCGGTTCCGTGAGCCCCTGGAGATCGAGCAGGTGCCGCGGAGCGACCTTGCCTCGGGGCAGGTGCGCGTGAAGGTCGAGGCCTCTGGGCTTTGCCACACGGATATCCATGCCGCGCACGGCGACTGGCCGGTGAAGCCGAGCCTGCCCTTCGTCCCGGGCCATGAAGGAGTGGGGATCGTCGCCGAGCTCGGCCCCGGCGTGACCGAGGTGGCGGTCGGCGATCGCGTTGCGATGCCGTGGCTGGCCTACGCATGCGGAGTCTGTGACTACTGCGTCTCCGGCCGGGAGACGCTGTGCCTGGAGCAGCAGAACATGGGCTACTCGATCGACGGCGGCTTCGGCGAGTACGCCACGGCCTTCGCTCGCTACGTGGTGCAGGTGCCGGATGGGATCGATCCGCTCGACGCGGCGCCGCTGACCTGTGCGGGTGTGACGATGTACAAGGCGGTGCTGGTCGGCGGGACGCGGTCCACCGACCTGGTTGCGGTCTACGGCGTCGGGGGCCTTGGCCACCTCGCGATCCAGTACGCGGCGATCGCGGGCGGTCGCGTCGTGGCGGTCGATCTGTATGACGAGAAGCTCGAGCTTGCGCGCGAGCTCGGAGCGGAGTTCACCGTGAACGCGAAAGAGGAGGATCCAGCCGAGGCGATCCAGCGCCTGGGCGGCGCGGATCAGTCGTATGCGATCGCCGCATCGCCGAAGGCCTTCGAGCAGGCGTACGGCTCACTTCGTCGGGGCGGCACGCTCGTGTTCGTCGGATTGCCCGCGGACAACCAGGTGCAACTTCCGATCTTTGAGACCGTCCTCGGCGGCATCAGGATCGTCGGCTCGATAGTCGGCACGCGCAGGGACCTGCGGGAGGTGTTTGAGCTACACGGCGCCGGCAAGACGCGGCTGATCCGGGAGGTCCGCCCGCTCGACTCCGTCAACGAGTCGATGGGAGACGTCGAGGCGGGCCGGGTCGCGGCCCGCGTGGTGTTCGAGCCCTGAGCAGGCGGGCCTTGGCTGAGGAGCCGCTCGGAGCGCCTCGCGAGTCCCACTCCACGGTGGGCGGCAGCAGGTTCCCGCCGATCGCCGACTACGGGTTCATCTCAGATTGCGAGGTGTGCGCGCTGGTCGCGCCGAGCGGCAACGTGGAGTGGATGTGTCTACCTCGGATGGACGGGCCGAGCATCTTCGCCGCCATGCTCGACAGGCACGCCGGATGGTTCCGGCTGGGCCCAGCCGATATCACCGTCCCGGCGGATCGGCGCTATCTGGCGGGGACCATGGTCCTGGAGACGACCTGGGATACCCCAACTGGCTGGGCCGTCGTGCGCGATGTTCTGCTGGTCGGGCCGTGGCGCGGCGAGTCTCCCGGCTCGGGACCGTATCGACGGGCGCCATCCGACCATCAGGCAGACCGAGTGCTGTTGCGAACAGCACGGTGCCTGAGTGGATCGATCGACTTAGTTCTCGAGTGCGAGCCGGCATTTGACTACGGACGCCGACGCGGCCAGTGGAGCCATGTGGGCGACTCCTACAGACAGGCCGAGATCACAGCGGAGGATGGGGGCCCGCCGATCCGGCTGACGACCGATCTCAACCTGGGCCTCGAGGGACCCCGCGCGGTGGCGCGACGGCGGCTCCGCGCCGGCGAGCAGGTGTTCTGCGCTCTCTCCTGGGGCGACGCCTCCCCGCCGGAGACCTTCGAGGATGCGCACAATCGGCTCTCACGAACCGGGGACTTCTGGCACGAGTGGATTGCCCACGGCCGCTTCCCGGATCACCCCTGGCGTGCCTACCTGCAGCGCTCCGCGCTGACGCTCAAGGGGCTGATCTACGCTCCGACCGGCGCGATGCTGGCGGCCGCGACCGCGTCGCTGCCAGAGACCCCGGGCGGCGAGCGCAACTTCGACTATCGCTACAGCTGGCTCCGGGACTCGACTTTCCTGCTCTGGGGGCTCTACACGCTGGGGCTCGACCGGGAGGCCGAGGACTACTTCTACTTCCTCGCCGATCTCGCCGAGGAGGACCCCGACCTGCAGATCATGTACGGAATCGGCGGCGAGCGCGAGCTGACCGAGGAGACCCTCGACCACCTATCGGGGTACGACGACGCGCGGCCGGTTCGGATCGGCAACGGCGCCTGGGACCAGCGACAGCACGACGTCTGGGGGGTCCTGCTGGACTCGGTCCACCTGCACGTCCGCTCCGGCGACGAGCTGGACGAGCGTCGCTGGCGGGTGCTCGCGCCCCAGGTCGATGCGGCTCTGGAGCACTGGCGGGACCCCGACCAGGGCATCTGGGAGGTGCGCGGACCGCCGCGCCACTTCACCTCATCCAAGGTGCTGTGCTGGGTCGCCGCGGACAGGGGCGCCAAGCTCGCCAAGCTGCGCGGCGATCGCGATCTCGCCGCACGATGGCGCGAGGCGGCCGACGAGATCCACGCGGACGTCTGCGAGAACGGAACCGATGACCGCGGCGTCTTCTGTCAGCACTACGACACCACCGCACTGGATGCCTCGGGGCTGCTGATCCCGCTGCTCGGGTTCCTGCCGCCCGATGACCCACGCGTGAGGGCCACGGTCCTTGCCGTCGCCGACGAACTCACCGTCGACGAGCTGGTGTTGCGGTACCACGTGGAGGAGACCGACGATGGCTTCAGCGGCGAGGAGGGAACCTTCACGATCTGCTCCTTCTGGCTGGTCTCGGCGCTGACCGAGATCGGGGAGGTGGCCCGGGCCAGAGCGCTTTGCACAAAGCTGCTCGCCTACGCCAGCCCCCTCCATCTGTACGCCGAGGAGATCGACCCGCACAGCGGCCTCCATCTCGGCAACTTCCCCCAGGCGTTCACCCATCTGGCGCTGATCAACGCCGTGGTTCACCTGGTCCGTGAAGACGAGGCGGTGGGCGAGGAGGAGCCAGCCGCTGTCGTCCCAGGGCTCAGCCTCGGGGAGGCGGAATCGATCGGCGCGAGCTGAGGCCTTGAAGGCGATCGCGATAGCTCCCGGCCGTCCCGAGACCGCGGGCGTCATCGAGCTGCCCGAGCCACCCGAATCCGACGGGTCGCTGCTGGTCCAGACGCGGTTGATCGGGATGTGCGGCACCGACCGTGAGATCGCCGAGGACGGCTACGGCGCCCCGCCGCCCGGCGAGGAACGCCTCGTATTGGGACACGAGTCGCTGGGCGAGGTGATCGAGGCGCCCGAGGGCAGCGGCTTCGCGCCCGGCGACCTGATCGCCGGCGTCGTGCGGCGGCCCGATCCGCTTCCGTGCGCCGCCTGCGCGGCTGATGAGTGGGACATGTGCCGGACGGGCGACTTCGTGGAGCTCGGGATCAAGGAGCGCCACGGCTACGGCAGCGAGCGTTTCCGCCTGGACCCGCGCTTCGCCGTGGGGTTGTCACCGGCCCTGGGCGATCTCGGCGTCCTCCTCGAGCCGACGTCGGTGGTGGCGAAGGCCTTCGAGCACGCCGAGCGAATCGGCGCCCGCGCCTGGTTCGAACCGAGGGTCGCTTTGATCACCGGCGCCGGGCCGATCGGCCTCCTCGCCGCCTTGATCGCCCGCCAGCGGGGGCTCGAGACCCACGTTCTGGACCGGGCGACGGAGGGACCGAAGCCACGCCTGGTGGCGGATCTGGGTGCCCAGTACCACACGGCCCCCGTCGCCGAGCTGCCGCTCAGGCCCGACATCGTGATCGAGTGCACGGGCGTAGGCGAGGTGGTGATCGGTGCCGTGCACCTCGCGGCGCCGGGCGCCGTCGTCGCGCTGACCGGCATCTCGCACAGTGAGCAGGCCGGGGAGGCGTATCTGGATGCCTTGAACAAGGACCTCGTGCTCGGCAACAAGGCGGTGTTCGGCACGGTCAACGCCGCTCGCCGCCATTACGACCAGGCGGCGGCCGCGTTGGCCGCGGCCGACCCCGGCTGGCTCGCACGGTTGATCACCCGGCGGCTACCGGCCGAGGACTGGCCGGCAGCGCTCGAAAAGCGACCCGAGGACATCAAGATCGTGGTCGACATGGCCGCATCAGGAGAGTTCGCGGGCGTGACTACTGGCCGCTGACGAGGGCCACTCAGTCCGAGGCGGCCCGGAAGCGAAGCCGGGTACGGTTGGCCCGCCGATGCCCTTCCGCTGCGTCTACACCGACCTCGACGGCACGCTCCTCGGCCGCTACGGCTCCCTCTTCCGCGACTCGGAGGGAGAGTTCTCGATGCTTCAGGCGCGGGCGCTCGAGGCCTGCCACCGCGCCGGCGTCGAGGTGGTGATCAAGTCCGGCCGCCGCGAAGGCTCGGTGCTGGAGGACGCGAAGCTGATCGGGTCGAGGTCCTACATCTGCGAGGTCGGCTGCCTGGTGGTGATGGATGGGGAGCGGACGGCGCTTGTCGGCGATCTCGAGCCGGATCCCGGCAAGACGCTCGCGGAGACGATGGTCGATGAGGGCATCCCGGGCGAGCTCTTCGACCACTTCGCGGGTCATCTCGAATGGCACAGCCCCTGGCACCGGCAGCGCGAGTTCTCCCTGCTCTTCCGCGGCAAGGTCGATGTCGAGGAGGCGAACAGGTTCCTCTCCGAGCGCGGCCATGTCGGCCTGCGCCTGATCGACAACGGCGCGATCTTCGCGCCGATGGAGGGCATCGAGGGGCCGGCGCACGCCTACCACCTGCTCCCGGCGGGTGCGAGCAAGGCCAAGGCCGTGGCCTTCCATATGCGCGCCCGCGGCTACCCGCCGGAGGAGTGCATCGCGATCGGCGACTCGGTCGAGGACCTCAACGTCGCCGAGGTGGTCGGGCGCTTCTTCGTGCCGGCCAACGGCCCGGAGCGCGACCCGGCCCTCCGCGAGGCGATCGCCGGACGGCCCAACGTCACGGTCACCGAGGGCCGCATGGGCGACGGCGTCTACGAGGCCGTGATATCCACTCTGGCCGGAGCCTGATGCGCGAGATCCACGTCACCCGCACGATCGCTGCGTCGCCAGAGGCGGTCTTCGACCGGCTCGCCGACCACGCCAACTACGACCGCTTCCGGCCGATTCACGCCTCGAGGCTGCTCCGCGAGGGCGAGCCGGCACCGAACGGCGTCGGCGCCCTGCGAGAGATCAAGGTTCGCCCCCTCACCTTTGAGGAGGAGATCACCGCGTACGAGCGGCCGACCCGCCTCGACTATCTGATCGTCAAGCTCAACGTCCCGTTCGAGCATCACGGCGGCACGATCCGCCTGAGCCCGGACGGCGATGGGACCCACGTGGACTGGCGCTCCAGCTACACGGTCCCGACGCCGATCGTCGGCGGGCTCCAGGAGCTCGTCTGGCAGCCGGTCCTCGCCCGCGGATTCCGCCGCGTCCTGGAGGACGTCGAGCGGATGACGAGTGCGCCCTAGCCACCGCCGTTCGCCGAGAACCCCGTCTTCCGCTGCTCCAGCTCGCGCTGCTCGATCACCCGGTCGATCAGCCCGTAGTCGGCGGCCTCGTTCGCCTTGAAGAAGCGGTCGCGCTCCATGTCCTCGTGGACCTGCTTCTTGGACTTGCCGGTGTGCTTGGCGTAGATCGCGTCGAGCCGGTCGCGAAGGTCGAGCGTCTCCTTGGCGTGGATCTCGATGTCGGAGGCGACGCCCTCGAAGCCGCCGCTGGGCTGGTGGATCAGGATCCGCGAGTTGGGCAGCGCCATCCGTTTGCCCTTGGCGCCGCCGGCGAGCAGCAGGGCGCCCATCGACATCGCGATGCCGTAACAGATGGTCCGCACGTCCGGCTTCACGAACTGCATGGCGTCGTAGATCGCCATGCCCGAGTAGACGACCCCGCCCGGCGAGTTGATGTAGAGCGAGATGTCCTTGTCCGGGTCCTCGGACTCGAGGTGGATGATCTGGGCGACGATCAGGTTCGCGACCTGGTCGTCCACGGGCTGGCCGAGGAAGATCACCCGCTCGCCGAGCAGGCGGGAGTAGATGTCGAAGCTGCGCTCGCCTCGCGCGGACTGCTCGACGACCATTGGGACCAGCGGCATTGCGACCTCCTCGGGAAGAAGAACTGTCTGCAACCTCTGGGTTGCGCGATGGTACGCTAGCATAAGCAACCATGGAGTTGCGAAATGAGGCCCCAGCGAAGCAGGCCGACGAGAAGGCGCCCTGGGTCGAGCGCGAGACCATGGTCGAGGCCAGCCCGGAGGAGGTCTGGGAGGCGCTCACCGACGAAGACCGGCTCGAGGAGTGGCTCGCCCCCGACGTCGAGCTCGATCCCTTCGAGGGCGGCGAGATCGCCGTCCGCGACGGCGACGACGAGCGCAACGGGACCGTCGAGACCGTGGAGGAGAACGAGAGGTTCGCCTTCACTTGGTCGAGGCCCGGCGAGGGCGAGAGCTTCGTCGAGTTCACGATCGAGGCGCTGCCGGGCGGCAGCCGGGTGACGGTCGTCGAGACGCCGATCGGGCCGACAGCGATGGCATTTGGCGCCTGGGACTCGCTGCTCCCGCGCCTGCAGCGCTCGATGCTCCTCGTTCTCGCGTGAGGGCGCCCGCACATCGACAGGTCGATTCGGTCTTCGGCGCGCTCGCCGACCCAACTCGGAGGCGGGTGGTGGAGACGCTCGCTCGCGGCGGCACTGTGACTGCGAGCGGGCTCGCCGAGCAGCTGCCGATCACCCGGCAGGCGATCGCCAAGCACCTCGCCGCCCTGCGCGGGGCCGAGCTCGTCACCTCGACGCGCGTCGGTCGCGAGCTGCAGTACAGGCTCCGCCCGCAGCCCCTGGACGAGGCCGCGGATTGGATCCAGACGGTCAGCGCAGAGTGGGACGGCCGGCTCGAAGCGCTCCGCCACTCTGTCGAGAAGCGAGCGAGCCGCTCTCGCTAGCATCGCCTGAATGGCGAAGGCCACCGTTGCGGAGGAGGAGTACCTCCAGATCATGTTCTGGTTGGAGGAGGCCGGGCTGCCGATCAACGGCGCCAACATCGCGCGCGCGATGCAGCTCTCGCCCCCGACCGTCCACGAGATGATCGGCCGGCTGGAGGGCGACGGCTATGTCGAGCGGGCCGATGACAAGTCGCTGACCTTCACGGAGAAGGGTCGCGCGGAGGCCGAGGCCATCTCTCGGCGCCACCGGCTGATCGAGCGCTTCCTCACCGACGTCCTCGGGATTCCCTGGGACGAGGTCCACGAGGAGGCCGAGCGTCTCGAGCACGCGATGTCGCCAGTGCTCGAGGAGCGCATGCTGGCCGCGATCGGCGACGCGAAGACCTGCCCCCATGGTCACCCGATCGTCGAGGGCGCCCGCGAGGAGGGCGTCCTGCTGGCCGACGTCGAGCCGGGCGCGAACGTGCGCATCCTCCGGTTCGAGAACGAGGCCGAGGAGATCCTCCACTACCTGAAGGGGACCGGGATCCATCCGGGCCTCGAGGGGGAGATCGAGAGCTCCGACACCGCCGAGGTCGTGGTCTCCTCCGGCGACGGCAAGCACCCGGTGACGAAGAGCGTCGCCGAGACGGTGTCCGTCTGGGCCGATCCCGCGCCGCCGCCGCGACCGCCCCTGCCGGATCAGCTGGTGATCTCCAGCGATCGCTACGGCCGGTAGTTCGGCCTCGCCTCTTTACCAGCTGTTAGCCCCAGCTTCAGCTGGGGATCGCAGACTTGCGTTCAGCCTCGAATAGGCTATAGTCGAGTAAGTCACTCAACAAACGGGGGAAAGCGATGGAAGCGACCACCAACACCAGCATCCTGATCAACGACCGGAACATCGCGGAGCGCAGGCTGGTCTCGATTGCCCGCGCGATCGAGGCGCACAAGAACGAGCAGAGGCGCAAGCCCTACCCGGCGCGCGCCGAGGACCTCAACCTCTACCGCCGCGCCCGTGAGATCCTCGGAGCGGACCGGATCTAGGCCGCTTCCACGCCCGTCCGGCTGCCCGAGCGAAGTCGCTCGAGGGCCCGCGCGAGGCGCTGCACGCCCTCGGCTACGTCAGTCACCGGGACCGGGGCGAAGGAGAGGCGCAAGCTCGAGGAACCGCCCTCGATCATGAAGTCGGGGCCGGCGACGAAGGTGACGCCCTCCTCCTTGGCCTCGGCCAGGAGTGCCACGGTGTCGACGTCGTCCTCGAGGTCCAGCCAGAGGAAGTAACCGCCCTCCGGGACCACGAACTGAGCTTCGGGAATGTGCTCCCGCAGCGCCTCGACCAGCGCGTCCCGGCGCTCCCGCAGCGCGGCGTTCACCACCTTCAGGTTCTCGTCGAGGCCGCCCGAGCGGCAGAGCTCGAAGACGATCGACTCGGCCAGCATGTTCGGTGAGATGTAGGTCTCGTTCGCGCGCTTCGCCAGCGTGGCGATCTGCTCGGTGGGCCCGACCAGATAGCCGACCCGGACCCCGGGGCTAACGGACTTCGAGAACGAGGACGCGTGGATCACCCGATCCGCGGTGTCCATCTCGAGCATCGTCTTCCCCCTGGCCTCCTCGAAGCAGATCAGGCGATAGGGGTCGTCCTCGAACACGGTGAAGCCGTTGTCGGTGGCGAGCTTGACGAGCGCGCTTCGCTTCTCCAGCGAGAGCGTGCAGCCCGCCGGGTTGTGGAAGTTGGGGATGACGTGGGCGAGCTTCACCTCGCCCTCGGCGGCCGCGGACTCGACCTCGGCCGGGTCAACGCCGTCTGCCTCGAGCCGCGCCCCGACGATGTCGGCGCCGGCCTGTCGCAGGAGGAGCAGGGTGCGGTCGTAGGTGGGCTGCTCGACGATCACCCGGTCACCCTCTGAGACCGAGAAGCGGAAGAGCAGGGCGGCGGCCTCCATGGAGCCGTTTGTGACCATCACCTGCTCGGGCTCGACGCCGTGCAGCTCCGCGATCCATTCGCAGAGCCCGGGGTGGCCTCGGCCGGTCCCGTAGCTGAGGGCCTTCTCCCAGTCCGATTCCAGCGCCCGTGCCGCGGCCTCGCGGACTGCGTCGTGGGGGAGGATGTCGGCGCTGGGGGCGCCGCGCGCGAAGCTGATCGTTCGGTCGGCCACTGGCGCGTCGAGTATACGAACGGTGCGATACTCCGATCGCGGGGGATGGAGGCCGCCGGACCGTTCGGAATACTGTTGCCCGATGCCGGCCTCCCTCGAGCTGGTCAAGATCGCGCTCCAGGCCTACGCCAATCGGGACTGCGAGATCGCCATAGCCCTGGCCGGTGCCCAGGTCCGCTGGGACGAGCGGGCCTCCCGACCCGAGGGCGATCTGGTCTGGGGCCACGACAAGGTCCAGCGGGCGATGCGCCGCTACCTGGACGGCTGGGAGGAGTACCACTTCGATGTGGAGGAGATCGCCGAGGTCGGGCCCGGCAAGGTCGTCGGCATCTGCCGCGAGCGCGGCAAGCCGAAGGAGGGGCCCGCGGTTGACCGCCGCTTCGGCGGGCTCTGGGTCGTGGAAGGCGGGAAGATCACCTCCTGGGTGACCTACCTGACCCCGCGGGAGGCGGTCCGAGCAGCCAAGGAGCTGCTCGGCGTCGATGTCGAGCCGCCGCAGGCGAAGCCCGCCCCGGAAATGGAGACTGCGCCGGAACCCGAGGGCGCGCCGGAACCCGCGGCTGAGCCGAAACCCGAGCCCGACCGAGTCGAGCCTGCGGAACCCGCCGAGGCACCAGGCCCGGCAGAGACCGATGCGTCGGCGCCTTTCGACTTCGAGGCGGCTGAGCCCGTCGACATCCCCGAGCCGGCTGAGGCGCCCGAGCCGGCTGAGGCGCCCGAGCCGGCCGAGGCACCGGTGGCGGAGCGGCCGCGCAAGAGAGCGCTGACGAAGAGCGAGGAGCAGAAGCGCGCGGCGCGAGCCCGCGCGCAGCTCCGCAAGCGCGCGTCACGCCAATCGGCGTAGCTGCCTCTACGTCCGTCGGGTGTTTCTGACGGCGCGGGGCTTTACGAGGTCGTAGCTGTCCTCTACCAGCTGAGCGACGAGCTCGTCGGGGGCGTCCTGGCCGAGCGTCACCGTGACCCAGTGCCGCTTGTTGAGGTGATAGCCCTGGACGATCGAGTCGTAGGCTTCGCGCAACTGCTCGGCGAGCTCAGGGTCGCACTTGACGCTGACCGTGAGTGGCTCGTCGTCTAGCGGCGCGATCGCGAAGATCTTGCCGGCGATCTTGAACACTGAGACACCCCTCGGTAAACGGAAAGGTCTCCTTGGCCCCCGGCATCTCGAGGCACTTCGCCTTCAACTCCTCGGCCGTCACGCCACAACCTTGCCACTGCTAGGCCTTCGCGCCGATTGTCTCGGCGGCGAGCTGGGCGGTCTCGGTCGGGCTCTTGCCGACGCGGATGCCCTGGCCTTCCAAGGCCTCCTTCTTGGCTTCGGCGGTGCCTGAGGAGCCGGAGATGATCGCCCCGGCGTGGCCCATCTGCTTGCCGGGCGGTGCCGTGAAGCCGGCGATGTAGGCGACGACCGGCTTGGAGACGTTCTCGGCGATGAAGTCGGCGGCGCGCTCCTCCGCGTCCCCTCCGATCTCGCCCACCATGACGATCAGCTCGGTCTCGTCGTCCTCCTCGAACAGGGCGAGGATATCGATGAAGTCCGAGCCGACGATCGGGTCGCCGCCGATGCCGACGATCGTCGAGTTGCCCAGTCCGGCCTGCTTGAGCTCGTTGCCGATCTGGTAGGTCAGGGTCCCGGACTTGGAGACGACGCCGATGGAGCCCTGCTCGAAGAACTGCGCCGGGATGATCCCCACGTTCGCCTTCCCCGGGCTGAGCACGCCGGGGCAGTTCGGGCCGATCAGCCGCACGCCCGCGTCACGCGCCTTCCAGTAGATGCCGAGCATGTCGTGGACGGGGATGTGCTCGGTGATGGTGATCACCGTCTTGATCCCGGCGTCGATCGCCTCGTTCATCGCCGCGGCGGCGAAGCGGGCGGGCACGAAGATCATCGAGGTGTTCGCGCCGCGCTCCTGGCGAGCCTCGCCGATCGTGTCGAAGATCGGGATGCCCTCCACCTCCTGGCCGCCCTTCTTCGGCGTGACGCCGGCAACGACGTCGGTGCCGTAGTTGCGGTTGCGGAGCCCGTGGAAGCTGCCCTCGCGGCCGGTCAGTCCGGAGATCACGAGCTTCGTCTCGTTGCCGACGATGATGCTCATGACTTGGCGAGCTCCACGACCTTCTCGGCTGCGCCGAGCATGGTCTTCTCGACGTGCAGGTCGGGCAGATTCGCGTCGGCGAGCAGTCCCAGGCCCTCCTCCGAGTTGGTGCCGTCGAGCCGGACGACGAACGGCACGCGGATCTCTACCTGCCCCGAGGCCTCGATGATGCCCTTGGCGATCTCGTCGCCGCGGGTGATGCCGCCGAAGATGTTGAAGAGGATCGCCCGGACTTTCTCGTCCGAGGTGATCACCTCGAGGGCGTCGACGATCGCCTCGGCCTTGGAGCCGCCCCCGGCGTCCAGGAAGTTCGCGGGCTTGCCGCCGGCCTGGGCGACGACGTCGAGGGTGGACATGCAGAGCCCGGCGCCGTTGCCGAGGATCCCGATGTCGCCGTCGAGCTTGACGTAGGTGAGGCCCTTCTCCTTGGCCATCCGCTCCTGCGGGTCCTCGATGAAGCCCTCCTCCAGATCGGCCAACTCCTCGTGCCGGAAGAGTGCGGAGTTGTCGATCGTCACCTTGGAGTCGAGTGCGATCACGCCGCCGTCCTTGGTGAGGACCAGCGGGTTGACCTCGATCAGCGTCGCGTCGCTCTCGTTGAAGGCGTCGTGGAGCTTCACCATCATCTCGGCGGTCTTTCCCCTGGCGTCCTCAGCGACGCCGGCATCGGCGACGAGAGTGCTGGCCTGCGTCGCGGTGAAACCCTCGTGCGGCTCGATGTGCCGTCGTACCAGCGCGTCGGGGTCCTTCTCGGCGATCTCCTCGACGTTCATGCCGCCCATCGTGGAGAGCATCGCCAGCAGCTTCTTGGCAGAGCGGTCGAGGATGATCGAGGCGTAGTACTCCGCGTCGATCTGGGACGCGCGCTCCACCCAGACCTGGTGGACGGTGAAGGGGCCCTCGCCACGCGGCCCGCGGATGTCCATTCCCAGGATCGCGTTGGCGTGCTCTTCGGCCTCCTCGCGGTTCTCGGCGACCTTGATGCCGCCGGCCTTGCCGCGGCCCCCGATCTGCACCTGCGCCTTGATCACGCACGGGTAGCCGATCTCGTCGGCCGCTTCGAGGACGCCGTCCACGGTGTCAGCGACCCGCCCTTCGGGTACGGGAACCCCGTGGCGGGCGAAGAGCTGCTTTCCCTGGTACTCGAGGAGGTCCACGGGCCGCGAGAGGTTATAGGAGGCCTCGTCTCGGCCGGGTGGGCGGCCGCAAGCGGCCGATAAACGCAAATTGCCATAATCCCGCGGCTCTCATGGCGCTTCCGAAGCTGAAAGACATCAATTGGGTGACGACTGACTGCTACGGCACCCTGATCGACTGGGAGAAGGGGATCGGGGACGCCTTCAAGCGGGAGGCCGACCGCGATGGCCTCACCATCGACGAGAAGGCGTTCTTGGACCGCTTCTTCGAGATCCAGGCCAAGATCATGGAGGGCTCCTACGAGCTCTACGCCGAGGTGCTCCGCCGCGCCGCCGTCCAGGCGGCGGAGGAGATCGACTGGACGATCGAGCCGTCCCGCGCCCAGTTCCTTCCCGACAGCGTTGGGTCCTGGCCACCCTTTCGCGAGGCGAACGCCGCGATGGACCGGCTCAAGGAGCGCTACGAGATCGGGATCATCTCCAACATCGACGACAAGCTGCTCGGCATCTCACGCCGCCACCTGCGCACCGAGCTGGACCTGGTGGTGACCGCGCAGCAGGTCCGCAGCTACAAGCCCGACCCGACCCACTTGCGCGAATGCGCCCGCCGGATCGGCGGCAAGAAGGGCTGGGTCCACATCGCGTCCGGCTACGAGGCCGACATCGGGCCGGCGCTGAAGATGAACGTGCCGGTGATCTGGGTGAACCGGCACGGCGAGAAGCTCGACGGCCGCAAGGCCCCGGACGCCACGGTCAAGAACATCCGCGAGGCCGCGGCGAAGCTCGGCGCCAAATAGCGCTATTCGATCTTGGCCAGCAGGTCCCCGGTGTTCACCGAGGAACCGTCGGAGATCGGCAGCTCGGCGACCTTGCCCGAGCGGTGGGCGGTGATCTCGTTCTCCATCTTCATCGCCTCGATCACGCAGATCAGATCGCCCTCTGAGACCTCGGCCCCCTGCTCGACCGCCACCCGCAGGATGGTGCCCTGCAGCGGCGAGGTCAGATCCTCACTCGCGGCCGAGGTGGCCGTCCCGCCACCCCCGCGCTCCCGCCTGGGCGGCTTGCGCAGGCCGGCGCCGGGGTTCACCGCAGCGGCGGGGGCCGCCTCCCCGATCACCTTGACGTCGAAGAGCTTGCCACCAACCTCCACCTGGTAGCTCCGCTCCGCCTTGCCGTCCTCAGACGGCTCCTCGCCGCCCGGGGCCGGGGCACTCTCCGGTGCCAGTGACTTGAGCCAGTCGCGATCCTCGGTCAGGTCGCGGCAGGTCTCGCCGTTCGCCCACTGCTTGGTCGCGAGCAGGGCCTGGTGGAAGGGGACGAGGGTGGTGATGCCGCCGATCTCGTACTCGCCGAGGGCGCGCAGCATCCGTGCGGTCGCCTTCTCCCGGTCCAGGTCCCAGACGATCAGCTTGGCGAACATCGGGTCGTACATCGGCGTCACCTCGGAGCCGGCCTCGACGCCGGAGTCGACCCGCACGCCGGGGCCGGCCGGCTCCCGGTAGGTGGTGATCCGGCCCGGCGCCGGCGCGAAGTTCTTGTGGGCGGCCTCGGCGTTGATCCGGCACTCGATCGCGTGGCCGCGCAGCTCGACGTCCTCCTGGGCGATCGAGAGCTTCTCGCCCGCCGCGATTCTGACCTGCTCCCTGACGATGTCGAAGCCGGTGACCAGCTCGGTGACGCAGTGCTCCACCTGGACTCGGGTGTTCATCTCCAGGAAGAAGTAGTCCTCGCCGACCTGCAGCCCCTCGACCGTCCCGGCGGAGCGGTAACCGACCGCCGCTGCCGCGTCGGTGGCGATCTTGCCGATCCGCTCGCGCATCTCCTCGTCGACCTGCGGTCCGGGCGATTCCTCGATCAGCTTCTGGTGGCGGCGCTGGATCGAACAGTCGCGCTCGCCGAGATGGATGACGTTGCCCTTGGAGTCGGCGAGCACCTGAACCTCGACGTGGCGCGGGTCCTCGAGGTAGCGCTCGAGGTAGACCGTCGGGTCGCTGAAGAACCTCTCGCCCTCGCGCGAGGCGCCCTCGAACGCCTCCTCGAGATCGTCCTCGCTCTGGGCGACGCGAAATCCCTTGCCGCCGCCGCCCCCGGCCGCCTTGCAGGCGATTGGATAGCCGATCTCCTCGGCCTGCTGCTTCGCCTCCTCGACGTCCTTGACCGGCTCGGTGGCGCCGGGGACGATCGGCACGCCGGCCTTCTGCATGATCTGGCGGGCCTCGGTCTTCGAGCCCATCGCCTCGATCGCCTTCGGTGGCGGACCGATCCAGGTGAGCTTGGCCTTCTCCACCGCCGCGGCGAACGGAGCGTTCTCGGCCAGGAAGCCGTAGCCCGGGTGGATCGCCTCGGCCCCCGCGTCCTTGGCGACCTGCAGGATCTTCTCCACGTTCAGGTAGCTCTCGGTCGGCGTGGCGGGGCCGAGCAGGAAGGCCTCGTCGGCCTCGCGGACGTGCGGCGCATCGCGCTCGATCTCCGAGTAGACGGCGACCGATCCGATCCCCATCTCCTTCAGCGTTCTGGCGACGCGGATGGAGATCTCGCCGCGATTTGCGATCAGGACTTTCTCGAACACGGCGGCGGAGTATTGCGGAGACCTACGGTTGCCGTCCCGAGCGGGCGAAGCGCAAGGCCCGGCGGATCTAGCCGCTCGGCGCCAGGTTCACCAGCGGCGGCTGCATTCCGGCGAGGTTCCTCTCACGCCCCTTGATGATGCGCCACGCAACCGCGGCCGTCGCGAGCACCCAAAAAACCCAGAGTGCGATCAGGGCCGGGACATAGAGCACGCCAGTCGCCGTGGACGGGTTCGGCCACAAGACGAGGTAGTAGGCCACGGTTGGCGCGATCAGGAGGGCCTGGAGTACCGCAACCTCGACCAGGAACCCCGCCATGATGAAGAACGGCAATCCGTACACCAGATAATTGAGGAAGAAGTTTGGACTGAAGGCGTAGACGACCAGCCACAGCATGGCGGCAGCATCGACCGCGGCAGGGCGGTATCGAAGCACAAGCCCCGTGTAAACCGCGAGTGGGACTGCGGCGATCCACCGAGCATTGTCCTGAACGGTCTGAGAAAGACCGCTGTGGTGGTACGGGGTGAAGAGCTGCTGCGTGAACAACTGCCATCCATAGGCCGGCTCGACCACGAGGCTCAGCCCTCCCCAGCCTGGGAAGCCCGCATACCTGGTAACCCGGCTCAAGTCGATGCCGCTTGCCCAGAGCGGTCCAAGGGTTAGGAGCAGGACGGCGCCTGCGGCGCCGGCGAGCTTGGCCGCCTCGCGCCACGACCTCGCCGACCCGAGCAGCGGCAGGACGAGCAGCAGGGCCGGGAGCTTCACCGCCGCTCCGACGCCGATCAGCAGCCCGGCCCAGAGCGCCCGGTTGGGGCTGGAGCTTCGCTCCCAGACCATCAGCGCGATCACGGCGGGCAGGATTGCCGCTGAGTCGATTTGTCCGTGGTACCCGGAGATCGCGATGAATGACGGGCCAAGCAGGACCAGCGCCGCACCCGCCAGGCGAAGTCGCTCGCGGGCTCCTCGCCAGCCGAGGTAGGTGTAGATCGCCAGAGCCAGGCCGACATCGGCAAGGGTGGGCCCCAGCTTCGCCAGCCCATGAAAGGACAGACCGGTGACATCACTGAGCCATGATGCTCCGGCGAGCCACCCGAGCCACAGGGGTGGATAGATCCAATTGAAGAAGCCGCCGCCCTCGTACACGGCGTGCCAGTCCCAGTTGCGCACGCCGGTCGCGGAGAACTGCTCGATCAGGATTGCATCCGTGCCGCGGAACGCAAACGCGAGGATCACGCGGATCACGAGCCCCACCCCGATGAGGACCCACAGGGGCCGGCTCCGCAAGCCGCTCATTGTCTGACACTACTGCGGCGCGGGTGCCTCGGTCTAGTCCTGCGCGGCGTGCGCGGGCGTCGCTCGCGCGCGAGAGCGAGCGGCGAGTTCGCGCTCCAGCCTGGCGTTGCGCTCCAGCTCGGCCTGCTCCTCGGGGTCGTGCTCGACCTCCTTGCGGAGGGCGATCTGCACGACGAACAGGGCGGTGACGGCCAGAGCGGCGCCGGCGACGACCCAGGGGACCAGGTCCGTGTCGGCCTTGTTCATGATCGTCACCCCGGCGCCGATCAGCACCACGCCGAGCGCGCCCCGGAGGAGGCCTTGCGGCCATTTCACGGACAGCTGGCTGCCGATGATCACGCCGGGGATGGATCCCACGAGGATGTTCCCCATCAGGCCGTAGTCGACGTTGCCTCCGATGGCGTGGGCGATGCCCGCCGCCCAGAGCAGGAGCGCCGCGTGCACCACGTCCGTGCCGACGACCTTCTGCGGCCGCAGCCGGTAGACGGTGAGCAGCATCATCCCGATCAGCGTCCCGCTTCCGGCCGAGCTCAGTCCGATCACGAAGCCGGTCGCCGCGCCGATCGCCACCGCGGCGATCTTGTGGCGCGGGTGCATCTCGAAGTCGTCGCGCTCCTGGATCTTCTTGGCGAGGAAGAAGCCGCGCAGCAGCGTCGCGGCACCCACGACCAGCAGGCAGGCCGCCAGGATGGCGAAGACCGTCTCATCGAGCTGATCGCCGAGCCGCCGCTTGAGGAAGTCGAGGAACCAGACCCCGAGGATCGCCATCGGCACGCTGCCGATCGCCATCCAGTAGACGAGCGGCATGTTCACCGTCCTGAGCTTCAGATGGCGCCAGCTGCCGGCCGTCTTGGTGATCGCGGCGTAGGCGATGTCCGTGCCGATCGCGGTCGTCGGCTTGACCCCGAAGAGGAGGACCAGGAGCGGCGTCATCAAGGATCCGCCGCCCATCCCGGTCATGCCGACCAGGAAGCCCACGCCGAAGCCGAAGAGGACGATCTTGGGATCCATGGGGAATCGGGGTGCGGTGGGCGGCCGTTTGGACGAAGCCGCTTTCCCACCTTGTCCGCTTAGTTGACCGAAAGGGTCCTAAAAGCAGCGGCCACCTTAGCGGACGCCGCCTTTTCCCCCTAATTGCTCGGGTTTCTTGTGACGCGCGTTGCTAGCGAGTCACCCAGGCGCCCTCGTCCCGGGTCAGCGCCCGGACCTCGTCCGGGATCTTCCCGTCGCGCAGGTCGGCGATCGTCACGTGCTCGAGGACGCGGCGCAACGATGCCCGCACCGCGATCCAAACCTCGCTGAGCTGCTCGGCGTTGCCCGGGTACTTGGTCTGCTCGGGGGCCTGGTCCTGGATGTTCGCGAGGGGGCCCTCGACCGCCCGGATCACGCTCGCCAGAGTGATCTCCTCGGGCGGCTTGGCGAGCCAGTAGCCGCCGCGTGCGCCACGCCGGGCCCTGACGAGCCGGGCGTGCTTGAGCTCGAGCAGGATGTGCTCGAGGAACTGGAGCGGGATGTCCTGTGCCTCGGCCATCGCCTCGCCCTTGACGGGCTCGTCGCCGGCCGCGGCCATCTCGACCGCCGCTCGGACCGCGTAGTCGGCTTTCGCGCTGATCCTCATATGCTGCGCCGCCGGTGCTGGACCTGCAGAGCCATTCCACATTCTCCGACGGTGAGCTCCCGCCCGCAGAGGTGGTGGCGACGGCCGTGGAGCAGGGCGTGACGACGCTGGCGCTCACCGACCACGACGGGATCGACGGAGTTGCGGAAGCCACGGCTGCGGCGACCGACGCCGGCATCGAGCTGGTCCCGGCGACTGAGATCTCGTGCGTTCACGGCAGCCTCGATGACATGCACATGCTCGGCTACTGGGTGGACACGACGGCCATCGCGCCCGCTATGGAGCGGGCTCAGCGGGAGCGGATCACCCGCGCCGAGGAGATCGTCGGGCGGCTCAACGAGCAGGGCGTCCCCGTCCGCTTCGAGGACGCGATCGCGCAGGCGGGTGACGCCTCGTCGGTCGGCCGCCCACATATCGCGAAGGCCGCGGGCGTCAAGCCGGAGGAGATGGGCGCCTTCTTCGAGGAGTGGCTGATTCCGGGTGCGAAGGCCTTCGTCTCGCGCCGCTGGCCGCACGCCGCGGAAGCGATCGAGATCATCCACGCCGCCGGGGGCGTGGCGGTCCTCGCCCACCCCTTCTGGGACATGAGCGACCCCGAGCAGGTCGCGGCGATCGTCGACGACCTCAGACTGGAGGGCGTCGAGTGCTTCTACCCGGCCCACGATCGAGCCCAGACGAGGTTCCTCGTCGATTTGTGCAGGGAGAGGGGTCTGGCGGCGACCGCCTCGTCGGACTTTCACGGCCCCTCCCACAAGATGTTCAACTCCTTCTTGGCGTACTCGACCTACGACCTCGGCGAGCCCGAGCTGCCTCCGCGCCCCGGCAACTAGGCAGGCTGGGCCGCCGGGATCAGCTGGCGCTCCTCGAGCAGCGAGAGAACCCTCGCCGCATCCTCCTCGGCCGAGTCGTGCTCGGTGTCGAGCGTGAGCTCTGCGTTGAGGGGAGGCTCGTAGGGGTCCGAGACACCGGTGAACTCCTTGATCTCTCCCTTGAACGCCTTCTCGTAGAGGCCCTTGACGTCGCGCTCGGCGCAGACCTCGACCGAGGCCTTGACGAAGACCTCGATGAAGCGGTCGCCCATGAGCTGGCGCGCCTCGTCGCGAATCTCGCGGTAGGGGGAGATGGCGGCGGTGATCACCGGGACGCCGTTGCGCGAGAGGAGATCCGCGACGAAGGCGATCCGTCGGATGTTCGTGTCGCGGTCCTCCTTCGAGAAGCCGAGTCCCTTGGAGAGGTTCTCCCGGACCACGTCGCCGTCGAGCACCTCGACGCGCGAGCCGCGCTTGCGCAGCTCGTCCTCCACGATCCTCGAGATGGTCGTCTTGCCGGCGCCCGAGAGCCCGGTGAACCACAGGGTGAAGCCCTTTTCGTCAGCCATTGCCTTCCTCTTTGTAGGAGTCGATCAAGATCTGAGCCACCTCGGGGCGGCTGAATTCCTCGGGCGGCAGCTCGCCGTTCCCGAGCATCTCCCGCACCTTGGTGCCGCTCAGGAA
>JBKPND010000093.1:0-9669 GCA_046732465.1 Actinomycetota bacterium
CGTTCCACGCACAGACTTCCTAGCGGAGGAGGAACCAGATGCTCCTTGCAGACTTCACGTTTGGTCAGGCGCTCCTGACCGTGCTCGAGGTCTTTCTCTTCGCGGCGTGGCTGATGATCCTGTTCGTGATCATCGGCGATCTCTTCCGCGATCACCAGATGTCCGGATGGGGAAAGGCCGCCTGGGTCATCTTTTTGATCTTCGTCCCGTTCCTCGCGGCGCTGATCTACCTGATCGCCCGCGGCGACGGAATGCGCGAGCGCGCCCTGGCCCAGCAGCAGGAGCAGCAGAAGCAGCTCGACACCTACATCCGCCAGGCAGCCGGCTCGGGTGGCGGCGGCGGCTCGGCCGCGGATGAGCTCACCAAGCTCGCTCAGCTGCACGACCAGAACAAGCTGTCGGACGAGGAGTTCGAGCGGGCCAAGGCCAAGATAGTCGGCTAGCCGGCTTCGCCGCCTGACCGCTCGGCGTGGGGCCTCAGCTCGAGGCCGGTCTCGCCCAGCCAATTTCTGAGCGCATCGTGCATCGCCCTCACGCCGACGATGGGTTGCGCGGGTTCGCTCCACGAGCTTGGGATGAGGGCAAAGGGCCGGCTCTGCCAGCCGCCCAGCCCGCCGTGTGACCCCATGAACTCCTCGAACGGCGCGACCTCATTCGCGTCTGGGTTGTACATGCAGTTGACGAGGATGTCTGGGCAGTGCGGGAACCCGTCGGTCCGCCGCAGATGGTCCGCCGCGTTGGGGCCGAAGTCGCGAAGCGGATCCTCACCCTTGACGTGGTCGTCGCTGAGGCGGCGGCTCCCGTGCGCGCCGAGGACGAGCGCGCTATCGCCCTCGCTACGGACCATGACGAACCCGATGCCGGGGTGGTCGCGCAGCGCGGGGATCAGGGCCGGGTGCATCGCCTGGATCTCCTCGAGCGAGAGCCGGTGTCCGGGCGCGGGCAACGAGACCAGGCCCAGCCCGCCGGAGGCCAGCACCACTGCACCGTGATCCGAGGCGGGTCGATCCGACCCCTCCAGGGCCGCGCGATTCGGTCCCAGGACCACCTCGCCGTCGACGACCCGGTCCCGGGTCGCGCGGGCGAGCATCCTCCCGCCGGCCGTCGGCTCGTCGCGAGCATCGGTGAGGGCTCCGCCGACCGAGCTCAGACCCTCGTCGGGGGCGGGCGGCGCGTACACGTCCCCATCGGAGAGCGCCTTGCGCACCAGCTCCTCGAGCTCCTCGCCGTAGCGCTGCCTGAACGGCCGGCCCTGGCTCTGCCCGTGGTCGGAGAGCACCACCAGGTGGTACGGACGCGGCGCCTGCTCGATAGCGCTCTCGAGCTGGGCCAGCCGCGCATCGTGCTGCTTGAGCACGGCGAACGCGTCGGGCTCCTGGATGCCGGAGTGGTGGGCGACCTCGTCGTAGCCGACGAAGGTCGAGTAGACGACCGGCACCCCCTCGACGATGTCGCCTAGCAACGTCGCGACGTTCAGGTCCCGCATCACAACGGTGATCGCGCCTCTCATGAACGGATAGAGGCCGCCGCGATCGATGTGCTCATCCCCGCGTCTGCGCTGCCGGCGCGCGGCGAGTCGCTCCAGGAACACATCCCACAGATAGAGCGCGATCGTCCGCGTGAAGCCGTATGGATCGGCGAAGTATGCGAAGTACTCCCGCGCGCTCGAGCGCTCCCTGTCCCGGAGCACGCTCATCGTCGCGGAGCAGTGCGAGGCGTCCCCGGAGAACATGTTCCCCCGACTCGCGCCTCCGGCCGCAAGCAGGCCGCCCCCGTCGGAGTGGCGGCGCTCGAGCTCGACGGCGTCCTTGCCGTGGTTCGAGACCATCGTGCGGCCGCTCTCCTTCTCGTACCAGCGGAACGCCGGCATGTCCTCGTTGCTGCCGAGCAGCAGCCCCGCCTGACTGGCGCCGGTCTGGGAGGAGAGGTCGCATTCCCAGGGCACGACACGGTGGCTGCCCTGCTCGAGCCAGCGGGCCATCGTCGGCGCGTGCCCCTCGCGAAGGGCGCGCCGCAGCACGGGCTCCGCCAGGCCGTCGACCTCGAACATGATCACCCCGGGCACGTCGGTGTGCTCGCGCACCCGCCGCGCCCTCCGGCGGACGAGGCGGAGCTGGCGGGCGTCGTCGTCGATGCTCAGAGCGGGCGCGAGGAGCATCAGGCCGATGGAGAGGGCGAACGCCAGCCCCACGGACGCGAGAAAGTCGGGGGCCGAGCCGTCGACCAGCTTGACCGAGACCGAGATGATCGAGGCGTTCAGGACGAGCGAGCCCAGTCCGAAGGTGAGCACGGTGAGTGGGAGGAGCAGGCGGATCAGCAACGGCCACAGCAGCGCGTTGAGCAGCGCGACGAGACCGGTCGTGAGCAGGACGGCGCCGAAGCTCGGCACAGCGATTCCCGGCAGCAGTGCGGCGAGTGCCCAGAAGAGGAGCGCGATGAGCGCCCAAAGCAGGAGCCAGCGAATCGCCGCCCAGACGAAGCTGAGTGGGCGAAAGCCGCTCATCCGAGGTCCAAATCGGTCTCGGAGCCGGGCTCGAGGATCCGCACCTCAACCTCCGGCGTCAGCCGGCTCGCCAGTCGAGCGAACTCTCGCGGCGGTTCGCTGAGGTGCTCCGGCCGCAGCAGCCGCAGGCCGAGCGGATAGAAGGTTCCCCAGTGAATCGGGACGGCCATCCGCGGCCGAATCAACTCCAGGGCGCGCGCCGCGCGCTCGGGGTCCAGATGACCGGTGCCGGCGGAGAGGCCCCAGCCCCAGACCGGGAGCAGCGCCAGATCCACGGAGCCGAGCTCCGACATCTCACGGAACAGATCCGTGTCGCCCGCGAAGTAGACGGTGCGACCGCCGCCGCGGATCAGGTATCCGAGCGGCTCGATCTGCTGGCCGGTGTGGAGTTCGCGATAGCCGTCGTGCACTGCCCGCACGCCCGTGAACTCGACGCCGTCGACGGAGACTGTCTCGCCGAGGCCGATCTCCCGGATGTCGGTGGCGCCCCCCTTCGCCACCCACCTGCCGCCGCCACGCGGAACGATCACCGGCGTGGCGTCGCTGACCCGTCGCAGCGAGCGGAGGTCGAGGTGGTCGCGGTGCAGGTGCGAGATGAGAACCACGTCGGAGATCTCCGGTAGGCCCGGCCCAGGAGGCGGGCCCTGCCGCCGAAGCGGGCCGAGCCAGCCGCGCAGCATCGGATCCGTGAGGATCGAGACGCCGTTGAGTCGAAGCAGCGTGGTCGCGTGGCCGATGTAGGACAGCCGGTCCATCTTGGGTGTGTGCTTAGGTGATCATCCATGAAGGGGACCGGCCGATGATTCGCGGCCGCCTTCGCCGCCTCCGCGGGGCAGCCGAGGGCGAGCAGGCCGACGAGTTCATCGAGATTGATCCGGCCGAGCTCTCCGGCCTGTTCGCCGCACCTCGCTGGCTCCGCGACGCGGGGTTCACTGCCTGGCTCCTGGTCGGAGTCGTCGTCCTCTTGGCGGGAGTCGTTTGGCTCGCCACGCTCACGGAGGTGATTCTCATCCCCGTGATCGTCGCGGGGGTGATCTCGGCCGTCGCCGGGCAACTGGTTGCTTTTCTCAAGCGGCACGGTCTGCCACGCAGCCTCGGCGCCGTGCTGGTCCTCCTGCTGATCGTCGCCGCCGGAATCCTGGCCGGGTACCTCGTCCTTCGGGGGATAGGCACCGAGACGTCGGCGATCAGCCACCAGCTCAGCCAGGGCGCTGACAAGGTCGAGGGCTGGATCAAGGACCTCGGGGTCAGCGACGGCAAGGCGCAGGCTGCGAACCAGGACGTGAGCTCCGGCACCAGCGACTCGTTCAGGGCGCTGATCAACGGCCTCGCGGGCGGGGTGGAGAGGCTCGCCTCCCTTGCGTTCTTCGTCGCGATGACGATCCTCAGCCTCTTCTTCCTCCTCAAGGACGGTCCGGTGATCCGCTCCTGGGCCGAGCGGCATGTGGGCCTGCCGACCGACGTGGCACACACGATTACCGAGCGCACGCTCCAGTCCATGCGCGGCTACTTCCTGGGGGTCACGATCGTCGCCCTGTTCAGCGCCGTCCTGGTCGGCGGTGCGGCCCTGGTGCTCGGGATACCTCTTGCCGGAACGATCGCCGTCGTCACCTTCATCGGCGGCTATGTCCCGTACCTAGGCGCTTGGACGGCGGGCGCCTTCTCGGTGCTGATCGCGCTCGGTGGATCCGGCCCGGAGGCCGCGGGCGGGATGGTCGTGATCCAGCTGCTCTCCAACGGTCCGCTGCAGCAGATCGTCCAGCCGGTCGCCTACGGGGCCGCCCTCGGCCTGCACCCGCTGGCGGTGCTCATCCTGACCATCGCGGGTGGGGCCCTCTTCGGCACGGTCGGGCTGATCCTCGCCGCACCGATCGCCTCGGCGATCGTCCGGATCTCAGCGGATCTGTCCCGGGCACGGGCGGAGGCAGAGGCGGCAGCCGCGTAGCCTCCGGCACGGGTCTCGGCGACCCCGCAAGCGACCAAGGAGGAGAAGGTGCTCGAGCGACTGGATGGGATGCCGGACGGTGTCGTCGGTTTGCGCGGGTCGGGAAAGCTCACGAAGCAGGACTACACGGACGTTCTCGAGCCCGGCCTCAAAGAGGCGACCGCATCGGGCGAGGCCCGAGTCGTGTTTCTGCTCGAGAGCTTTGACGGCCTCGAGGCCGGTGCCCTGCTCGAGGACCTCAAGACGGGACTCCGGACCGAGTTCTCCGATAGAAAGGCGTGGAGGCGCCTGGCCGTCGTCACCGACGTCGACTGGATAGAGAAGGCGATGGAGCTGTTCGCCTGGGCGATGCCGGGCGAGCTCAAGGTCTTCGACGATCTCGACGAGCTCGAGGAGGCCAAGACCTGGGCGGCGGGCTGAGCGCCGCGCTCGGCTGGGGGTGCTCTGGCAGCGTCCTCCCTGGTAGCCGGAGCCCTCCTGGCCTTTGCGCGGCCCTGGCCGAAGGTGGTCGTCGGCCTCGTCCTCGCCTTCGGCGCGGGTGCGCTGATCAGTGCGATCAGCTCGAGCTCTCCCTCGAAGGAGCGGAGACGGGCGGGCTGGGGATCACCGCGATTGGGTTGGGCGTCGGAGCCCTCACCTACTTCCTGCTCGACGGCGCGATCGCTCGGCGGCACGCCGCGAGTCGCGGACGCGCTGGACGCCGGCAGGCCGGATCGGCCGCCGGCACGGCCCTGGCGCTGGGGGCGTTCCTGGACGGGCTGCCGGAGCAGATGGCCCTCGGCATCGGCCTGGCGGCGGGTGAGGGGGTGAGCGTCGGCCTGCTGGTCGCGATCTTCGTCTCGAACCTGCCGGAGGCGATCGGCTCGGCGATCGACATGCGCAACGCGGGCAGGCGTCGACGGGCGATAGTCCGGCTGTGGCTGGCGGTGGCGGCGATCTGCACGGTCTTCACCGTGATCGGCTACGCGACCTCGGGCGACTTCCGAGCCCTGATCGACGGATTCGCGGCCGGCGCCCTGATCGTGATGCTGATCGACTCGATGATCCCCGAGGCCAGCAAGGAGTCCGGCAGACCGGCGGGTCTGGCCACCACCCTCGGCTTCGCGGTGGCGACGGCGCTGTCGACCGTCTCCTAGAGACTCGCGGCGCCCTCTCGTCCGTCAGTGGACAGTGATCTTGCCGAGGCGTTTGCCGAGCCGATCCATGTCGACGCGGCCGGAGATGCCGGAGACGCTCCCCGAGCTCGTGTACTGCCAGACCGAGTAGCCGCGCCGGGCCCAGTTGTTCGCCGGCACGCTCGGGCGCGAGACGCCCCACTCGGCGACCCAGAGCGGGTACCTGGCCTTGGCGAACTCGACGGTGTTGCCGGTCGCCGACCAGCTCGACGCGTTCGTGTAGATCATCGGCTTGCGGCCGAGCTTCTTGGTGACGCGCTTGACGAAGACCCGGATCCAGGTGCGCAGGCTGGTCGAGGTCACGCCGGTGAAGGGCGTCTCCGCGTCGAGGACCGGGATCAGCTCACCGCGCTGCAGGGAGCCCACCTGCGCGATGAAGATGTTCGCCTCCGCGAGCGCATCGGCCCTGGCCTCCGCCGCGGTGGCGCCGCTTGCGAACGCCCGGTGATAGGCGCCGACGCGGATTCCCGCGGACTGGGCCGCCAGCCGGTTGGCCGCGAAGTAGGGGTCCGGGCCGCATTGCAACGGCTTGACGGTGCAGTCCGCCCCGCTGCCGCGACTGCCCTGGATGAAGGCGAACCGGATCCCGGACCCCGCGACGCTGGGCCAGTCGATCGTGCCCTGAAACCGCGAGACGTCGATCCCCATCGCCTTCGTGCCCGCCTGCGCAGGCGTGGCGCCCCAGATCAGACCGAGCGCGAGCAGCGACAGTGCCAGCAGAACACGAGGCATGCGCGTTGCCTTCGACATCGGTGACCAAACACCCTCCGGATCCAAGTGGAGCGGTCGAGTGATCCGTGCGCCCGAAGCCCGCGTATCAACCGGCGTCAAAGGCAGGCCGAGCGGGTATGGAGAACGAGATGCAGTCGAATGGGGAAGCGTCCGACCCCGGCAGGGGGTTCGCGCACCAGGCGCTGATTTATGGCTCCGACCAGGAGTTCATGGATGTCGCACTGCCGTTCGTAGAGGCTGGGCTGAGCTCCAAGCAGCCCACGCTCGTCGCCGCGCAGGATCGTCACTGCGAGAACCTGCGCGACGCTCTCGGGGAGACCGCGGAGGAATTGACCCTCTGCCCGGCGGAGGAGTGGTACGAGACCTCCGCCCGCACCCGGGAGAAGTTCGCTCGGTGGGTCGCGGAGCACGCCTGGATCGGCGGCCGCGCCCGCCTGATCGCTGAGCCACCGTGGTCGCTGGGACACGGGGCGCAGGTCCGCGACTGGGCCCGGCACGAGTCGGTGCTCAACGTCGCCTTCGCCGAGCAGCCGCTGACGCTCATCTGCCCATATGACGCGCGCGCCCTGCCGGAGGAGATTCTCCGACACGCCCGCGGAACCCACCCGGAGATCCTGGCCCGCGACGGCGCCTCCCCGAGCCCCTCCTACGAGGACCCGACCGATTTCTGCCGGCGGTTGGACTCCGCCGTCGAGGCGCAGCGCGGCACACCTGCGCTGGAGCTGACTTTCGGCCTCGACGACCTGGAGGGGCTGAGGCGGACCGTGAGGTCATTCGCCCGCGAGGCCGGTATGGCGGACTGGAGGACCGACGAGGTCGTCCTGGCGGTCAATGAGGTCGCCACGAACGCCGTGATCCACGGGCGCCCTCCCGCCACCGCCCGCGTCTGGCACGGGGATGACGAGATCGTCGTCGAGGTCGCTGACGCGGGCGAGGGGATTGACGACGCACTGGCCGGCCAGCTGGCGCCGCCGCCCACCGCCCTGGGTGGCCGTGGCCTCTGGCTCACCCGCCTCGTCTGCGACGCGGTGGAGGTGCGCAGCAAGGAGGTCAGCGCGGTCACGCTTCGCGCCGCCCTGACGAGCGTCGTCAATCCACTTACACCGGTCTGAGCACCCCGCGGTCGATCTCGTCGGCGTTGGTGAACCCGCTGAGCGCCATCGTCAGGTCGAGCTCGGCAAGCAGGCAGCGGAGCACGGTCTCGACCCCGTTCTGGCCGTCGAGCGCGAGGCCCCACAGATAGGGCCGGCCGACCAGCACGGCGTCGGCTCCCAGGGCCAGGGCCTTGAAGATGTCCGCTCCGGACCGGATCCCGCTGTCGAGCAGGACGGCCATCCCATCGCCCACCGCGTCCAGGATCGGAGGCAGGGCGTCGAGGGAAGCGATCGCGCCGTCGATCTGCCGCCCGCCGTGGTTGGAGACGACGATTCCGTCGACGCCCCGCTCGCGCGCCTCGCGGGCGTCGTCCGGATGGAGGATCCCCTTGAGCACGATCGGCAGTGAGGTCGTGCCGCGTAGCCACTCGAGCCGCTCCCAGGTGAGTCGTGGGTTGGCGAAGACGCCGAGGAAGCGCCCGACCGCCGCGCCGATGTCCTCGTCCGGCGACTTCTCCAGCCCCTCCAGGAACACGGGGTCCGAGAGATATTGGGCGATCCCGATTCCCTCCAGGAACGGGAGGTAGGCCTGCTGGAGGTCACGGGGCTTCCAGCCGGGCACGTAGTTGTCGACCGTGAGCACGATCGCCGAGTAGCCGGCCACCTCGGCGCGCCTGACCATGCTGGCCGCGAGCTCGTCGTCGTTGGGCCAGTAGAGCTGGTACCACCGCGGCGCCTCGCCGTTCGCCTCGGCGATCTCCTCCAGCGGCGTCGCCGAGGCGGTGCTGGTGATCAGCGGCAGCCCGATGGCTGCGGCGGCCCTCGCCGAGGCGAGCTCACCCTCGTCGTGCAGAAGCGTCTGCACGCCGATCGGGGCGAGCAGCACCGGAGCGGGCATGCGCGTGCCGAGCAGCTCCGCCGAGAGGTCGCGCACCTCGAGGTCCTTGCGCAGCACCCGGGGGACGATTCGCCAGTGGCGAAAGGCCTCGAGGTTGGCGCGCATCGTGTCCTCGGAGCCGGCGCCGCCGAAGATGTAGGCGATCGCCCGCTCGTCGAGCGAGTCCCGGGCACGCTCCTCGAGCTCGGCCCAGGCCATCGGCAGTGTCGGGCGCTCGCCGGCGAGCATCCCCTTGGCATAGATCTCCCGGTAATAGTCGCCGAACGGGGGCGGCGGAGTCTCCGAAGCGGCCATGGCCGGACCTTATCCCGGCCCGGGTCCGCCTAGCCCGTGGGCGGCGGCGCGGGCTTCTTCGGGGGGTGCTTCTTCTTCTTGGCGAGCGGCTTGGGCGCTTTCTTGATGTCCCGGCTGCAGCCCTCCCCGCTGCACTCGACCAGCGCCTTGAGCTTCTTGAGCAGGTACTTCCGCACCGGGAAGTAGCGCGAGTCCTTGTACTTGGACTTGAGCTCGAACGGGTCTCGCTTCAGGTCATAGAGCTCCCGGCTGGCGTCGGAGTACTTCACCAGCAGGTACCGGCCGGTCCGGATCGCCCGATAGCGCGGCGCGATGATCGCCCGCGCGATTTGGGCCGTGTGGTCCTGGTCGAGGTTCTTCACGTATTTGCTGAAGTGGACGCGCCTGCCGCTCGCGGCGCTCACCGGCGTGCCCGGCTCGTTCGTCGCACCGGGCGGGCCGGTCTCGATCAGGATCGGCCGGGTCGACCGCAGGTTGGGGTCGCGCGCGTAGGGGAGCAGGGACCGGCCGTCCTGGGGCAACCCGGGCCTGGCGTCGGCGATCTTCAGGATCGTCGCGGTGATGTCGCCGTTCCAGACCAGCGCCCGCGGCTGGCTGCCGGGGGGGATGCCCGGGCCGCGCATCAGCAGCGGGACCTGGATCGAGGGCTCATAGGGGGCGAACTTGCCCTGGTGCAGCCGGTGCTGGCCCTGTATGAAGCCGTTGTCCGAGGTGAAGATGATGTAGGTGTTGCCCAGTATGCCCCTGGCGTTGAGGTCGTTGACGATCCGCTCGACCGCGTCGTCCACCGACATCAGCGTCTCCAGCCGGTGCTGGTAGCGCGTCTGGATCTTCGCGATCAGCCCAGGCCCGAACCGGCTGATCTTTCTGATCCAGCCCGGCTTGTCCTTGACGTTCTTCTCGTTGAAGCTCGGGTCGATCGGCAGGAGGGACGAGGCGAAGGCGCCGACGTGGCGGGGCGCGGGGTCGGCCGGGTCGTGCGGAGCGAAGAACTGGACCTGCATGTAGAGCGGGTCGTTGGCGTGGTT
>JBKPND010000094.1:0-42072 GCA_046732465.1 Actinomycetota bacterium
GGGATGAAGACGACCGCCACCAAGAAGGGCGACAAGTGGGTCATCAACGGCTCCAAGTGCTTCATCACCAACGGCGGCTACGCGGACTGGTTCACGGTCTACGCCAAGACCGACAAGGACGCCGGCCACCGCGGCATCTCCGCTTTCGTCGTCCCCAAGGACGACACGGTGACGGTCGACAAGAAGGAGGACAAGCTCGGCCAGCGCGCCTCCAACACCGCGACCATCACCTTCAACGAGACAGAGATCCCCGCTGAGAACCTGCTCGGCGAGGAGAACCACGGTTTCAAGCTCGCGATGATGACCCTGGATCGGACCCGCCCGGGCGTCGCCGCGATGGCCGTCGGCATCGCCAAGGCGGCCCTCGAGTTCGCCTCGGACTACTCCAAGGAGCGAGTCCAGTTCGGCGTCCCGATCGCCATGCACCAGGCGGTCGCGTTCATGATCGCCGACATGGCGACCAAGGTCGAGGCGAGTCGCCTGCTCGTCTGGAACTCGGCGGTCCTGCTCGACCAGGGCAAGCGCAACACCCTCGCCGCCTCGCACGCGAAGCGGTTCTCCGCGGACTCCGCCATGGAGGTCACCACGGACGCCGTCCAGGTCTACGGCGGCTACGGCTTCATCAAGGAGTACCCCGTCGAGAAGCTGATGCGCGACGCCAAGATCATGCAGCTGTACGAGGGCACCTCGCAGATCCAGCGCCTGGTGATCGCCAAGGAGCTCCTCATGGGCCGCCAGGCCGACGAGGAGACGCCCGAGGCGAAGGCGGCCAAGGCCAAGGAGAACGGAACGGCGGGGTCGCCCGAGAAGGCGCCCGCCACCGCGTAGGGATCCCTCAAACCGAACCGCTCACGAGCGCCCCGGAGACCCCGGGGCGCTCGTCGTTTGCGTATCGATGTGTCGCTATGCGGCGCGCGACGCCGCGCCCGTATCCATCGCCGGGTCGCGGTTCTCGGGCGCGTACTTGCTCGCGATGAAGGTCGCACCCTGCGGGTCAGCGATCGTGGTCGTCCGGACCCAAGGGGCATCCATCGGCGCGACGATCACCTTGCCGCCGAGCTCGGGCGCCTTCGCGGCGATCGCGTCGGCGTCGTCGACCGCGAAGGTCACGCTCCAATGCGGGCGCGCGTCTGGCTGGTCGTCGCCGATCGGGAGGATCGACGCGACCACATCCACGAACCCCTCGGGGCCGCCCGCCTCCTCGGTCTGCTTCCGGATGTCCGGGTTGTATTCGCGCTCGAGGTGATCGCCGTAGCCGGGCAGCGTCCACATCTCGAAGCCGCCGGGCAGCTCCAGCGTCGTCCAGCCGAACACCGCGCCGTAGAAGCGCTTGGCACCCTCGGGGTCACGGGTGTTGAGCCCGTTGAAGTTGAGACTCCCGTGCTCGTTGACGATCTGCGCGCCCTTGTGCTCGTTCGCCTGCCAGACGGAGAACACCGCGCCCTCGGGATCGGTGAACACCCCCATCCGGCCAAAAGCCATCACATCGAACGGCTCCATCACCACGTTGCCGCCGGCATCGCGGATCTTCGACGCCGTCTGGTCCGCGCTCTCGACCCAGATGTAGGTGTTCCAGGCCGCCTCCGGAGGCGTCCCCTCCGGGATCGACCCGACGGCCGCGACGTCGCCGCCGCGGATCCGGGCGATGAAGTACTTGCCGGGGCTGTCCGGCGGCATCACGTTCTCGAACTCCCAGCCGAACAGGCCGCTATAGAAGTCGACCGCCGCCTCGGGATCGGGCTGGCTCGTGTCGACCCAACAGGGGACGCCGGGGATATATCCGCTGCGCTCGGGCATCGCTCACTCCTTCCGTGACTGACTGGTCGGGAAGGAACCTACATCGCATTTAGGTCAGGATCTGTCCTCAATCTTCGAGAGGATTCAACGCCATGACTGAGACCTCGAGCCGCCTGCTGGAGCTCCTCTCGCTCCTGCAGACCCGTCGCGACTGGCCCGGCGGCGAGCTCGCCGAGCGAGTCGGGGTGTCCGGCCGGACGGTCCGCCGCGACATCGAGCGGCTGCGCAACCTCGGCTACCCGGTCGAGTCGCTCACCGGCCCCGCCGGCGGCTACACGCTCCGCGCCGGGACGGCGATGCCGCCGCTCTTGCTCGATGACGACGAGGCGATCGCGATCGCAGTCGGACTCCGCACCGCGGCGCGGTCGTCGGTGACCGGGATCGAGGAGACGGCGGTGCGCGCACTGGTCAAGCTCGAGCAGGTGCTGCCCGGGCACCTGCGCCGCCGCGTCGCGGCGCTCGGATCGGCGACGGTCGCACCTCCGGGGGGCGGTCCCACCGTTGACCCGCAGGATCTGACCGCAATCGCCGCGGCGTGTCGGGACTGCGAGCGACTGCGCTTCGGCTACCGGACTCGCGACGGCACCAACAGCCGCCGCGAGGTCGAGCCGCACTCGCTCGTCAACTTCGGCCGCCGCTGGTATCTGGTCGCCTGGGATCGCCACCGAGAGGCCTGGCGCACGTTCCGGGTCGACCGCGTCTCGCGACCCGCCTCCGCCGGCACACGCTTCGACCAGCGGAAGCTGCCGGCCAAGGACGCGGCCGCGTTCGTCGAGCAGAACATCGCCGGCGCGCCGAGCCGCTACGAGGCGCGGGTCACGCTGCATGCCCCCGCGGAGGAGATGGCCGCCCGACCCGCCTGCCACTGGGGGAAGATCCAGCGGATCGACGCGGGGACCTGTGAGTTCCGCACCGGCGACGACGATCTTGGCTGGCTGGCGGTGCGCATCGCGATGCTCGGCGTGGATTTTGAGGTCCACGAGCCGCCGGAGCTGGTCGAGCACATGGGCGAGCTTGGGGACCGGCTCGAGCGCGCGCTTGCGCGTGCGTAAGAATGCGCCGATGCCGGAAGCGGCAGCGACGGCCGAGGAGGCAAGACTCAGCGACCGCCTCGAGAGCTGGTTCGCTAGCCCAGGGCCCAAGACTGTCGGCAGCCTGATCGAGCTCTTCGGCGAGAAGAGCTTCGCCGTGCTCTTCGTGCTGCTGCTGGCGTTGCCCGCGCTGCCGCTCCCAACCGGCGGCGTGACCCATCTGTTCGAGCTGATCGCGATGCTGCTCGCGCTGGAGCTGATCGTGGGCCGGCGAACGGTGTGGCTGCCCGAGCGCTGGCGGCGGCGGGAACTCGGGCCCGCTGCCCAGAAGCGGTTCTCCGAGGTCCTGCTCCGGCGGATCCGCTGGCTGGAGCGCCACTCGCGCCCGCGCCTCGGCTTTCTGCTCACCCACCGCCTGAGCGGAATCGTCTTCGGGGTACTCGTCCTGCTTCTGAGCGTGGCCGCGTTCGTCGCGCCGCCCTTCACCGGGCTCGACACGCTGCCCTCGCTGGGCGTCGTCGTACTCAGTGTCGGCGTCCTGCTCGACGACGCCCTGCTGGTGCTCGCCGGCCTGCTGATCGGACTCGTCGGCGTGGCGGTGGTGATCGCCCTCGGGAGGGTCGCACTCCACGAGGCTGGCCGAATCTTCTAAGCCTCCACGTCCAGCTCCGGGGATAGGGTCCACGCCGGTGTCCGACGAGTACCAGCGCTATCGCGTCCTCTGGCCTCTCGTCCCGGCCATGGCGATGGTGATGATCGACTTCACCATCGTCTCGATCTCGGCGACGACGATCCAGCGCGACGTACACCTAACCGAGACGGGCGAGCAGTGGCTGGTCACCGCCTACGCCCTCGCCACGGCAGCCTTCGTCGCCCTCGGCGGCCGGCTCGGGGACATCTTCGGCCACCGCCGGATCGTCGTCATCGGGGTGATCCTGTTCGCGGTCAGCTCGCTGCTGTGCGGGCTCGTCCCCGACACGGGCGCCGCCGAGGCCTGGCTGATCGTCTGCCGCTCGATCCAGGGGGCGGCCGGCGGCCTGCTGATCCCCTCCGCGACCGTCCTCGTCCTCGACGCCTTCCCGCCTAAGGAGCGCGGCAGGGGCCTGTCGGTCTTCTTCATCGTCGCCGGCCTGTTCACGGCGATCGGCCCGATCGCCGGCGCCTATCTGACCCAGTTCTGGACCTGGAGGGCGATCTTCTGGATCAACGTCCCGGTCGCGATCCTGGCGCTCAGCGAGATCTACTTCGCGAAGCTCCGGGACATCAAGAACCCGGCTCGAATCGATATCCGCGGGGCGATGTTGATCGTTGCCGGGATGGCGTTATTGGTTCTCGGGATCCAGCAGTCGACGGTCTGGGGATGGGGTGACGCGCGGACACTCGGCTCGATCATCGTCGGCGTCCTGCTCCTGATTGGGTTCGTCTTCGCCGAGCGGAACACCGAGGATCCGCTGATCGACGTTCGCGCGATGGCGGCGAACCGCCCATTCGCGGTCGACAACATCCTCACCTTCCTGGTCTTCGGACCCTGGCTGGCCGTCTTCTTCTTCGGCAGCGTCTACTTCCAGGTCGCCGTGCAGCAGCAGCCGACGGAGGCGGGCTTCTCGATCCTGACGATGTTCTACTCGTTCTTCGTCGCTGCCCGGATCGGGGGCCGCTGGATGGACAAGTGGGGGGCGAAAAGGCCGGTCGCGCTGGGTTTGGCGGCGGGGACGGTCGGCATGATCCTCTGGGCCTCGGAGCTCGACGGGCTGAGCCGCTCGGCGACCCTGGCTGGGATGCTGGTCACGGGCGCCGGGTTCGGCCTCGTCTTCTCGCCGCTCAACGCCGATGCGCTGAATCGGCTGCCCGACACGATGCGCGGCCAGGGGTCCGGGATCACCCAGACCTTCCGCAACTTCGGCTCGGCTCTGGGCATGGCCGTCATGGGGACGATCATCGCCAGCTCCTCCGATGCCGTCGGGGCGGCCGGGCTCGACGACTTCGTCGACGCGATGAAGACCGCCTGGTACGTCGGCGCGGGCATGCTCGCCGCGGGCTGGATCGTCTGTCAGCTGTTCATGCCCGGCGGCACCCAGCAGGACATCGAGTAGCTCGGGATCCGTCTAGCCCGGGCAGCCGCCGAGCGCCGAGGAGGTCAGCATGACGCGGCCGAGCGCGACCCAGGCCGCGCCGTAGTAGGTCGGGTGGGCGGAGTTCGCCTCGGCGGCCCGGTCGAGGAGCTGATGCAGCTCTCCGTCCTCGTCGGCGGCCTTGGCCGCAGCCGCGGCCGCGACGTAGCTGGCGGCGTGGGTCAGCCGGCCGTCGGGCATGCCCTCGAGCGAGTAGGTCGCGACGCCCGGGTTGTGGCGGTAGAGCGGCCAGACCCGGGCGGCCGCCCGGCGGTCGGCGGGCACGCAGCTCTCGGCCGAGCGGATGGCGAAGCGAAGGGCGTCGAGCCCGGAGGCGGGAGTGGCGGAGCTCGCGGAGGTGGCGGCGGGATTCCCGGGGTTGGCGATCGCGGTCGCGGACGCGGAGGCCTCCCCGTCGCCCGACGTCGCCAATGAGTCCACCCGCGCCCAATCGGGGGGCAGACCAGGTCCTGCCGTCAGCGAGGTGGCGATCGCGCGGCTCGTCCCCGCGAGGTCGTCCCAGCGCGAATCCGTGTGGGCGGCGGCCAGATCGGCGTACGCGCGGGGCGAGAAGTAACTCGGGTTCACGACAAGGGGCACGGACCTAGCCCAGGGACCGGCAGTCAGAACGGGCAGGCCGTCCACATCGGCCGTCTCGCGGTCGAGCACCGCCTGCCCGATCCGCTCGCCGGACCTCGTGTATTCCTCGGAGCCGAAGCGCTTGCCCGCCAGAACGAGGGCGCGGGCGGCGTCGAGGTCGGCGTCGGTCGCGGGCTCGTCGGAATCCACCCGCCCGTCGGCCCAGTGGTAGGCGAGCAGCCCGTTGTCCAGTTCCAGGTTCTGGCTGGTCCAGTGCCAGACCCGCTCGAAGCGCGCCTTGTCGTCGAGCGCGACGGCGAGCAGCATGGCGTAGCCCTGGCCCTCGCTGACCGTGTCGCCGCCCTGATCGGTGCGGACCACCCTGCCGTCGGGTCGGACGTAGTCGTCGAAGAAGGAGACCGCAGCCTCGTGGGCCTGCTCGGAGAGGGTCGGGTGGCTGGCGAGGCCCTTGCTGCCCAGGACCCCGACGCCGGCTGGCACGAGCACGGCGGCAGCCAGCATCGACACCGCCACGGGCTTCGGCCATCGCCGAGTTGTCGCCGGGGGTCCCGGGCGGGGCGGGTCCGGGAGCAGGGGAGCCGAGGGCCGCAGCCGTAAGGCCGGGATCGCGGCGGTCAGCAGCACCGTCGCGTGCAGCGAGGCGAAGGCGACGTTGTTGAGCGTCGCCGCGCCGTGGCTGCGGCTGAGCCCGTAGGCGGCGGACCCGATCAGGACGGCGACCGCGAGCAGCGCGGGGGCCACTGCCCGCGGCTGTCGGGCGATGGTGCCGTGCTTCGGAGTGACGACGAACCTCGCCGGTCGCCGCAACAGGGAGTTGACGGCCGCCTGCACGTGGATCCAGAAGGAGCCGGCGGCCAGGGCGAAGGCCTCATAGGTGTAGGTGCCGTACCCGGCGAGCGCGACGGTGGCGAGCGCGCCGACGTAGTAGGGGGCGAAGTGGAGCAGGAACTGATCGGCGGTGGCCGCGGCCAGGGGCTGGGCGCCGGTCAGGATCCGGATCACCGGCAGCGACATGTAGATCAGCAGCGTCAGGCCGCTGAGGAAGTAGGTCGACGAGAGCAGGTACTGGAGGCGCACCCGCCAGGGCAGCCGCGAGCGCAGCACCAGCGGGATCGCCCCGAGGCAGCCGCGAGCCCAGCGCTGCTGCTGGGAGACGTACGAGGCCATGTCCTCGGGGCCGAGTCCGGAGGCGAGCACCTCGGCGACGTAGACGCTCCGCCAGCCCGCCTCGTGCAGGCGGACCGAGAGCTCGAAGTCCTCGGTCACCGAGTCCTCGGAGAAGCCACCGACCTCCTCGAGCGCGCTGCGGCGGAACACGACGTTCGTCCCGCAGCAGAAGATCGAGTCCAGCCCGTCCTTCCCCCGCGCGATCGGCCCGAAGAAGAGGTTCTGCTGGGCAGCCGCCGCGGCTGCGATCGGCCCGCTCTCGCCGTTGGCGTAGTACTGCGGCGTCTGCACGAAGGCGACGCCGAAGTCCTCGAGATAGCCGGTCGTGTGGGCGAGGAACTCCGGCCGCGGCACGTGGTCGCAGTCGAGCACGGCGACATAGGGCGCGGAGGTGTGCCGCAGCGCGTTGTTCAGGTTGCCCGCCTTCGCGCCGACGTTCTGATCACGGGTCAGGTAGCCGACGCGGTACCGCGACGCCAGGCTCTCCATCTCCGAGCGTCCCCCGTCGTCGAGCAGCCAGACGCGCACCTCCGCGCCGTGCATGGAGGCGGCGCCGGCCACCGTCGGCTCGACGACGTCGATCGGCTCGTCATAGACCGGGATCAGCACGTCGACGGCCTCGTTGCCGACCGGGGCGCGACCCGGCCTCATCCGCTGGTGGGAGCACGTCCACCAGAAGCCGACGGCCTGGATCAGGTTGAAGCCCTCCGCCGCGATCAGCAGCCCGAAGAGAATCGGGTTGCCGACGTGCGCACCCCCGAGGAGCCAGGAGAGGTACCAGACAGCGAGCACGGCGCAGATCACGGCCATCAGGAAGGCACGCCGGCGCGCCCCTCGCTGGTCCGGCATCGGCCAGTGGATGGGGGCGAGCCGCGGGTCTGCGGCGGCGGCGCTCACGAGTACTCCCAGATCCGGATCCGGTCGCGCGTGACCGTCCGGATCAGCCTGTGGGGCTTGCGGCCGAGGTCATAGCGGCCGGTGCCGACCTGCGCTGCGATCCCCGGGTCGTCGAGGAAGCTGGCGAGCAGGAACACGTGGCCCTGCCTCGGCATCCCGTGCGCCGCCGCGTCGCTCAGCGCCTCGGTGCGCACCCCGGGCGAGTAGTAACCGACGACGTCCCGCAGGTAGTCGGGTGCGTAGACCACCGTGTCGCCTGGACGCGCCTCCTTCCGGATCTGCTCGAGCGCGCCCCGGAAGTCGAAAGCCCGTGGGTTGTTCGGATTGAGCTGCTGATCCGCGAGACCGACCAGCAGCGTCAGCGAGAGGGCGGCGGTGGCGACGATCGCGGGCATTCGCCGCCGCGGACCGCCGGCGACCGCCCGCGCAAGCAGCAACAGCATCATCGGCACCGCCGCGATGAAGTAGCGCACCTCGAAGAGGTCCCGCTTGACCAGGCCGACGAAGAGCAGGATCACCACCGGACCGAGGGCGAGGGCGAGCACGACTCGGGTGGCGGCCGAGCGCCGCTGTCCCATCAGGGCGAGCGAGAGCAGCATCAGGAGCGGCCAGAGGGCCGCGATCCGGAGGATCGTGGTGTTCGTGTGGTAGCCCCAGATCGCCCAGACGAAGTTCGAGAGGATCGCGTAGAGCGAGGCGCTCGAACCCGGGATCGACAGCGGGGCGGCGGCGGTTGGGGTGCCGCCGAAGCCCATGCCGGCCGCCTGGCTGTGGCTGAACTGCTCGTGCGCGAAGGAGGCGAGCGGCGCGGCAGCGATCGGCAGGGCGATCCAGGTGATCCAGACCCCCGTCATCAGCTGCCTGATGGGAAGCCCCGCCTGCGCTCGCTTCCAGGCGGCCACCGCGAAGACGACCTGCTGGATCGCGATCGGGATCACCGCGAAGTAGTGCGTGTAGAGCATCGCGATCGTCGCCGCCGCGTAGGCGACCCAGTAGCGGTTCCGGCCGTCCCGCAGCACCTTCACCTGGGCCCAGAGCGCGACCGTACCGAGGAGCATGAAGAGCGCGTACATCCGCGCCTCCTGCCCGTACCAGACGACCAGCGGGGCGATCGTGACGAAGCCGGCCGCGACCAGGCCGGTGCGACGGTCGAACAGCTCCCGGCCGGTCATGAACATCGCCGGGATCAGCGCGACGCTCGCGAGGATGGAGGGTGCGCGGGTCGCGAGCTCGCCGTCGCCGAAGAGCCTAACCGTCAACCAGAGGATGAGGTAGTGGAGGGGAGGGTGACGGTCGGTGGCTCGGAGGTTGTCGATCATGCCGCCGAGCGACATGTGCGCCTGGTGGATGCTGATCGCCTCGTCCACCCAGATGCTCCGCATCAGGACCACCCGGATCGCCACACCGACCAGGACCAGCCCGGCGACGATCAGCCACGGCCGGCGCGCTCGCCAGCCGCTGGCATAGCTCGGCTCGGGGGCCGCCGGGGGCGCGGGGAGCGACTCTCGGGTGGCCGGGGGCGCAGGCAGCTCGCGCGCCGCAGGGGGAGCCGGAAGCGCAGGGGGCGTCGTAGGCGCCTGCGTTGGCGCGCGGCTGCGCAGCGCCCGCACGACGGCGCGCATGCGCGTCGCCGTGTCCGTTGCGCTGCGCTGCCGTTCGTTGGTGCCGCCGGCGGTGTCAGTCACCGCCGGATTGGCCGTCGAGGCCGTCCGGGTAACTGGAACCACTGCTCGTGTCGGAACTCGAGCCGGAGCTCGATCCGGAGTTGGTGCTGTCTACTCCGCTACCCGGGGTGCCGCTCGTGTCACTCGATGTCGGCGCGCCGGGACTGGAGGGATCGACCGTGGTCGGCGCCGGTGCGGGTGGGGTCAGGGTGACCCTGCTCGGCGGTGGCTTGGGCGTAACCCGCGTCGGCGGTTTGTGAGAGGGGGCACGTGTCGTTGGCGCGGGCTCGCGCTGTGGCTGAGGGCTCGCCTCTTGTGTCGGCTGCCGCTTGGGGTCCGCGGGAGGCCCGTCGCCATCGGCGCTCGCCTTCGCCTTCGCGGCATCGGTCGGCGGTCCGCTGATCTGGCTGGGCGCCGGGCTGGCCGCGGCAACCGTGCTGCCGCGCAGGCCCTCCGTGCCCGCGAGGGTCCCCATCTGGGCCTGATTGCCGCCCCCCGCGGCGCCGATCGCGGCCAGGCCGACCGCCGCGACCATCGGAGCGCAGAGGGTGGCCGCAGCGACGGCCATCCCCCGCCGGGTCATCCGGGCGGGACGCTTTCGCCTCGGTATCGAGGAGCCCTGCTGCGCTGTCCACAAAGTCGGTGTTCCCACCTGCGCGCGCCCCAGAGCCGGCGCGCCTTGTTGCGCACTCATCGATTACCTCCTGTGGTCGGTCGAAGCCGGTCCTACGGGGTTAGCTGCCGGGCTCGTGGCTGCCGCCACTACGACTTGACCTGCCGTCGATTCGCCCCAGATACCTGGGTCCCCCGCCCATCGACGCCGGAACGTCGATTGGCTCGGAGTGCCGCGAGTTTCGTCGTACCCGAGGCGACGACTTTCAATCAGGCGTCTTGGGTGACGTCGATCACACAGCCATACACTCGGGGGCCGTGGGGCGAGGCCGGCCATCCGACGCTTTCGGTGGCGACATCAGGCGGAGGGACGTCTTTCCGCTGCTCGTGCTGCACCTGCTCGCCGCGGAGCCCACGTACGGGAACCGGCTGATCGATTCGATCGAGCGGCTCACTCAGGGGGCGATCTCGGTCAACCCGAACACGATGTATCCGCTGCTCCGGGAGATGGAGGAGCGGGGCCTTGTGGACGCTCGCTGGGAGCATCCCGACCGGCGAACCCGCCGCTTCTACGCGATCACGCCCGCCGGGCGGCGCGAGTACAAGCGACTTAAGGTCGAGGTTGAGCCTTTCCTCGACTCGGTGATCAGCTCGGTGTCCCTGATCCGGGACGAGATCTACGGGGAGGAGTCGCCGCGGAGCTGAGGCGGCTTGATCAGGAAGTCGCAGACCTCACCCACGCGGTCGAAGCCCAGGCGCCCGCAGAGCTTCCACGGCCAGTCGTCCCCGTCCGCGACGATGATGTGAGCTGGTCTCCCCTCGAGGCAATCGCCCGACCACAGGGCGTCGATCTTCGGGTTGTGGATCAGCAGGCCCAGCCGAACTCCTCGACCGACTCGGAGGAGTCATGGGTCAGGCTGAGCTCGAACTCGACCAGGCGCCGGACCAGCTTCGGGTCAGAGCTCGCGCTCATAGAAGAACATCACCGGCCCGTCGGAGCCGCCCTCCCGATTGATGAAGCCGGCGCTCTCATAGAGCGCTCGGGCGGCCACGTCGTCCTCGCTCGTGCCGAGCTCCATCTGCTCGGCGCCCTCCGACCGGGCGGTCTCCATCGCCGTCTCCAGCAGGGCCCGGCCAAGCCCGTTGCCGCGCAGATCGGGCACCACGTAGAGCTCCTCGAGGTACGAATGGAGGCCGGCCGAGTAGACCCAGGGCCGAAAGCGGAGCTGGGCGAACCCGTCCGGACCGTCGCCGACGAGCAGAACGATCATGTCCTTGTTGCGGATCAGCTCCGCGTAGCGGTCCTCGAGCATCTCGAGGCCGGGGCTCGGCTCGTCGTATTCCTCCTGGAAATCGTGCAGCAGGCGCGCGACCGCCGGGGCGTCGCCGGGCGTCGCGCGGCGGATTCGAGGCCCGTCGGGGCTGTCGGACGGTGGGGACGGCATCTCGGCCAGGCTAGAGCCTGCTCGGGCGATCTCCGCGGGCGGCCTGGCGAGGAGCGGAGCGTGACAGGCAAGGACGCAGCCGGCGTGGCGTGGCAGCGCCACGCGAGCCGGCGAGGACGCAGCCCGGTGCGCTCCGGTACCGCCAGACGCACGCGGGGGTCGTTCGGGCAGGCTCTTATACCCTCCCCCGGCCAACCGACCTTCGGAGGAACCTCTCAAATGTTCGTCTTTAAGGCCGCCGTGCTGGGCGGCGGCACCATGGGCGGCGAGATCGCCCAGGTCATCGCCAACGCCGACATCCCGGTCGTCGTCAAGGACGTCGAGCAGCAGTTCGTCGACCACGCGCTCGAGAAGTCGCGCGAGGTGACCAAGTCACAGCTCGACCGCCTCGTCTCCAAGGAGAAGATGACCCAGGAGCAGGCCGACTCCCGGCTCGACGAGGTGATGGGCCTGATCACCGGCACCACGACCTACGACGAGTTCGGCGACGTCGACTTCGTCATCGAGGCCGTTCCCGAGCGGATGGAGGTCAAGAAGGCCGTCTACCGGGAGCTCGACGAGGTCACGCCCGGCCACGCCATCCTCGCCTCCAACACCTCGTCGCTCTCGATCACGGAGATGGGTCGCGAGACGCTCCGCCCCGGGAAGGTGGTCGGCTTCCACTTCTTCTTCCCGGCCTCGGTGATGCCGCTGGTCGAGATCATCAGCGGCGAGGACACCTCCCGCGAGACCGTCACCGCCGCCTTCAACTTCGCGCAGACCATCCGCAAGCAGCCGATCACCTGCAAGGAGGTCCCCGGCTTCGTCGTCAACCGGATCCTCAACTCCGGTGTCGGCGAGGTCTGGCGCGAGCAGGAGGAGAAGGGCCTCTCGATCAAGAAGATCGACGAGGGGATCGCCGGGGCGAACGTCACCCCGATGGGGCCGTTCTTCCTGATCGACATGCTCGGCCTCGACACGGTTCTGCACGTCGCCGAGTACCTGAACGAGTCCTACGGGGATCGCTTCTACGTCCACAAGGGCATGCAGAAGCTGGTCGCAGACGGAAAGCTCGGGGCCAAGTCCGGCGGCGAGGGCTTCTACTCGAACGGCGAGCCCAACATCGAGGGCGACGCCGATGTGAACGCCGAGGAGCTCGCCGACCTACTGATGCTGAAGTCGTTCAAGGAGGCTTGTCTCGTTCTGGAGGAGGGCATCAGCACGGTCCGCGAGATCGACCTCGGGATGATGGCCGGTGCCGGGCTGGACCCCCGACGCGGACTCTTCCCGCCCTTCTGGAAGGCCGACCTCGAGGGCCTCGACACGATCCTCGAGCGCATGGAGCGCTACGAGGAGTCGCACGGCGAGCGCTTCGTCCCGCCGCGGACGTTGAAGCGGCTGGTCGCCCAGGGCCGCCTCGGACTCAAGTCGGGCCAGGGCTTCTACGCCTATCCGCAGGTCGATGGCGAAGGCACGGTCAAGCTGGAGAAGCGGGGCGACGTGGCGATCGCCTGGCTCGCCAACCCGCCCATGAACGCGATCTCGCCCCAGGTGATCGAGGACCTCGGGAAGGTCTGGGAGGAGGTGAAGTCCGACGACGAGGTGAAGGCGATGGTCGTGTACAGCTCCCTGCCTGTCGTGTTCTCGGCGGGCGCCGACATCAAGGCGTTCACCTCGATGGACGAGTCCTCCGGCGCCGAGCTGATCAACAACGGGCATGCGCTCCTGCGCGAGCTCGGCCAGAACGGCAAGTCGACCGTCGCCGCGGTCAACGCGATCGCCTACGGCGGCGGCTGCGAGCTGTCGATGGCCTGCGACTTCCGGGTGGCTGCCCAGTCGGCCGTCTTCGGCCAGCCGGAGATCAACCTCGGGATCATCCCCGGCTTCGGCGGCACCCAGCGCCTGCCGCGCCTGGTTGGGCCGTCCAAGGCACTGGAGATGAACCTGACCGGCGACGCCGTCCTGGCGCCCGAGGCGAGGTTCCACGGGCTCGCCGACGATCTGGTCCCGGACGAGGAGCTGTTCGACACCGCCGTCGCCTGGGCGCGCAAGCTCGCCCAGCAGGCCCCGCTCGCGGTGGGGCAGATCAAGAAGGTCTCCTACAAGGGCGATCTCGACGAGGGGATCGAGGCCGAGAAGCAGGGCTTCGCGGCCGCCTTCCTCTCCGAGGACGCCAAGGAGGGGATCTCAGCCTTCCTCGGCAAGAGAAGCGCGAAGTGGCAGGGCAAGTAGCAACAGACCAGGCCGAGCGGCTCGCCGAGCTGATCACGGAGTCCTCCTCCACCGTCGCGTTGACGGGAGCGGGGATCTCCGTGCCCAGCGGGATTCCGGATTTCCGCAGCCCAGGGGAGGGGCTCTGGGAGAAGGTCGACCCGATGGAGGTCGCGCACATCGACGCCTTCCGCCGCGACCCGGCCAAGTTCTGGAGCTTCTACCGGCCCAGATTCCACCTGCTGGGCGATAAGGAGCCGAACGATGCCCACAAGGTCCTGGCGGAGCTCGAGCGCCGCGATCTCCTCGACGCCGTCATCACCCAGAACATCGATCAGCTCCACCACAAGGCCGGCTCGGAGCGCGTGATCGAGGTCCACGGCTCGATCCGCACCTCGACCTGCCAGTGGTGCGGTACGGAGTTCGCCCTTGAGGACGTCGAGGCCCTATTCGACGATCAGGGGGCCGCGCGTTGCTCCGATTGCTCGGGGCCGGTGAAGCCCGACGTGGTGCTCTTCGGCGAGCTGCTTCCCGCCGACGCGATGTCGGAGGCCGAGTCGCTGGCCGCCGGCGCGGACCTGATGCTCTGCGTCGGCTCCTCGCTCGAGGTCCATCCGGTCGCCGGCCTACCTGCAGTGACGCTCGGCCGAGGGGGGAAGATTGCGGTGATCACCCAGGGCCCAACGCCGTTCGACCAGGACGCGGCGGTGCGCATGGACGCCGACGTGGTCGCGGACCTGGACGCCGTCCTGGCTGTGCTCGGCGAGAACTAGTTCCGTAGCAGATAGTTTTTTGCTCTACCTACGGTGCTACGGTTAGGGTCGATGGCGGTAGCGACAAGAGAAGAGGTTCAGGAGAGCATCAAGGCCACGGACGAGTGTCCGGATTGCCTGGCCGGCAACCTGGGCTGGCTGCTGACCCAGGCGCACTTCAACCTCGTCAGCGAGGTCGCGGCGGCACTCGAGCCGCTCGGCGTTTCCAACCGCGGCTACCACGTCCTCTCCACCGCCAGAACCGGTGAGTTCACTCAGAAGGAACTCGCCGAGCAGATCGGGCTCGACAAGACCACGATGGTGGTGACGGTCGACGAGCTCGAGGAAAAGGGGCTCGCCGAGCGGAAGCCGTCGAGCACCGACCGCCGGGCGCGTGTGATCTCGGTGACCAAAGCCGGCGAGCGCACGGTCGCCCAGGGCCAGAAGATCATCGACCGGATTCAGAGCGACGTGCTCGAGAGCCTGCCCGCCAGGGAGCGCAAGTTCTTCCTCGAGGCGCTCGGGTCGCTGGTCAAGGACCGCCTCGCCCAGCCGGCGCCGGATTCCCCGCCTCTGCGGCGGCGCGAACCCCGCCACTAGAGCCGCCGGCGCCCTCGGCGCATCCCGGAGCCACACCGTCTCCTCGCCATCTGTGACGAGGCGCACATTGGTGATCACAAGATGATCTTGTACGAGACTATTTGCTACGGTGCTTATCGAGCCAAGGAAGCCACGACCCCCAGGGGGGCACACGGATGACGGACATCGCAGCAGTGCAGGAAACGAAGACTTCGACAGAGGCGCAGAGCGATCGCTCGCGCTGGGTCGCTTTGGTGGTGCTCTGCGTCGGGATGCTGATGATCGTCCTCGACCAGACGATCGTGAACGTCGCACTGCCATCGATCAAGGATGACCTGGGCTTCTCCCAGTCGACCCTCGCCTGGGTCGTGAACGCCTACCTGATCACCTTCGGCGGTCTGCTCCTCCTGGCGGGCCGGCTGGGTGATCTGATCGGCCGGAAGACGATCTTCATGAGCGGCCTTGCCCTGTTCACGGTCGCCTCGGTCCTGTGCGGCGTCGCCCAGACCCAGGAGATGCTGGTCGGGGCCAGGTTCCTCCAGGGCGTCGGCGGCGCGACCACTTCCGCCGTGATCCTGGGAATGATCGTGACGATGTTCCCCGAGCCGCGTGACCAGGCGAAGGCGATCGGCGTCTACAGCTTCGTCGCCGCCGCGGGCGCGTCGATCGGCTTGCTGCTGGGCGGCGTCCTCACCCAGGCACTGAGCTGGCACTGGATCTTCTTCGTCAACGTTCCGATCGGCGTTGCCACGGCGCTCGCCGCCATCCGAGTCGTGGAGCGGGATGAGGGCATCGGCCTCAGCAAGGGCGCCGATGCGCTCGGAGCCGTGCTGATCACCGCCGCGCTGATGCTCGGCGTTTACACGATCGTCAAGCCCGCCGCCGATGACGGCTGGGGCGCTCCGCTCACCCTCGGCCTGGGAGCGACGTCGCTCGGCCTGATCGCGGCGTTCATCGCCCGCGAGGCGACGGCGCGGACCCCGCTCGTCCCGCTTCGCATCTTCCGGAACCGGAACGTCTCCGGCGCGAACGCGGTTCAGGCGCTCTTCGTCGCCGGGATGTTCGGAATGTTCTTCCTGGGCAGCCTCTATCTCGAGCGGGTGCTCGGCTACGACCCGCTGGAGATCGGCCTCGCCTTCCTGCCGGTCGCGCTCGCGATCGGGATCCTCTCCGTGGGCTTCTCGGAGCGGCTGGTGATGCGCTTCGGCGCGAAGCCCGTGCTGCTGGTCGGGCAGGCGCTGATCGTGGCGGGACTGGTGCTGTTCGCGCTCTCCCCGGTCCACTCGAGCTATCTGGGTGACCTGCTGGCCCCGATGCTCCTCCTGGGGCTCGGAGCGGGCCTTTCGTTCCCGTCGCTGATGGGTCTCGCGATGTCGAGCGCGACCGCCGAGGACTCGGGACTCGCGTCGGGCTTGGTCAACACCTCGCTGCAGGTCGGGGGCGCGCTTGGCCTGGCGGTCCTGGCGACTCTCTCCGCGACCAGGACGGACACCCTGTTGGCGAGCGGGAGCTCTCCCGATGCGGCGCTGACCGGTGGTTTCCACCTGGCGTTCTGGATCGGCGCCGGCCTGGTCACGGCGGCGATCGCGATCACCACGCTGGTTATTCGCACTCAGCCGGCCGTCGAAGAGGCGGAGCGGCTCGAGGAGCTCGAGCCGGAGCTCGAGGGCGAGCCCGCCTACTGGGAGGCTGCCTAACCCAGCCGTTCCTCGATCGCGGCCAGCTCCTTCAGGAGCTGGCCGCGGCGAGGGCCCGGCTCCTCCTCGAGCGCCGCTCGGGCGGCGCGGAGTCCGTAGCGGGCCTCGGCATCCCGTCCGTGCTGGGCGTCGAGGCGAGCCCGCTGCATGAGCGTCTCCGCGGGGTGCACCTCGTCTCGCCCGGCGAGTACCGCCGCGACGCGCGTCTGGGGCTCGACGTCGTCGAGCCGGCCGCGGCGCGGTTGCGGCAGCTCGCTCGCGTCGGTCCAGCGCCCCTCGGCAAGCTCGTCGCCCGTGCCGTGCCCCAGGCGAATCGCCAGGGCCTTGGTCACGCCGATCTCCTGTACCAGGGGATCCCGGGCCTCGGCCCGTAGGGCGTTCAGGGCGCGGTTGACGATCCGGGTCGCGTCTCGAAGCTCTTGCGCGCCCCGCTCGCGGTCCCGGAGCGTCTCCTTGAGCCAGTCGGATCCGGCCGGCGCGTCATCGAACGACACGCCAGTCACGGTCACGCGCGTCACCGGCACCTGCTCCGGCTCGGCCGGCGCCACGGGCCGCGCGCGGCGGCGCCCCCGCCTCCCGGGCCGCGGCGCGTCGAGCTCCTGCACGATCAGAACCCTCTCGACGTCGTCCTCTCGCACCAGGTAGCGGCCCTCGGGCAGTCCGATCTTGCCCGGCAGTTCGAGCTGAACGAAGCTGGCTCGGGTTATCGGCGTCTTGGGCGTGGGTCCGGCGCTAATCGCCGCTGCTGCCGCCCTTGGCGGGCAGCGCGGCGGCCGAGGGCTTCCCCGGCACCTTCGGGTTCTGGATCTGCCCGAGGCGCTGGATCAGTCGCTGCCACTGCTCGGGCTTGAGGATCTGGCCGAGCTGCTTGATCGAGCTGCCGCCCGTGGTGAAGGTGTAGCCGACGTGGATGTGGTTGTAGTGGTCGGGCAGGATGAACGTCGGCGGCCCGAGGTCCATCAGGGAGATGATCTGCGCCGGGCGCATCGTGCCCTGGAGGAGCAGCAGATCCTTGATCACGGCCTCGGTGATCGTGCCCGGCCCCTGGTGGCCGGTGATCGGGATCCCGTTAACCGCCGCGATGTCCACGGCCGAGCCGTAGGAGTGCGCCGAGACGTTGCCCGAGGCGGTCAGATAGGAGTGCCCGCACTTCAGCGAGGTGATCGTCAGGCGGTAGCCCTTGGCGACCAGGTACTCCATCACCGCCAGCACGCGGCGGTCGATCTGGCCGGTGGCGATGTCGTTGCGACCACAGGAGTAGATGGAGAGAGCCGGATCATTGAGGACGCGCTGCTGGAGCGCTGCCTTCGACATCAGCAGGACCTGCCCGACGGTCGGGTTGTCTGAGAACGGGTTCTTGTCGGCGGCCCGGTAGATCGCGGTGGTCTCCAGCAGCTTCCAGCCATCGAGGATCGGCTTCGGGTCGATGGTGGGGGCGCCGCGGCCGGCCGGCCGGATCGCGAAGTTGAGGTGCGGCGGGGCGGCGTCGGGCTGGCCGACTCGGCCGATCACGGTGCCGCCGGTGACCTTGGAGCCGACCTTGAGCGGACGAAGCTCCATGGTCTTCTGGTCGAACTGGAAGCTCGGGGCGAGCGCGGACTTGAAGGTCTCATAGCCGGGCACCGCGCGGCCGAGCAGCTGGTCGAGCTGATCGGGAACGGTGGAACTGTTCGCGTTCCCTGAGCGCTGTGGCAGGGCGAAGAGCCGGTTGCGCAGGTCCTCGGTGTTCTGCGTGCTCGCGCGCTTGGAGGTCTTGGGCGCGGCGGCGCTCGACTTGCGGGCGGCCCCTGAGTTGTCCCCCGCGGAGGCCGGCGCCGTAGGAGCGGCGTCCTTCTTCGGGTTGGTGAGCTGGAAGTCCTTGGCGGAGAGCGCGCTCTGGCGCGGCACCGGGTGGGCCTTCTCGATCTCGCCGAGGTGCGCATAGGTGAAGCGGTTGCCGTAAGCGTCCTGGAGGACGATGAACTTGCCGAGCTCCTTGCTGTCGCCCATCTTCTTGATGACGCCGTCGTTCGCGGCGACCACCGGAGCGTTAAGGCTCGAGTAGATGTTGATGCTTCGCCGCTGGGCGTTCGAGGCGATCACGTCGGCGGCGTTCCCGGAGGCCTTGCGTTGGGTGGTGGACCGGGCGAGCGCGGCCGCGTCGTTGATGTCGTCCGCGTACTTGGCGTCGGCGGCGACCGGGAAGTGGGCGCCCTCGGTGAGACCGGTGAGCGAGCCGACGAGGGCGTCCGGCAGCTTGCCGTACTGGTTGGCGTAGAGCAGGACCTCGTCCACGTACCAGTCGGCGTGGTTGTAGGCGAAGATCGCCTGGCGAATGTCCTGGTCGCCGCCGGCTGCCCGCAGGTAGCGCGCCGCGGCGCAGATCGCATCGACCGGGTTGTACGGGTCCTTCCTGCCGTCGTCGTTGGCGTCCACCCCGTAGGCGGCCCAGGTCGAGGGGATGAACTGCATCCAGCCCTCGGCCCCTGCCGAGGAGACGTTCAGGTTGGTGCCGAAGGCGGTCTCGATCTTGTTGATGCCGGCGAGCACCTGCCAGGGGATCCCGTACTCGGTGCCGCAGGACTGGTAGATCGGCAGCAGGAAGGGCGGGATCTCGAAGGAGTCGATGACGAAGTTGGGGACGCCGATCGGAGCGGGGCCGAACTGGGCGACCGTGAGGCTGGGGTTGGTGGGCGCGGGGGAGCCGTCCGGGTTGCGGAGGGCCGGCTCCTGGATCTTCTGGCTCTCGCCCTTGGCGATCTGCTTGGCGCCCTTGCCCTTCTTGTTCTGCTTGCCGAACAGGCCCTTGGCGCCGGCCTTGGGGCCCTTGCCAGTCTTAGGAGCCTTGTTGCCCGGGCCGCTGCCGGGGCCACCGCCGGTGGTCGACGTCGTCGGGCCGCCGCCCGAGGTGGTGGTGCCGCCCCCGGTGGTCGTCGTGCCGCCGCCAGTGGTCGTGCCGCCGCCGGTCGGCGCGTTGTACTCGTCGCCATCGAGAGGCCCGCTACAGCCCGGATCGGCGAGGTCGACCGAGCCGTCGCCATCGTTGTCCGACAGGTCGGAGCACTGCGGGAGCACGTTGCCGCCCCCCGTCCCCGGCGCGGTGACAGTCAGGTCGCCCGCCCCGACCTGGAGCGAGCTCGCGCTTCCCGCGGCAACTATCGCCAGGGCGCTGCCGAGAGCGATGATGACGAGAAGCTTTTTTCTCATTGGCTAGCCGATCCTGCCCGCGAAGCTCTGGGTCCTCCAGGGTCTGCCAGGCGCAGCCTCCCTGCAGCCACGGGCCAGGCGGACGCTACTGATTCGCATTTCCCTTTGCAACGGGGAACCGTCGCCTGGGCGTGCCTGCAAACCGAGAACCCTCCTCACTGCGTGCGCAAGCGTAATAAACCGCGCCAGCGGCCAATGTTGTGGGACGGTTGAGCGGGTTCCGTGGGCTCTCACGGGGCGCGGTACCGTGGCGGGGACGATATGGAGGAGGGCGGCGGCGAAGAGACCAGGGATCGGGCCTCGTCACGGGGGGAGAGTGCCCTTGGTGACCTCGCCCAGATCCTGGTCGAGAACCCGTGGATGCACCAGGCGCTGCAGGTCGCCTTCGGCATGCGTGAGCGTGCGTCCGAGGCCGGCACCGCCGTGATCCGGAACCTGAACCTGCCGACGGGCAATGACCTCGACCGGGTCGCCCGCCGCCTCCGCTCCCTCTCGGAGCGCCTCGAGGAGGTCGAGGACACGCTCGACCGGCTCAGCCGGGAGGTCGCGGAGCTGCGTCGCGAGCGCGACTCCGCGCGTTCCCGAACCTCGACCCAGGGTTGACGCTCCCGAGATCTAGCTTTCCAGCGCCGCCGCGGCGGCCGCTCCCATGCGTGCGGCGGCGTCGACCAGATCCTCGTCGCCGATGCGCTGCCGCTGGCCGTTCTCGAAGGTGTCCGAGACCGCGAGCAGGCAGGCCGCCGCAACGCCCAGCCGCCTCCCCAGCGTGAACAGGGCTGCCGCCTCCATCTCCACCGCCACCGCCCCTTGCCCGAGCCAAGCGTCCGCGCGTGGCCGAGGCGGCCCGGCGTCCTCCTGGCTCGCGTCGTAGAAGAGGTCGGTGGTCACGATCCGGACCGGGCTCGGCTCCCCGGGCAACGCACCAGCAAGTCGCCGCGTGAGCTCGGCGTCCGGCTCGGCCAAATCGCTCGCCCCCAGCGAGCGGCTTGCGCCGTCCTCGGCCAGCGCCTCGCCAGCGACGATGAGGTCGCCGTGCGCAAGGTCGGGCCCGAGTGCGCCGCAGGTGCCGACCCGGATCGCCCTCCGCACGCCGAGCTCCGCCAGCTCCTGCAGGACGATCGCGGCGCTCGGTCCTCCCATCCCGGTGGACTGGATGCTGAGCGGGCGCCCCGCGGGCGTCTCCCCCGTATATCCCCAGAGCCCGCGCGCGTGGTTGCTCATCCTCGGCTCACTGAGCAGCTGCTGGGCGAGGGCCAGGGCCCGGCCGGGGTCTCCGGGTAGCAGCGCATCCTCGGCGTAGTCGGTGCTGGGCCGGAGGTGGTGCGGCATGGGCCGGGCACCGTACAGCGCTTCTCTCGAGTTCCCGCGGGTAGGCTTAGCCGCGGTAGAGGTCGCGATGGGCTCCAAGGCAAAAGCGGCGGCGAAGAGCTTGACCTCAGGTCGAGGGTCAGGGTCGGCGGAGGAGCTGACGAAGAAAGAGCTCAAGGACATCCTCGACGCGGTGCTTCGCGAGATCGATGCGGACCCCGACGACGGGCCACGTCTTGGCGCGGCTGCGGCCCCGTTGAGGATCGAGTTCCCGGATCTGAAGCTGGTGCTCAACGTCTCCCGCGCCGACCGAGGGCGGCACGTCCTGAGCTGGAACTTCTCGAGCCGCTCCGCCGCCAAGCCGAAGCTCCGCCTGAGCATGGAGTCGGCGGTCGCCAACCGCGTCTTCCAGGGCCGGGAGAACCCCGCAATCGCGATCGCGCGGGGCCGGCTGCGCACGCGCGTCGAGGATGCCGGCGCGGCGCTGCGTTTCTTTCCCGCCGCCAAGCCACTCTTCTCCCGGTATCGCGACCTCGTCTCGGAGAAGTACCCGCACCTCTCCCTTGACTAGATCCGGGATTGACTTGGCACCTGAGGGGGGCGTAATCTCGCCTCAGTCGAAAAGCTCTTGGGCCGGACGCGGGTCCCCGGTCCGCAGGTCCCCCGGCGACTGGGATCGGCGACAGGGCTCCGCGAGGCGTCTAGGCGCCGCTGGCCGACGAGGCGGGCCCAGAGCCCGCAGGCGACGGGGTCCTGGGGCCCCGTCGCTTCTTCAGGGGATGTTTCTCTCAGCGACTGGAGGGGGCGGGTGAGCCCCGGCAATCCGAACGATCAAGGCAACGGCATCTCGCTGACCGAGGCGAGCCGGCTCGCCGGCGTCTCGAGCTCGACTCTGAGGCGCTGGGCGGACGACGGGCTCGTCCCGGTGGAGGACGGGAGGTGGACGAGGGCCTCGGCCGCGCAGGCCCGCGTGATCGCCCGGATGCGGGAGCGCGGCTACTCCGTCGACGCGATCAAGGAGGCGGCGGAGGGCGGGCGGCTCGCCTTCGGCCGCGCCGAGGACCTCTTCCAGGTTCCGGAGGGCCGCTACAACCGGGACCAGGCCGCGGAGCTGACGGGGCTCGAGCCGGAGTTGATCGAGCGGCTGATGACGCTGCTCGGTACCCCGATGAGCGCCGACGGAATGCTCAACGAGGAGGACCTGAGGGCGATGCGCCACTGCGCCAACGTGCTCTCTTCGGGCTTCCCGCTGGTCGCTTTCCTCCAGCTGGTCCGGGTCTACGCTCAGTCGATCCGCCGCGTCGCCGACGCGGAGGTGCGCCTCTTCCACCTCTACGTCCACGAGCCCCTGATTCAGGAGGAGGTGCCGCCCCTCGAGATCGCGGAGGAGATGGGCGAGCTGGCGTCCGACCTGCTGCCCGTCACCGGGCCGCTCATGGAGTACATGCACAACCGCTACCTGCGCTTCTACATCGAGCAGGACGTGGTCGGGCACATGGAGGCCGACATCGGCGGCGCCGGGCGGGGCCTCGCCCGGGTCTCGATGACCTTCTGCTTCGTCGACCTGACCGGCTTCACCCGGTACACGGAGGAGGAGGGTGACGAGGAGGCGCTCGACATGATCGAGCGGTTCATCGACACCGTGGAGGCGACCCTGCCCTCGGAGGCGACGGTCGTGAAGACCATCGGCGACGAGGTGATGGTGGTCTCGCCGGAGCCCGCGTCGCTGACCGAATGGGCGGTCGGCTTCCTCGCGCTCTTCCAGGAGAGGCCGCAGCCGCGGGTGGGGATCCACAACGGCGCGGCCGTGTTCCGCGACGGCGACTACTTCGGCGGCGACGTCAACCTCGCGCACCGCGTGGTCTCGCGGGCGCTCGGCGGCGAGGTGCTGGTCACACAGGCGCTCGTCGATGCGATCCACGAGTCGGACTTCCTCAGGTTCGACGCGATCGGCGAGGTCGTGCTCAAGGGGTTCCCGGAGCCGATCTCCCTATATATCGCCCGGCCGGCGATGGACTAGAGGCGAGAATGGCGCTTGTGGGCGCGCGCCTTGCGCGCCCTGCGCTTATGACGCTTCTTCCTCTTGTTCGCCTTCGCGTAGGAGCGGTAGCCGTATTCGCTGGACACGGTCACGCCGGTCGTATCCGAGCTGCTCCGGGGCGTCCCGACCACCGCCGCGATCCCGATCTCGCGGAAGCGGGCGCGGAGCAGGTTCTCGCGGTGGGGCGGGCTGTTCATCCATGACGTAACCAGCGACTGGGGGGTGCTGAGGGAGCCGCTGCCCCAGACGAGGTTCTCTCCCACCTCCCAGAAGCGGGCACCCTGGGTGTAGCCCGTGGCCACGATCCGGTCGACGAAGGTGACGCCGGCCGGGGAGGTGTGCTCGAAGTAGCCCTGGCTGACCATCTCGGTCGAATGGCTGAGCGCGGCCTGGCGGAGGTCGCCGTTCGGCTGTACGGGGGGAACGCCGTAGGCTCCGCGCTGCTCGTTGATCAGGCAGACGATGGATCCCTCCATCGCGCTCTGACTCAACCCCGTCACCTGGACGTTGGTGTTGGGGCACGAGGATGCCGAGGCGGGCGAGCCCGTGACGAGCATCCATGCGGCGACCATCGCGATCGCGCTGACGATCTTGCTGAGCCGGGGCACGTACTCCGCATCGAGCGCCGGCGGCCGCTCTCAACGGCGCCCCTACATATTCAGCCGCCCGTCCTTTACCGCCGCAGCCCGGCCTGGCCCTTTCGACGTTGTGAAGACTCGGTAGATCGGAACCTAGAATCGCCTGCATGACGGCCGAAAAGGCGCTCACCGCCTTGGCCCGCAAGGTGCGGGAGAGCGGCCTCATCGAGCCCGGCTCGAGCGGCATCGTGCTGGTGTCGGGCGGCGCCGACTCCGCCGCGACCGCCGCCGCGCTGGCGATGGAGCTCGGCCCGGACGCCGTCCGGGCGCTCCACCTGAACTATGGCCTGCGCCCCGACTCGGACCAGGACGAGCTGACGAGCCGCCAGCTCTGCACCCGGCTCGAGATCGAGCTCGAGGTGGAGCGGCCGGAGCTCGGTGAGGGCAACGTCCAGGCCGAGGCCAGGAAGGCGCGCTACGTGACCGCCGAGCGGCTGCGTCAGGCCAGCGGCGCGGACTGGATCGCCACGGGTCACACCCAGACGGACGTCGCCGAGACCGTGCTCTACCGGTTGGTCACCTCTCCCGGGCGCCGAGCGCTGCTCGGGCTGCGGCCGCGGCGCGGTGTGGTGATCCGCCCGCTGCTCTCGCTGGATGGAGACGAGGTCCGGCGGCTCGCCTCGGAGGCCGGCCTGCCGTTCCGCGACGACCCGACCAACGCGGAGCCGCTCTACGCCCGCAACCGGATCCGTAACGAGGTGCTGCCCGTGCTGCGGGAGATCGGGCCAGGGGCGGAGGCGACGATCGCCGAGACGCAGGCGGAGCTCGCGGAGGAGAGCCAAGCGCTCGAGCGGTCGGCGGCCGACCTCCTGGCCGAGTCAGGCGCGGACGCCGCGGGTGCGATCAACCGGGACGCCCTCGCCTCGGTCCACCCGGCGATCCGGCGGCTGGCCCTCCGCCGTCTGGCGGAGCGGGCGGCCGGGCACCCGGTTCCGCTGGGCCGTGACCGCGCTGCTCGAATCTGGCGCCTGGTCAACGAGCCGGAGGGCGGCGTTGTCGAGCTCGGCGGCGGGGTCGCCGCCCAGATCGAGGGTGGCCATGTCCGCTTCACCACGGGACCGGCGGGGGAGCCCGCGTCGGGGACGCTGTCCGTGCCCGGCACCTGCCGCTTCGGAAGCTGGGAGGTGCGGGCGGAGCTCTCCTCCGGCGTGCCGCCGGCGGACGGCCCGGACCTGGCCGTGCTCGACCCCGGTGCCCTCGCGGGCGACCTCGTCGTGCGTTCCTGGCGTGAGGGGGATCGGATGCGCCCGCTCGGCCTCGGCGGCAGCAAGTCCCTGCAGGACCTGTTCACCGATCGCAAGGTCCCGCGGTCGCTGAGGCACGCCCTGCCGGTGGTCACCTCCGACGGCCGGATCGTATGGATTGCGGGCGTGGCCGTCTCGGAGGAATTCGCCGCAAAGCCGGGGGCTTCGGAGTCCGCCGTACTCAGTGCGTCGCAGGCGGCTACATAAACTCAGGCGGCGTGCCTAGCGACGATCAGATCGGGGATGTCCTCGTCTCGGAGGAGGACCTGCAGCGCCGGGTCGCGGAGCTCGCGGCCGAGGTGAGCCGCGACTATGAAGGTCGCCCGCCGCTGCTGGTCGCGATCCTGAAGGGGGCGGTTCCGTTCCTCGCCGACCTGATGCGGCACCTGACGATCGACTGCGAGCTCGACTTCATGGCGGTTTCGAGCTACGGGTCCTCGACGGACTCATCCGGGGTCGTCCGGATCCTCAAGGACCTGGACGCGCCGATCGCGGGCCGCGACGTCCTGATCGTGGAGGACATCATCGACTCCGGTCTCACCCTCCATTACCTCCTCCGCAATCTGCAGGCGCGAGGGCCGAAGTCCATCGAGGTCTGCGCATTGCTCACGAAGCCGGAGCGGCGGCGGGTGGACCTGCCGGTGCGCTACGTCGGCTTCGAGATCCCCAATCGCTTCGCGATCGGATACGGGCTCGATCACGGCGAGCGGTACCGCAACCTCTCCTACGTCGCAGCGCTGAAGGAGTAGGGCGAGCGGCCTGAGGACCTAGCGCTTCTCGACCCTGAAGCGCACAACCGTGCCGCCGCCTGGCGCCGAGATCGCGTAGACGAAGCTGCCGGTCAGCGCGATGCGACTCAGGCCGTCGAGCTGCGGCACGTGAGTGCAGCCACGCCGCGGCGATCCGGTCAGGCACTGAGCCAGTCCGATCGTGCCGCGCCTCCCGTTGAGCTTGAAGCGGAGCAGCGCGCCTCCGGTCACCGCATACAAGGAGCGGCCGTCCGGGGAGAACGCGAGCTGATCGACCTGGCCGAGGCCGAACGCGCGCGTCGGTCCGAGCGATCGGCAGCCCCGCCGGGCGGCGGGTGTTCCGGCCGGGGCGAGACAGGCGCGGAAGGCGAGCTTCCCGTTCCTGGCGCGCTTGAACAGCCCGAGTCGGCCGGCGCCGCGCCGGGAGCGAATCGCCGTGATCAGCCGGCGCCCGTCCGGGCTGAGCGCGAGCTCCGATGCCTTGCCCATGCGGGGACGCTGCACGCACCGGCGTCCCCTGACCGGCCACAGGCACTGGACGTACCGGAGCCCAGCCGCGCCGACCCGCTTGACGACGGTGATCGCGCCCGAGGTCGAATCCAGCTCGTAGAGCGTGCCACCGTGGGGGCTGACGGCGAAGGGCCCATCGCCCGGCGTGGCCGGGTCGGTGTGGTCCCGGGGAGTCAGCACGCTGGTGCCCGGATTGCGCTCGTAGGAGGCGATGGTGGCGAAGCAGTCGCCGGTGTTGTCGGCGCAGCCGTAGTCGCGCAGGTAGACCCCGCGACCGTCGCGGCTGACCTCGACCTGGCGGGTCTCCTGGAAGTCGCCGACGGGGCAGTTGGGGAGATCACCCTGTGCGCCGTAGCTGGAGTACAGGCAGGAGTTCCAGGTGAGGCGCCCGTTACTCGGGTCGCGCCTGAAGCCCAGCAGCCTGTTGGCGTTGCTCGCCGTGTAGACCGAGGTCCCGTCCTGGGGTACCGCGATGTCGGTGACCGTCCGGATGATCCCCGTCGCCTGGGTGCACCCCGCGTCGGGCTCACCCGCGAGGCACTGGGCGAGGGAGAGTGCCCCGCCGGCGGTGTCGCGGTCGAAAACCAGCAGGCGCCCTGGAACGCCGGCATAGGCCGAGCGGCCATCGGCGCTGAAGGCGAGAGCCGCCGGTCGGTCGAGGCCTACGAGCTGGGTGCAGCCGGCGACGGGCGGGCCGGCGGCCGAGCTCTGGCAGCCGGCGAACACCAGCTGCCCCGGCGCGGCGGCTGCCGGCGAGGCGAGAGCCACGGCGAAGGCGACGACGAGCAGGGGGACGAGGGCTGTGTGCTTTGGGTTCATGGCGCCACATTCGCGCCCGGACGCGGCCCGGACCGTGCCAACTTTGTCTCCCCATTGCGCCCGCGGCTCTGCGGCAAAACACGCAGGACCGGCGGGGTTACGCTGGTACCCTCGCCTTAGATCCGGGGTCGCATAGTCAGCGTAACTCCGGGGCAAAGGGACCCACCGTGAGACGTTTCTTCCGCAGCGCTGCCTTTCCCATCCTGATCGTCGTCGTGCTGGCGTTTTTCGCCCAGCGCCTGATCAGCCCGGGCTCGGGCCATGAGACGCCCGACTACAACCAGTTCGTCGACCGGATCGAGCAGGGGCAGATCAAGTCGGTCACGTGGAACACGAAGGACAACAGCCTCAACGTCAAGCAGGTGGACGGGACCAGCTACGACGAGTCCTTCCCCGACTCCGACTCTGCCCAGGCGGAGCTGCTGAACAACCTCCAGCAGCACAACGTCGAGACCGAGATCAAGGGCAAGGGCGGCTCGAGCCTACTCTCGCTCCTGACGTACATCCTGCCCTTCCTGTTGTTCTTCGCCTTCTGGATCTTCCTGATGAACCAGATGCAGGGAGGCGGCTCGCGCGTGATGAGCTTCGGCAAGTCGCGGGCGAAGCGGATGTCGGTGGACGCGCCCAAGATCACCTTCCGCGACGTCGCGGGGGCGGACGAGGCCGTTCAGGAGCTCCACGAGATCAAGGAGTTCCTCGAGAACCCGAAGAAGTTCCAGTCGCTGGGCGCCCGCATCCCGAAGGGCGTGCTGCTCTACGGCCCGCCCGGGACCGGTAAGACGCTGCTCGCCCGCGCGGTCGCCGGTGAGGCGGGCGTCCCCTTCTTCTCGATCTCCGGCTCGGACTTCGTCGAGATGTTCGTCGGCGTCGGCGCCAGCCGGGTACGCGACCTCTTCGAGCAGGCCAAGCAGAACTCGCCCTGCATCATCTTCATGGACGAGATTGACGCCGTCGGCCGCCACCGCGGCGCCGGCATGGGCGGCGGTCACGACGAGCGCGAGCAGACGCTGAACCAGCTGCTCGTCGAGATGGACGGCTTCGAGATGAAGGACAACATCATCCTGATCGCGGCCACCAACCGGCCGGACATCCTTGACCCGGCGCTGCTGCGGCCCGGACGCTTCGATCGCCAGATCGTCGTCGACCGTCCCGACCGCAAGGGCCGCAAGCAGATCCTCGAGGTCCACACCCGCGGCAAGCCGCTGGCGCAGGCCATCGACCTCGACGTGCTCGCCGGCCAGACGCCGGGATTCACCGGCGCCGACCTCGCCAACCTGATCAACGAGGCGGCGCTGCTCACCGCCCGCTCCTCGAAGCGCGAGATCACGATGGACGAGCTCGAGGAGGGGATCATGCGGGTGATCGCCGGCCCCGAGAAGAAGAGCCGGGTGATGTCCGAGAAGGAGCGGATCGTCACCGCGTATCACGAGCTGGGACACGCGATCGTCGGCCACCTGCTGCCGAACACGGACCCCGTCCACAAGGTCTCGATCATCAGCCGCGGCCAGGCCCTCGGCTACACGATCTCCCTGCCGACCGAGGACAAGTTCCTCACCACCCGCGCGGAGCTGCTCGACACGATGGCGATGACCCTGGGCGGCCGCGCCGCCGAGGAGATCGTCTTCGGCGAGATCACCACCGGCGCCTCCAACGACCTCGAGAAGGTGACCGAGACCGCCAAGCAGATGGTGATGCGCTTCGGGATGTCGGAGCGCCTCGGCCCTCGCGTCTTCGGCCACGACCGCTCGCAGCCGTTCCTCGGCCGCGAGTTCTCGGCGGAGCCCGACTACTCAGACGAGATCGCGCGTGAGATCGACGACGAGGTTCGCCGGATCGTCGAGGACGCGCACCAGGCTTCCAAGGACATCCTCTCCGAGAATCGCGAGCAGCTCGACACGATCTCCAAGATCCTGCTCGAGCGCGAGACGATCGAGGCCGAGGAGTTCATCGCCCTGCTCGAGGGCAAACCCGAGGACGAGGTCTTCGCCGAGGAGGAGCAGGCCCCGCCCCCCGAGGCGCCGCCCGTCGAGGAGAAGGGTACCGCCCGCGAGGGCCCCAAGCCGCGCCCCCGCCCGCGTCCCGGGCTGGCCGGCGGCGGCGCCGAGATGCGCGACAACCGCTCGTAGCGGGGCGGTTCACGAAAACCCAGGCTCGCACGCTCGGGGGGACGAAAAGCGGCAATGAAGGGGGTCGGGCCCATCGTTTGGGCTCCCAGGGGCCGGGCCCGGCGTTGGAGGCTCCCAGATTCTTCTTGTGGAGTATTTGGGGGGCTATAGGCATCCAAAAGCTCCACAAGTCCGCGGCCGGGGAGTTGTGAGCACTTTCCCGGCCTAGAGCCGGAAAAACGCTCGAGATCCCGGGTGAGGGCGATCGAGATCCCGGGTGAGGGCGATACTTGGACCATGATCCGCGTCCGCCCGGTCCTGCCCCTCTTCATTGCCGCTGTTGGTCTTTGCCTGTTCGTCTCCTCCTGCGGCGGCGGCGATGACGAGCCCAGCCAGAGCGAGAAGCTCCAGGCGATCGGCCAGGCCCAGGTGGCCTTCCAGCAGGCGAAGGTCGCGGGTCAGGATCTGAGTGCCGGCCCGTGCATCGCGGAGTCCCTGCCCGCGCCGGGTCTGTCCGACTGGGTCGCGGACGTCGCGCACGACCCGCGTCAGCCCGTCGACGACCAGCCACAGAACCAATGCCAGCGGTTCCGGAACGGGGAGGCCCATCACTTCGTCGAGCTGACTCCCACCGGCGAGCTGATCAGAGCGCAGTAGCGAATGTCCGCCCGCATCATGGGGATCGTCAACGTGACCCCGGACTCGTTCTCGGACGGCGGCGAGTTCCTCGACCCGGAGCGCGCGATCGCCCATGGCCGCCAGCTGGCTGCGGAGGGCGCGGACGTGCTCGACGTCGGCGGCGAGTCCACCCGGCCGGGCGCCGCCGCGGTGATGGACGAGGAGGAGCTCGCCCGGGTCGGCCCAGTGGTGGATGCGCTTGCCCACGACGGAGGGCCGCCGGTCTCGATCGACACCTCCAAGCTCGCCGTCGCGGAGGCGGCCCTCGGGGCCGGGGCCGAGATGGTCAACGACGTCACCGCGCTCCGCTCAGAGCCGGATCTGGCCGGGCTGTGCGCCGAGCGCCGCTGCGAGGTGGTCCTCATGCACATGCTCGGCGACCCGCGGACCATGCAGGAGAACCCGGTCTACGACGACGTCGTCGACGACATCAAGGCGTTCCTCGCGGAGCGGATCGAGTTCGCCGTCTCGCAGGGGATCGAGGAGGAGCGGATCTGGATCGATCCTGGGATCGGCTTCGGCAAGACGGTCGAGCACAACCTCGAGCTCCACCGCCGGCTCGGCGAGCTCGCCGCGCTCGGTCGGCCGATCGCCTTCGGATCCTCGCGCAAGAGCTTCATCGGCAAGCTGACCGGCGCCGAGGTCGACCACAGGCTCGGCGGCTCGATCGCCTCCAACGTGATCGCCTACGCGAACGGCGCCGCCATGCTCCGGGTGCACGACGTCGCGCCGACGCGGCAGGCCCTCACGGTCGCTGACGCGATCCTCCACCCGGATAGCTCGGCCGCTTACTGATCGACGAACTCGCGGATCAGCGAGTTGACCACCTCGGGCCGCTCGTACGGCACCCAGTGGCCGGCGCCGGGCACGATCTCCACGCGAAGCTGCGGAACCCATTCCCTCAGCCCCCTGGTGAGTGAGGGGAGCAGCGCCGTGTCGTTCTCGCCCCAGATCACGAGGGTGGGCACCTCCACGGTCTGCGAGGTGAGCTTGCTCGCGTACTCCTCCGGCACGCCCCCCGAGGCCACCTGGTCGCCCATGCGTGCGGCCCGGTAATAGTTGAGCCCGCCTCGCAGCGCACCGGGCTGCCCCCACGCTTCGTGGTAAGCGCCCCGGACGTCGTCGGGAAGATCGGCGGCGCGCCCGCCGATGCGCCGCATGATGTTGTCCATCAGCGCGAAGTCGTTGGCGGACAGCAGCTCCTCCGGCTCCGGCGACGGCTTGGAGAGCTCGATCATGTAGTTGACGGCATCGCGCTGCTTCGGGCTCTCGCGGAGGTCGCGGTTCCAGGTGAAGGGAGGCGGAGCGTCGATGATCACCAGGCGCTCGAGCATCTCCGGATACTTGAGCGCGAAAGCCCACGCGACGATCCCGCCCCAGTCGTGGCCGACGAGCGTGAGCGGCGCCAGGTCCAGCTCCCCGACCAGGCCGACGATGTCGCCGAGCAGATGTCGCATCCGGTACGCCTCGGGATCGTCGGGCTTGCAGGAGAGGTTGTAGCCGCGCATGTCCGGCGCGTAGACGGCGTGGTCGTCGCCGAGATCCGAGAGCTGTTCACGCCAAAGGAACCAGAACTGCGGGAAGCCGTGCAGGAAGAGCAGCCGTCTGCCCTTCCCGCGGCTCACGTAGTGGAGTCGGCACTCTTCGAGGTCCGCGAAATGATGTTGGAGCTCAGCCGCCACGGGCGCGACAGCGTTGCACGATCGTCTACTTTGGCGGCGGTGGACGAATCCGCACATCCCTCCGTGGAAGTAGAGGTCCGCGGCCTCTCCATATACACGCACCATGGCGTCACCGACGCCGAGCAGGAGGTCGGCCAGCGGCTCGAGTTCGACCTGACCTTCGACGTGCCCGATTGCGACGCCGTGCTCACCGACCGGGTCGAGGACACGGTCGACTACTCGGAGGTCTGCGACATCGTCGCCCTGGCGGCCACCGAGAGGAGCTACCGGACCCTCGAGCGCCTCTGTCACGTGGTGGCAGAGCGGCTGATGGAGCGCTTCGACTGCGAGTCGGTCCAGGTCCGCGCGGCAAAGCCCGAGCCCCCGGTGCCGTACCCGGTCCAGGAGGCCGGAGTGGAGGTGACCCTGGAGCGGTCCCTGGACCGCGAGCCCGACGACGAGGACGGTTGATGCGAGGGCGCGCGCCAGCGCGACCCGTGTGATGCTGGCCTACCTCGGCCTCGGCTCGAACGTCGGCGACCGCGAGTCCCACCTGCGCCGGGCGATCGAGGACCTGCGCGCGCACGGCATCGAGGTCGAGGCGGTCTCCTCGCTCTACGAGACCGAGCCGGTGGGCGAGATCCTCGACCAGCCGGACTTCCTCAACGCGGCGGTCCGGATCGGGACCTCACTCGAGCCGGAGCAGCTGCTGGACGTCTGCAAGACGATCGAGGCGGAGCACGGCCGCGCCTTCGGCGGACCCCGCCACGGACCCCGTCCGATCGACATCGATCTGCTTCTTCTCGGAGACATCGAGATGAGCACCGACCGCCTCACGCTCCCTCATCCGGAGGTCACCTCCAGGCGATTCGTCCTGCTGCCGCTGCTCGAGCTCGACCCGGAGCTCCGCCTGCCGGACGGCACCGAGCTGCGCGCCGCCCTGGAAGGCCTGGGAGAGGCCCAGCGCGCCGAGCGGGTCGGCCCGCTCCCGTCCTAGCGCCTCAGTCCCTCGAGCCACTCCGCCGGCGCGACGGGCGGCGTCCTGCCCGGAAAGTCGGGCACGATCCGGTTCGCCAGCTCCGCGCACGGCCTGCCCTCGATGAAGGGGCGGAGGTCGTCGAAGCTCATGAGGAGACGAAGGCTCGGGCCCAGCTGGTAGTCCGCCGGGTTCGGCTCCGGGCCACCGATCACTCCCTCGGCGATCCAGCCGTCGATCCTGTCGAGGTCGTCCCGCAGTGAGGAGAGGTCGGCACGCACCTTCGCATCGGTCGACTCGTTGAACCGGGCGGCAAGCGCTACCAGCGGCCCTCCGGTCTTCACCGCGAGTCCGACCGGGACCCCGAGGCGCGCCCCCTCCGAATAGCTCGCCATCGGCGCGCGGTCGCGTTTGAAGGCCCACCAGCTGAACCGGCGGGGCTTCTGCTGGAACTCATCGCCCCAGGCCTCCGCCTCCTCGACCTTGGCGCGCTTCTCGGGATCGGCCGGGTCGGGCTGGATCCGCTCGAGCTCTCGTCCGATCTCCCTCGAAGTCTGCACCCGCTTGCCGTCGACCTTCAGCGCCGGCACCGTGTTCGCGGGGAAGCGCTGCGCGCGCAGCACGCCCTTGGAGACCACCGGCATCAGGTCGACGCGCTTGTACGGGATGCCCTTCCGCTCCAGCATCAGCATCGCCGTCCGGGACGGATGCGATCCGGGGATCACGTAGAGCTTTGCCTCCGCCATTGCGGGCGATTCTATGGCTGCCGGGATAATCCGGACCATGCTGCTCGCGGTCGATGTAGGCAACACGCAGACCCATCTGGGCGCCTTCGACGGGCAGGACCTGGCGCGCGACTGGCGCCTGACCACCGCCCCCAGCGCAACCTCCGACGAGCTGGCGGCGACGATCTCCGACCTGCTCTCCCTCGAGGGGCTCAGCTTCGGATCGCTGGACGGCGCGATCGTCTCGACCGTGGTCCCCCAGCTCGGCCCGGAGTACGAGGAGCTCACCGAGCGCCACACCGGCAAGCGGTGCCTGCTCGTCGGCCCCAACCTGAAGACCGGGATGCCGATCCTGGTCGACAACCCGCACGAGCTCGGCGCCGACCGGCTCGTGAACGCGGTCGCGGCGCACGCCACGGTAAAGGGAGCCTGCGTCACCGTCGACTTCGGCACCTCGACCAACTTCGACGTCGTCTCCGGAGCGGGCGAGTACCTGGGCGGCGTGATCGGGCCCGGCGTCGAGGTCTCGCTCGAGGCCCTCACCGCCCGGGCGGCCAAGCTGCCGCGGATCGACCTCTCCTCACCGGAGGCGGCCATCGGGAAGCACACGACTGCCGCGATCAAGTCCGGCTTCGCGTATGGCTTCGCGGGCCTGGTCGACGGCATCGACCGGCGCCTCGCCGATGAGCTGGGTGAGGAGACGACCTTCATCGCCACCGGGGGGCTGGCGCACACGATCGCGCCCCTCTGCGAGACCATCGACCAGGTCGACGAGTTGCTCACCCTGCGCGGCCTCCAGCTCATCTACGACCGCAACGGCGGCTAGCGACCACCAGGCCGCTCTACTTTGAGCGAGGGGCGAAGCCCCGAGCGGTTATGTCGGGCGGCCGCTTGTGGTCGCGATCTGATGGCGAAGCCGCCTTACCCTTTGCTTCGTGCAGCCGGCCCTGACATCGCCCTTCCGCATCGGCGACGTCGAGATCGCCAACCGCGTCCTGCTCGCCCCCCTGGCCGGGATCGGGAACTGGTTCGTCCGCCTCCAGGCGCGCCGGCACGGCGCGGGCATGGCCGTCTCGGAGATGGTGTCTAGCTTCGGGCTCCACTACCGCAACGAACGGACCCTGCAGGAGCTGCTTCGCCTGCATCCCGATGAGCACCCCGTCTCGGTGCAGCTGTTCGGACAGGATCCGGACGTCATGCGTTCCGCCGCCGCGATCGTCGCCGAGGCCGGGGCCGACCTGATCGACATCAACATGGGCTGCCCGGTGCGAAAGGTCTGCAAGACCGGCGCGGGCGCCGCGATGCTCGGCGATCACCAACTTGCCGTCCGGATTGCGACCGCGGCGCGTGAGGGAGGGGGGATCCCGGTCACGGTCAAGCTGCGCTCCGGGATCAAGCCCGGCGGCCGCGAGGGGTTCGACCTCGCGCTGCGGCTCGCCGCGGACGCCGGCGTCTCCGCGATCGGCTTTCACCCGCGCTCGGCCGCCACCCAGCACAAGGGGCAGCCGGACTACGCGCTCGCCAGCGAGCTGGCCGAGCGGCTGGAGGTCCCGATGATCATCTCGGGCGGCCTGGACACGGCCGAGGCCGCGCGCCAGGCGTACGACGCCTCCGGAGCGGACGCCGTGATGATCGCCCGCGGCTCCCTCGGGAACCCATGGATCTTCGAGCAGCTCACCGGGCGACGGAGCGCCGATCCCGAGCGCGATGAGGTGATCGCCGAGCTGCTCTGGGTGATCGACCAGGCCGAGGAGCACCTCGGTCCCGATCGGGCCGCCCGTTACCTGCGCAAGTTCTACCCCTGGTACCTGGAGCGGCTCGATGCGGACAAGCGGACGGCCGCCGATCTCCAGCAGAGCGACCTGGACGAGGCGAGGCGCCTCGTTCGGCGGCTCGAAGCTCCCGCCGAGTCGCTGGCAGCGTAGGTTCGTCCAACGGTTGCTCCGGCGACCGGGCCGCGGATATCCTCACGCCCAACCGCCCGGAGGCCAGGGAAGGAACCCATGATCAAGAAGCGCTCGGCTCAGCTGGCGGCGCTCGCGTGCTCGGCCTGCGTCTTGCTGCTGCTCGCGGTGCCCACCTCAGCACCGGCCAAGACGAAGACGGCGCAGTTCATCCAGTGCGTGAGCACGGCGCTTCCGATTCCGGACGGCCCGCCGGAGGGCAGCACGGCGACGAACCCTGCGGCCTCCTTCGCGATCTTCGTCAAGACACCGAAGTTCAAGGGGAGGCCTCAGAGCGGCATCGTGACGGCGTTCAATTCCGCCGGCGTCCGCATCAGCCACACCGATGATGGGGACCTTGCGCTCTTCCTGGTCTCGCCTGGGGGCAGGGCGGTTGCGCTTTCGACCTACCGGGACCAGAGCACGAACGTCAATCCGGATCCTCCGCCCGACCTCCTCCCCAGTGGCGACGGCTACGGCTCCGGAGCGCCGAATTGCTCCGGGTCGCGGGTGGACTTCGGCGACAGGTTCCCGATCTCGATCGCCACCCCGGGCAACACCGGCGTCGACACGCCGATCACCGGGTCGTTCGGCCCGGAGCAACCGCTGAGCACCTTCGTGGGCGGCCCGGCGAGGGGCTTCTGGACGCTGATCGTCCAGGACGTCCAGAACGAGGACGTCGGCCAGATCGACGCGTTCTCCCTGAGCTTCGACTACACCTACAAGGCCAAGAAGAAGATGCGGAAGAAGAGGTAGCGGTGGAGCTGCCCCCGCGCGTGGCCGCGTGGCGTGAGCGAGGGAGGGATGCGGAGTTCCGGGGCCGTCGCATCCATCTGTTCGAGCGCGATGGCGGCGGGCCGCTCCTGCTCTTCCTGCATGGCTTCCCGTCGAGCTCCTACGACTGGCGCCTGTTGCTCGACCTCGAAACCGACCACGCCGCACTCGCCCCGGACTTCCTCGGCTTCGGGCTGTCGGAGAAGCCACGGGACCACGACTACACCCTGCACTGGCAGGCCGACCTGGTCGAGGAGCTGGTCCGGCATCGCCCCGGCCCCGTATTCCTCATCGCCCACGACATGGGCACCTCGGTCGCGACCGAGCTGATGGCCCGCGACCTGGACGGCTCGCTCGACATGGAGCTGGCCGGCGCCCTGCTTCTCAACGGTTCCATGATCCAGGGCGCCGCGAGCCCGACCCTGGGACAGCGGATCCTGCGGAGCGCGGTCGGTCCGCTCTTCTCGCGTCTCTCGAGCGAGCGCTTCTTCCGCCAGCAGTTCGGCTCGATCTTCTCCCCGGACCACCCGCTCACGGATGAGGAGGCGGATGACCAGTGGGCGCTGATATGCGCCGGAGGAGGGCGGACCCTGAACCACAAGACGATCCGCTACATGGAGGAGCGCTTCCGGCACGCCGAGCGCTGGCACGGAGCCCTCGCGAATTGGCCGAAGCCTCTCGCGATCGCCTGGGGGATGCTCGATCCGGTCGCCACGGAGGCCGTTCTGGACGCCGTCCTGGAGCTGCGCCCGGCGGCCGAACCCACCCGTTTCGAGGACCTCGGCCACTACCCGCAGATCGAGGATTCGGAGCGGGTGGCAGGCGCGCTGAGGGAGGCGCTGGCGGCCTGAGGGGCCCCCTCGACCACCTCTTTGGGCGGCGCTATACTGGCGCGCCCCGCCCGGACCGGCCGTCGGATTGAGCGTGTCGGTACGGGCTCATTTTTCGCCGTATAGCAGGGCTTTTTGACGGCGAGCAAACCGAAATCAGAGAAGGAATCGAGGAGAGTTGGCACGCGAGACATTGATCACCCCCGAGGGGCTCGAGAAGCTCAAGGAGGAGCTCGAGTACCTGGAGAACGACAAGCGCCGCGAGGTCGCGGACCGCATCAAGCAGGCGCGGGAGTTCGGGGACATCGCGGAGAACTCCGAGTACGACGACGCCAAGAACGAGCAGGCGATGCTCGAGCAGCGGATCGCGTCCCTCCAGGACCGGCTGCGGCGGGCAGCGGTGATCGACAACAAGCAGCTCGACACCGAGACCGTCGGCGTCGGCGCCGTCGTTCACGTCAAGGACCAGAAGTCCGGCAAGTCCCAGAAGTTCCAGATCGTCGGATCCGCCGAGGCCGACCCGACCGAGCACAAGCTCTCGAATGAGTCGCCGATCGGCAAGGCGCTCGTCGGGAGCAAGCGGAACGACGTCGTGACGGTCGAGACGCCGCGCGGACCGAAGAAGAAGCTCAAGATCACCAAGATCGAAGCGGCTTAGCTCGCAATAGGCTCCGTCGCGTGAACGAGGAGCCTGAGCGTTCGCATTCCGACCTGCTCGCCGAGAGGCGGGCGAAGCTCGAGCGCCTGCGCGAGGCGGGCATCGAGCCCTACCCGCACGGCTTCCCGGACCGCACTGAGATCGCAGCGGTCCGGGAATCGCATGAGACCATCGAGCCGGGGGAGGAGACCAGCGACCGCTACCGGGTCGCCGGCCGTCTCGCCGCGAAGCGCGAGCACGGCAAGTCCGCCTTCCTCGACCTGAGGGACGGCACCGGTCAGATCCAGGTGCAGGCGCGCGTCGACGAGCTCGGCGACGCCTACGAGGGCCTGCTCGGGCTCGACGTGGGCGACATCGTCGGCGTGGAGGGGACGGTGTTCGCCTCGAGGAGGGGCGAGCTCACGATCCGGGCGGACGCCTGGGAGCTGCTCTCGAAGTCACTTCGGCCGCCTCCGGAGAAGTTCCACGGGCTCGAGGACGTGGAGACCCGCTATCGCCGCCGGGAGCTCGACCTGATCGCAAACGAGGAGTCGCGGGAGCTGTTCCTGGCCCGGACCCGGACGGTCTCCGCGGTGCGCCGCTGGTTCGACTCACGCGGATTCGTTGAGGTCGAGACGCCCGTGCTCCAGCCGCTCTACGGCGGCGCGCTGGCCCGGCCCTTCACGACCCACCACCACGCGCTCGACCGCGACCTCTATCTGAGGATCGCGACCGAGCTCTATCTGAAGCGGCTGGTGGTCGGCGGTATCGACAAGGTCTATGAGCTCGGCAAGGACTTCCGGAACGAGGGGATCTCCCACAAGCACAACCCCGAGTTCACGATGCTCGAGTGGTACGAGGCGTACGCGGACTACAACGACGTCGCAGAGGAGCTCGAGGGTCTGGTCTCGTCCGTGGCCAAGGAGGTCCTCGGCACGACCGAGATCGAACGGGACGGCGAGACGATCGACCTGGCGCCGCCCTGGAGGCGGGTGACCCTCCGCGACGCGATCAGGGAGCGCGCCGGGGTCGACGTGATGGAGCACCCCAGTCGGGAGGAGCTGGCTGAGGCGATGGGCAGCGAGGCGGACCCGGAGGAGGGCTGGGGCAAGCTCGTCGACGGCCTCCTCTCCAAGGAGGTCGAGCCGACCCTGATCCAGCCCACCTTCGTGGTCGACTATCCCGTCGAGCTCTCGCCCTTCGCGAAGCGCCACCGGAGCGAGGAGGGGCTGGTGGAGCGCTGGGAGGCGTTCGTCGGCGGCATCGAGATCTCGAACGCGTTCACGGAGCTCAACGACCCGGACGAGCAGCGCCGCCGCTTCGAGGAGCAGGCCACCGAGCAGGCACGTGGCGATGAGGAGACGCAGCCCTACGACGAGGTCTTCGTCGAGTCGCTCGAGCAGGGCATGCCACCGACGGGCGGCGCAGGTCTCGGGATCGACCGCCTGGTCATGATCCTGACCGGGGCGAAGAGCCTGCGGGAGGTGCTGCTCTTCCCCGCGATGCGCAATTGAGCGGTCCCTCGCCTCAACTCGTCCGAATTCCCCGGGATCGCCCTCTGGCCTGCTCGTTCGCTCAGGAGAGGATCTGGCGATCCAGCCAGACGGCCGAGGGGACTGCCGGCTACACGATGGCGAGTCAGATGCGCATCCGCGGCCCGCTGGACGTGGACGCGCTGAAGGCTGCGTTTCAGTACGCGGTCGATCGACAGGAGGTCCTCCGCACAACCTTCGTGGAGCGCGAGGGGCATCCGGTTCAGGTCATCGGTCCGTCCCCGGAGATCGAGATGCCCCTGGTCGAGCTCGACCCATCCCAAGATCCCGAACCGGCGAGCGAGGCGATCTTGCGCCGCCACGCACTGGAGCCGTTCGATCTCGAGACCGGCCCACTGGTGCGAGTGTGGCTCGCCCGCGTCAGCGATCACGATCACAGGCTGCTGCGTCTCAGTCACCACATCGTCACCGACTGGCTCTCCTGGCAAATCTTCTTCAGGGATGTGGCACGCGAATACGGGGCCCAGCGCCAGGTGGAGTCCCTCCCGCAGGCCGCGGAGGGTCTGCAGTACGCCGACTTCGCGGCGTGGGAGCGGGAGAGGCTGCGTCCCGACGGTCCCATCTACCGCGATCAGCTCGAGTGGTGGCGGCAGGCTTACGGATCCGCGTGTCCGCCACTCACGCTTCCGTTCTCGCGGCCGGCGTCGGTTTCCGATGCGCCCGAGACAGACGCCCTCATCGATCTGGAGATGGAGCCGGAGGACGTGGCCGCGCTAGACGAGATCGCGCGCCGGGCGGGCACGAGCCCATTCATGGTCCGGCTGGCCGCCTTCTCGGCTCAGCTCGGCCTGGGCACGGGCCAGGAGGTGATCCCGCTTGGCACTTACGCCATGAATCGCCCACCTGAGGCCCAGTCCGTGTTCGGGTTCTTCTCCAATCCGGTCACATTGATCCTCCGCTTCGACCCGAAGCTCTCCTTCCGGCGCTGGCTGGCACGCGTGCGGGACGTGGTCACCGAGGCGAAGGCGCACAGCGAGATCCCCTATGACCGCCTGTGCGAGGAGCTGCATCGAGGTGGCACGCCGCCGCCCGAGATGACCGCGATGTTCTCCCGCCTGGGCCGCTGGCCGCTGCTCGAGTCCGCCGGTATCCAGCTCGAAGCGCCCAGGTACATCACCCGGGGAATGCCGTGGGGATTCAGCTTCTCCGTCGATCCCAACGCGGAGAGGGAGCGCTTCGCGGCCAAGTTCGACGCCCGGATTCACGACCCGGTGGGGGTGCGAGAGTTCGTCGGGCGCTACGCGGCCCTGGTGCACCGCGTCGTGGCGAGGCCGAATCGCCGACTCAGGCGACTGCGGTACTAGCTCGTCTCGGTCGCCTCGGCGTCGCCCGATTCGGGTTCCGCGTCCGCCTCGTGCTCGCCCTCGCGAGCGCTCGTGCGGATCACGCGGAACGCCCAGATGAAGGGAATCGAGATGAGTGCCAGCACCGCGACGATCGCAGGCCAGACGATCAGCACGCCGATGCCCTGGCGGGCGCCGTGCTCGCTCCAGACGGTGATCGCCCAGGCGATCCAGGCGCAGATCAGCAGGACGACGAGCACGAGCCCGACCGCCAGCCAGGGGTTGGTGCGCACCTTTCGCCCCCAGCTCCGTAGCCGATCCACTGCTCTCACGGGCGGCAAGCTACCGATCCGGGCGGCTCGCTAACCGCGCTACCCAGTCTCAGCGAGTGGGATTCCACGGTTCGACTCTGCGGGCTTGGGCGGTGGTCGACGGCCCGCCCAGGGAGCAACCTTCGCTTGCATGGCCATCCGTTCCCGCACCTTGCAGGGACTTCCCTCGCCACGCACGGAACGTGCCTGGCCGGAGGGACCCCCTGGCTATACTCTGGCTTCGCCGTCCCCGACAGAACCGGAGGTCAGATCACAGATCGGCAGCCAGGAGCCGATACGGATAGGACCCCCGGTGAATCTGCGTCCCCTGACCCTGACCCATACGACTTAATCGAGAGCCAATCGAGCGACCGCAACGTAAGACCAACCGAACTGCTTGATAGACCAGAGAAAGACCGACTGAATGTTCGAGAGATTCACTGAGAGAGCCCGCCAGGTAGTCGTCCTCGCCCAGGAGGAGGCGCGGACCCTCAAGCACAACTACATCGGCACCGAGCACATCCTGCTCGGCCTGCTGCGCGAGGAGGAGGGCCTGGCGGCCCGCGTCCTCGAGTCCCTCGACATCACGGTCGAGCGCGTCCGCTCGCAGGTCGTCCGCATCGTCGGCTCCGGCGAGGAGGTCACCGCCGGCCAGATCCCGTTCACGCCGCGGGCCAAGAAGGTCCTCGAGCTCGCCCTTCGCGAGGCGCTGAGCCTGGGCCACAACTACATCGGCACCGAGCACATCCTGCTCGGCCTGGTCCGCGAAAACGAGGGCGTCGCCGCGCGGATCCTGCTCGACTTCGACGCCGACTCCGAGAAGATCCGCAATGAGGTCATCCGGATGCTGTCCGGCCCCGGCGGCCGCCGCCAGGGCGCCAGCGGAGGCACCGGCGAGGGCAAGAAGTCCTCGAAGCTCCTCGACCAGTTCGGCCGCAACCTGACCAAGCTCGCCGCCGAGGGCAAGCTCGATCCGGTGATCGGCCGCGAGATCGAGATCGAGCGGATCATGCAGATCCTCTCCCGCCGCAACAAGAACAACCCCGTCCTGCTCGGCGAGCCGGGCGTCGGCAAGACCGCCGTCGTCGAGGGGCTGGCCACCCGGATCACCAACGGCGAGGTGCCGGAGCTGCTCAAGAACAAGCAGATCTACACGCTCGACCTGGCCGCCCTGGTCGCGGGCTCCAAGTACCGCGGCGAGTTCGAGGAGCGCCTCAAGAAGGTGATGAAGGAGATCACCCAGCGCGGCGACATCATCCTTTTCATCGACGAGCTGCACAACCTGGTCGGCGCCGGCGCCGCCGAGGGCGCGATCGACGCCGCTTCGATCCTGAAGCCCGCTCTCGCGCGGGGCGAGCTGCAGACCATCGGCGCCACCACGCTCGACGAGTACCGCAAGTACCTGGAGCGGGACTCCGCACTCGAGCGCCGCTTCCAGCAGATCAAGGTCGACCAGCCCACCACCGAGGAGACCGTGAAGATCCTCGAGGGCCTGCGCGAGCGCTACGAGCAGCACCACCGCGTGAAGATCACCGACGACGCCCTCCAGGCCGCCGCCG